>CAYVDY010000129.1:0-13722 GCA_964450255.1 uncultured Candidatus Solibacter sp. | reverse complement strand
AGAAGCTCAGCTTCACACCGAACTGGATGGGCCGCTGATCCATTGCCGCGCTCCATGCCTGGCTGGCCGGGGCCGTGATCTGCCCCAGCGTATCCACCGTCGCCGTACTGTTGATACCGGTCACATTGGTGCGGTTGAACAGATTGGTGGACTCCATGAAGAACTCGGGACGCCACCGCTCCTTCAGCACAAAGATGCGCGAGTAGCGCATATTGAACTCGTACATGTTCGGTGCGCGCAGTGTGTTGCGGCCGACGAACAGCGGCCGCTGAAACGCGGTCCCGGTGGAAGCATCGCCGTTCAGGAAGCGGTTACTGCCCAGGTTGAAGACTTCGCCGTGCTGAAGCACCACGGCCGCCGCGAACCGGTTGTTGTTGGCCAGGTAGCGAAGCGCTTTGTTGGCTGCCGAACTCGTGGGAGTCCACACACCATTGGCGTTGAAGGCGTGGCGGCGGTCGGTCAGGGAATTGCCCCGGTCGCGCCGGCGGTTGGTGGGATCGGAGAGCAGGAACGCTCCGCTATCGATATTGTTCTGTTCGGGCGCATCGTCGATGGCATGGGACCAGGTCCAGGTTGCAAACATCTCGAAGCCCTTGGAGAACCGCTTGTTCAACGTGGTGTTGAAACCATGATAGACGGATTGGCCGACGCTCTCGGCGGCCAGGATGTTCCCAAACCCGCCGATGGGCCTCGTGCCGCCGAAGATCGGGCGGCCATCCGCCAGGCTGCTGCCAGTGAGTCCGAGATTGATGTTCCTCCAGATGGGCAGGCGGTTGCCGCGTGTGAACAGGTAGGTTGCAGTCACTCCCAGATTGGAAGTGAGCTCGCGGCTGAGGCTGACATTGGCGTTGGTCGAGTAGAGCGTTCCGAAACTCGGGTCTACGGCAGTGATGTCCTGCAGGGGTAGCGTGAAGCCTGGGGGAATCCCGGTGAAGACGTTGGGGAATGACGGCGCGATGGGAGACGTGGGGCTCAGGTTGACGCTGAAGAAGATGGGCGTTCCGTTGTTCAGAATCGACCTGCGGTAGGTATCGGTCTGGAAGGGATCGAAGAAGATGCCGGCGCTGGCACGCAGCACGGTCTTGCCCATTCCGACGGCCAGGCCGAGCCTGGGCGCGAAGTTGTTCTTATCGGTGCGGAACTGCTTGGAGTAGGCAAACGGCGAAGCCTCGTTGGCGCCCGGCGGCGTGTAAACGTCATACCTCACGCCGTAGATCAGCGTGATGTTGGCCCGCGGTTTCCACTGATCCTGGCCATAGAGGCCCGTGAACATCGAGTTGTAATTGACCGAGGGCTCGCCGATCGACTGGGCAAAAGAGTTGTAGCCCTTGGGCGCCGCGCCGCTCTTGGCGGCGAGGTACGCTGCGATGTTCGGGAATGTGTAGTTGGCGCTCACGTTTTGCACCTGGGTATCGCGGATCGCACGAATGCTGCCACCGAACTTCAGTGAATGGCGATCGAGGTTGTAACTCAGGTTGTCGCTGAACTCGGGCGTCGCCTCCTCATACACGAAGCCCGAATCGACAGTGTTTCCGAAAAACGCCACGCCCGGAATGGAGATGGCTGGTCCGCTGCCGGTGGCTTCAAAACGATCGTTGCGCTGGGAGCGGTAGGGCATCTGAAAGCGTGCTTCATTGACCATGCGCGGGGAGAGCGTTGAAATCAACTGGGCCGCGCCGCCGTGCGAGCGATCTACGAATTTGTAGGTGCGGTCGACCAGAAACAGGCCGCCGATGGTGGAAGAGTTATACGGCGAGTCGTTGCGGTGGCCGTTGTAGCGGAGCGAGAGACGATGTGAGTTCGATATCTGGATGTCGGTCTTGGCCAGGAAGAAGGTGACGTCCTGAGCGAACGGGATGGCATCGGCAAAGCTCGCCGGCAGCCCGAGTTGCGCGATGGTGGCCGGCGAGACGGTGACCGGCGCGGGCAGATCACGCTTGACCTTCTCATAGGCGCCGAACCAAAACACTCGATCCTTCACGATGCGGCCGCCCCCATCGACGAAGTAGGCATTCACGTTCACTTCCGGCGTAGGCCGGCTGGCCGCGAGCAAGGCTGGCCGGGCTGAGAATGGAGTCCGGCGGAAAATGTAACCAGCCTCGCCGTGTAGATCGTTGACGCCGGACTTGGTGATGGTGTTGAACACCGTGCCAACCGTGTTGCCGAACTCCGGCGAGAACCCATTGGAAACCTGTTGGATCTCCTGCACCCAAGTGTTCGACACCGGCATCAGGCGGATGCCGGCGCGATCGCTCTGCACGTTGTTGGAGCCATCGAGCTGGTAGTTGATCCGCCCGTTGAAGCCATTGGCGTTCAGCTTGCGGGGCACACCGAATTCGGTATTGCCGCGGCCGCTGACGTTCGGCTGCTGCAGGATGAAGTTATAGGGGTTGCGCGAAAGCAGGGGCAGATTCGTGATGGCATTGGAGCTCAGCGTACTGCCCTGATCCGTGCGGGACGGGTCGACCACGGGCGAGGCGGCAGAGACGACGATCTCAGCCGACACACCCTTGACGGACAGCGCGATGTCCACGGTGGCGGTGGCGCCGGCATTGATCTCAATCCCACTGCGCTTCACAGGCGCGAATCCGTCGGCGTCGACCGCGATCTCGTATTCGCCGAGCGGCAGCACGTTGAAGCGGTAGAGTCCGCTGGCAGAGGTGACGGTGGCCTGTGCAAAACCGGTTCCCTTGTTGAGGACCTTGACGTTGGCCTTTGGCACGGAGGCGCCGGCCGGATCTGTGATGGTGCCGATGATCTGGCCGTTCATTGCCGCGGCCTGACCGAATGCATGCGGCGCCGTGAGAGACACGAATGCCAATAGCGAAATCCAGCGGTGATTGACCATATACGATTGCGAACCCCTTTGCTCCACTATAGAACAGTAGCGTCGGCCATCCGGAACGCCTATGTGCGGCCAAGCAACCCGCGCTCGCCAGTTTCCGTCTCTGCGTTGAAGGATCGGACCGGCTCAGATGATACGCTGATACCGTCATCATTCCGATTCGAATTGGCTTAATTCTATTTTTTGGTTCAGTTAGTTTGTGCGCTCAGGATGCGCTTCTCCATTCCATCCAGGTTATGGGCGGCTCGGGCCAGGATCAAGTCAAGTCCATCATTCCCGACCAGGCGGGAAACCTCTACGTCTTGGGGACTACCTGGTCTCCCGATTTTCCAGCCACCGTCACATTTGGGCCGACTGATTCACCACCCTCGTCAAACGGAGACACGTTCGTAGCGAAGATCCGGATCGACGGCTGGTCGCTGACCTGGAGTACCATCATCCGGCCGTCGCTGCCGCTGGGAATGGCGGTCGGCGCAGACGGCAGCGTTTACGTCGTCGGATACACGACGTCGCCGGCGGAGTTGCAGAGCGCAGCAGGCTCGTTTCGGAGCGAGTTGGTTGACGCTCGCGATGCGCTATTTGCTCTCAAGTTGAATCCGGACGCAACGCGAGTCGCCTATGCTGCTCTTCTCTCGCCCTATCAGGCTAATTCGGAGGCCGCCATAGCCGTCGACGATGCGGGACAAGCCTATGTCGCCGCCGGCGGCCACGGACCAGTGACCCCTGGTGCGTTTTCGGGACCGGCGGCCGCGGGTTCCCGAAGCGGATTCCTGGCGAAGCTCAAGGCGGATGGCAGCGCCCTGGTTTTTGGCACGCAACTGTCGAAGGGCTTCAGCCTGGAGCCGCGCGCTATCGCCGTGGACAAGGAATCGAACGTATACGTGGCCGGTGGTAGCGCCAGCGCGGATTATTATGGACAACCGTTTCCCGCGACGCCGGGCGTGATCCAATCCGAACCCGCCGGCAGCGGAGACGCGTTCGTGATGAAATTCCGGCCCGACGGCTCCAGCCTGCATTTCGCCACGCTGCTTGGGGGCTCGGGTGGAGATTCGGCCGGCTATATTGCGCTGGACGAGGACGGTGCCATCTATGTCGCAGGGCACTGTGAGTACGGAACCGGTTCGTCTCTGGAGAAACCGTTTCCGACAACTGATGGCGCCCCATACCGGACGTTCGCACTCTTCCAGGGCTTTGCCGCGCGCCTGAATCCCACAGGCACATCGCTGCAGTTTAGCACCTACGTCGGCAGCGGCTCCTCAACCGGAGCGAAGGGTTTGACAGCGGCCGGGGGACGCATCTATGTTCCCTACCGTTACGAAATGAAGGCGGGGTTCCTCGGGATGAATTTCTATCCCGAGGCCGTAGTTCCTTCCACGGAGTTGCTGGTGCTTGAATCTGACGGCAGTGCCGCCGGGCGGCCCATCAGAATTCCGGCGCTGGCGCCAGATGCGTTCGCCGTTGCCGGTGACGCCATTCTGGTGGCAGCAAACGGATCGCAGATCGATTCTCCGGTGCCATCCACGCTTGCACCGATCGGCCCCCTCGGCCGTGATCCGGAAAGAGTCCAGGGCACGCAAGCCGATATCTCTTTCGGCAGACTGCTGACGACTGGGACTGCCGACTCTCACGTAGACGCAGATCGCGGCTATGTCGTGATGGAGGGCATGGCGAGTGAAGGGCCCATCGAGCAGTCCTTCCGGGTTACCGGCAATGCCGACTCGATCCCATATGTGGTCTTTCCTCCGCGGCCCAGTTTCTGTTGCCCGCTGAATGCACCGTACAGTGTGAGTTCGGCCGAAGGTGTCACACCGGCCACCGTGACGGTTCGAACGGAGCCGGGTCCGAGGACCAACATGGGCGAACCGGCAGCGATTCTCTTGGTCAGCGCGCTGAGCAGTCCTTCGATTCAGGTCTTGCCGCTCACCACTATCTGGAGGAGTCCGGATGTAGTGGTCACAGGACCAAACACGCTAGTACTTCCGGCGGAGGGAGGAACGGCCGAAGGCACAATCCAGGTGAGTGCAACACTGAGATCCAGCGTGACCAATGAGGTGAGGGATGTCGCCGTTCCATTCCAGATCGACTCTACTGTTCCGACGTCGGTGGTTTCGCTGGAGCCGCTGACCGGGCAGACGCCGGCGGCAATTAGGGTCGTCGCGCGAAGGGACGACTTGAAACCCGGCGCTCTGGAGACTGAGGTTGTGAGTGTCTTTGCCGCTGGCGTGAGGAGAGTGATTGGAATCCGAATCACCCGACCCGGTCCGGCACCGCTGGTGACTCCGGCGTTTCTCCAATTCAGTACCTTTGCAGGATTTCAAGCGAATCGCGCTACTGTGCAGGTGAACGCATCACCCGATTCGCCCTTCGAGGTCCTGTCCGTCCCCGAGCGCTTGCGCGTGGAGCCAGCGTCCGGGGTTGGTCCGGCTCAGTTGACTGTGACGCTAGATCTCGCCCGGTATTCTGGAGCGCAGACGAATGAGAAGTTCGTAGTTCGGGTGGAGGGTAAGGAGATCACCGTTGGCGTCACGGTGGTGGTGTATCCGCCGGCACTTTCTGCATCCTTCAATTCGGTCCTGGGCCCCCAGAGCGTCTGCCCCGGTGTACGGACGACGATTGATCTGCGAGGATCCTTCGCAGAACTGGCCGCAACGGGTTCGTGGAGCGAGTTGTCCCCCGCTCCCTTGGACTGGAACGGCTATTCCTTTGTCTATCGCTCGCGGAAACTGCCAATTATTTCAGCCAGTTCGACGGTCAGGAGGTTTGAGGTGCAGTTCCCGTACGACCTGGATTTGGAAGGAACCCAGGGAAGCGTCGATCTGATCTCCAGTGATGGCACGGTACTCGCCCGGGCGGCGCTCTACGGCCGCGAGACGCGGGCATCGGTCGGACTTCCCACTAGCTTTCCAGCCGCCACTCTTGTGACGAGATCGGATGGTTCGGTTCTCTCCGCGGGGAACCCCGTCTATCCCGGCGAGACCATCCGCCTCTCGGTGGTCGGGACAGGCGCGACCGATCCGCCGATTGCCGCGGGCGAGTTGCCGGCCGAGGGCGCGGTGGTGACGCCATCGGTAGTGATCCGGGCTGGAATCGGAGGCAAACCGGCCCCTGTTTTGAGACAGACACTCTCGCACAAGCTCATCGGGGTCACGGACTTGGAGATCCAGGTTCCCTGGCTCGCGACCGGCCTTCATCTGCTGGGCCTCGAAACCGAATGGTCGAGAGTGAATATGATTCCAGTGTGGGTTTCGAACTAGGAAGGCGTACCGCATAAACTGATAGGACGATGCGTGCTCTGCCTCTGCTCCTGCTCACCGCCATCTCTCTCGGCGCCCAGACGATCGACACCGCCGCGCTGGATGCGGCCGTCGAGAAGACTCGGGCCATGTTTCAGGCTCCCGGCATTGCGGTGGGCCTAGTCCGCGGGAACGAGGTGATCTATCTGAAAGGATTCGGCGTGAAGAAACTCGGCGGCACGGACGCCGTCACGCCGGACACGCGCTTCGCCATCGCGTCCACGACGAAGGCGTTCGCCAGCGCGGCCACAGCCATCCTTGTCGATGAAGGCAAGGTGCAGTGGGAGGACCATCCCGGCAAGCACCTGGCCGGATTCCGGCTCAGCGATCCGCAGGCCAATGCGCTGGTCACGATACGCGACATCCTCTCCCACCGCACCGGCTTGAGCCGAAACGACTCCCTCTGGTATGGCACCAACTGGACCCGTGCCGAGATCCTGCGGCACATCGCCGAAGTCCCGCTGACCAAGCCGTTCCGCTCCACCTGGCAGTATCAGAACATCATGTTCCTGGCCGCCGGAGAGGCCGTCGGTCAAACCAGCGGAGGCACCTGGGAGATGTTCCTGGGCAGCCGCATCCTGAACCCGCTCGGCATGACCAACACCGGATTCAACGCCGCCGACGCGCAGCGCGCGGCAGACGTCGCCACTCCGCATGAGGCCAGTAAGGGTGTCGTGAAGGAGGGCAAATGGCGCGACGTCTCCAACATCGGCTCGGCCGGATCAATGAACTCCTCCGTGCGCGACCTGACGAAGTGGCTGCGCCTGCACATCGCGGGCGGAGCGTTCGACGGCCAGCGCATCGTCAGTGAGAAGAGCTTGCGGGAGACTCATTCGCCGCAAATGGTGGTGCGTGACGAGGCCCCGTGGGCCGAACTGAACCCGGAGACGAATCTGCGCAGCTACGGAATGGGGTGGTTCGTGCAGGACTACCGCGGACGGCAGCTGATCTCGCACGGCGGCGCCATCGACGGCTTTCGGGCAAACGCCGGCTTCCTGCCAAAGGAGCAGCTCGGCTTCATCATTCTCACCAACGTGAACTTGGCCAGCGTGGTGGAGTCCTTGCGTTACGCGCTGCTCGACATTGTGCTGAATGTTCCGGAGCCGCGGCGCGATTGGGCAGCGCTCTACAAGACGGTGCTGGACCGGCAGGAGCGCGAGGCCGACGCGAAAGAGGCCGAGCGTCTGGCCAAGCGCGTCACCGGCACGCGGCCGTCGCTCAGCCTGCCGGACTACGCGGGCGAATACGAGAATCCGGGCTACGGCATCGCGCGGATCACGCCTCTGGCCGAGGGCCTGCAACTGGAGTGGGGCAGTATGAAGCTCTCGCTGGGCCACTGGCATTTTGATATGTTTCAAACCAAGGACGACGACTCCAACCAAGCCAGTACTCCAGCGCAGTTCACGCTGAACGGGGACGGCAAAGTGGATTCGGTGCGGTTCCTGGACCAGACGTTCCGGCGCCGCGCGCCGGCGGAGAAGAAGTGACATGAACCGGCGAGAGTTCGCGCTGGCGCCGCTTGCTGCCGCTACGGCGTGCTCGCAGCCGGCTCAGGAGACATCGTGGCCCACCCGCTGGAACAGGGACTTGATCGACCGGGCCGTCAAGTCGCGCGGCCTGCGCTTCGACGAGGACAAGCAGATGCTTCGCTCCATCCTCGGGCCCGAGTATCGATATCACACGAAGCTGCGCGAGTGCCAGGCCCATCCGACGCGCGATTCGCTGGAGTACGGGCTGCTTCTGTTGGAGGACGGCGCGCCGGCCAGCATCGAACGCGCCCGAAGGATCATCTCGCGAGTCGTGGCGCTACAGGTCACTGACCCCGCGAGCAAATGGTACGGCATCTGGGGCTGGTATCTGCAGGAGCCGCCGGACAAAATGGCTCCGGCCGATTGGAACTGGGCCGATTTCAACGGGTCGCTACTGCTGTTGATTGAATTCCGGCACGGCAAAGCGCTGGGCGCGGAGTTACGCGCCCAGGTCCGCGAAGCCATTCGCCATGCGGCGCACTCCGTCAAGCGCCGGAACGTCAGCATGTCCTACACCAACATCGCCGTGAAGGGCACGTTTGTCACGCTGGCTGCCGCCGAACTGTTGGGCGACGCGGAGCTCGGCGCCTACGCCCGTGAGCGCATCGTGAGACTGGGGCGGCAGATCGACGAGACCGGATCCTTCGCCGAGTACAACTCGCCGACCTACGCCCGCGTTACGCTGACGAACCTGACGCGGATCCGCATGTTCGTCAAGGACGAGGAGGCGCGCCGCCGTGCCGCGGCCATCGAGCGCCGCTGCTGGATGCACCTCGCCACGCATTGGGATACCGCGCGCATGCAGTTCACGGGGCCGATGAGCCGATGCTACGGCAACGACGCCGGGTCGCCTGTTTGGCTGGAGAAGGCGTTGGACGCCAAACTCGGCCTCTGCAATCTCGACAGGAGCCCGTCCGACGACGGTGAGACCGCCATCCACGACTACCGCTGCCCCTCCGAGTTGGTGGCCCGATTCCTGACGGCGGCGCCGGGGACGGAACATCGCGAGCTGTTCATCGCCAAGCCGCCGACGCAGGGAGTCAGTTATTTCGGCAAGTCGTTCTCGCTCGGCTCGGCCGACCGCTCCGATTTCTGGGTGCAGCGCCGTCCTCTGCTGGGTTACTTCGGCGATTCCGGCCGCCCGGCGCGCGTCATTCAACTGCGCGTGATCAAGGACGGCTACGACTTCTCCTCCGCGTTGTTCTTCTCCGTGCAGCAGGGGCCGCGCGTACTGGGGCTGATCAACTTCCGCAGTCCCGGCGGCGACAAGCACATCTCCCTCGACCCCATTCAGGGCGGCGAGTTCGTGTGCGGCCGGCTGTTTGCCGAGCTCGATTTCGAAGGCCTGCCCGACGGATTCACAGCGGAAGAGAGGGACGGGGCGGTGGAACTTCGGTCTTCCCTGCTCGCCGCGCGCTTCCGCCTTCTCGATGCCCGGTTTGGCGCGCATGAACCGGAGGTGAAGATCAACAAGACTACCCAGAGCCTGACACTCACGATGGATTTCAAGCCGCCCGAAGGCGCGCGGATCGTGCGGTGGAGCGAGACAAGGCAAGCCTTTCTGGCGTTTGCGTTGGAGCTGGCCGAGCCGGGCGCCGAATTCACCAGCGAGGCATACAGCGCCGAATTGGCCGGCGACAACATCCAACTGCGCTGGGGCGACCTCCAGCTCAGGGGGGGGACCGGCGTAGCCACAGCCGCGGCCCAGAACGATGTGTTTGAAGAACGGTTGAAACAGGAACCGGTGCGAATGGTTCGTCTCAGCGACGAGCGTCTGGCATAAGATAGGAGCCGCAACTATGATTACCCGCAGAGATCTCCTCCTGGCTGCCCTGGCAGCACCCGCCGTGCCGGCCTTCGGCAAGACTTCGAAACTCAAGATCGGCGTGACGGACTGGAACCTGCGCCTTTCCGGCAAGGTGGAAGCGGTGGCACTCGCCGCGAGGCTGGGCTTCCAGGGCGTCGAGATCAGCCTGGGCCGAGTCGCGGTGGACGGCAAACTTCCGCTCGATAACGCCGCACTGCAGGAGGAGTACCTCACCGCCGCCAAACAGCAAAAGATCGCCCTGGCCGGGACCTGCCTGGACATCCTGCACGCCAGTTGCGGCAAGAACGACAAGCTGGCGTTAAAGTGGATCGCCGACGGTATCCCGATCACGAAAAAGCTCAACGCGCGAGTGATGCTGATGCCGTACTTCGGCAAGTGCGCGCTGGCCACAGCCGCCGAGTTCGACTATGTTGGCGACGCGCTGAAGGAACTCGGCAAGGAAGCGGAAAAGGCCGGCATTGAGCTCGGGCTCGAAAACACGATCTCGGCGCGGAACAACGTGCGCATCATGGAGCGCTCGCAGAGCAAGGCGGTGAAGGTCTACTACGACGTCGGCAACTCCACCCGCGCGGGCCACGACATCATGGAGGAGATCCCCTGGCTGGGCGCCAAGCGGATCTGCCAGTTCCACCTCAAGGACGAGGGCTACATCGGCGAGGGCAAGATCAACTTCCCGGAAGCGATGAAACGAATCATGAGTCTCGGCTTCGAGGGCTTCGCCAATCTGGAGACAGGAAGCCCCTCCAAGTCAATAGAGAATGACATGAAGAAAAACCTCGAGTACGTGAAACGACTGGTGAGCTGAACACCATTCAGCGTGTAACCCCTTGCAGGATCAACGCGGTTAGCCACCACTCGCAGGTGTTACGCTGCGTCAAACAAGACACACTTACCTGATTCAGAAACACCCCGCTGCTGGTGCAGATTCAGATTAAGTCGCGTAAATGTCCCAAATTCAGCGGCTTGGGGCGCTTTAGCGTTGACTTTAGATCACAGTCAGTTTACATTTGGAGCTACCCAGATGTAGTCTCGTCTACAACTCTACGAAGGTGGCAGCGAGGTCCCTGCATGACCTTTCAAGTCGGTGAGAAAGTTGTCTACCCCAACCATGGGGTGGGCACGATCGAGAACATTAGTTCTCGGTCCTTCGGCACGCAAGCTGAAAAATTTTATCTGCTCCGTCTTTCTTATAACAGTCTGACTGTGATGGTCCCCTTTTCCCATGTCGATCAGGTGGGCTTGCGCAAGGTGACAAAAAACGGAGAGATCACCAAGGTCCTGAACTATCTGGCCTGCGGCGAAAGCAAGGGCTGCCAGGATTGGAAGGATCGGTTCAAAGAGAATTCGGCGAAGATGCAGAGCGGAAGCCTGCTGGAGATTGCCGAGGTTCTGAAATGCCTGGCCAGGCTGCAATCGGCCAAGCCTCTGTCGTTCCGCGAGAAGAAGATGTTGGACAGGGCGCGAGTCATGCTGGTGGCCGAAATGGCAACCAGTCGCGGTCTGAAAGACAAGGACGCGGTTGAGGTGCTTGGCAAGGCACTGGCCAAGTCCAGCTTGCGATTCCCCGAACCCTTGTAGTGTTGGGGCTCCCGGACGAATGAAGATCACCGCGGTCGAGACCATCCGGCTGAAGCGCGGATTGACGGTCCATGCCGGTCCAATCGGTTGGCTGTGGGTTCGTGTTCATACCGACGAGGGATTGATCGGACTCGGCGAAACCTACCCCCACCCGGCCAGCGAACAGGTGGTGGTACTGGAGCGGCTGGCCCCCAAACTGATTGGCCGTGATCCACTCGCCATCGAGAAGATCTGGGCGGATCTGTTCCTGGAGGTCAGCTACAGCGGGTGGGCAGGGGCAGAGATGCGTGCCATGAGCGCCATTGATCTCGCGCTCTGGGACATCTCCGGCCAAGCCTGCGGCCGCCCCATCTACCAGATGCTGGGCGGTCCGTGCCGTGACCGGATTCGCGTCTATAACACCTGCTACGATCACCT
Organism: uncultured Candidatus Solibacter sp.; assembly: GCA_964450255.1. Lineage (GTDB taxonomy): Bacteria > Acidobacteriota > Terriglobia > Bryobacterales > Bryobacteraceae > Paludibaculum. Next base: position 2,232 of record CAYVDY010000129.1, on the reverse strand, counting down.
CGATTTCCTCACGCAGCCGGTGGAACTCGCGCGGTCTCTGCTCGATATGGGCGTGCGCGCAATGAAGATCTGGCCCTTTGACCCCATTGCCAGGGAGACCGGCGGCAACTTCATCACCGCCGCGCAGATGCGCCAGGGACTCAGCGGCCTGGAGGCCATCCGCCGCGAATTCGGCGACTCCATCGACGTAGCCATGGAGTTTCACGGCTACTGGTCTCTGCCTTGCGCGATGGAGATCGCCCGCGCGCTGGAGTCGCTGGCGCCGATGTGGCTGGAAGAGATGCTGCCGCAAGACAACCTGTCGGCCTACCGGGAATTGGCGCAGTCCACCAGGCTTCCGCTTTGTCTGAGCGAACGTCTGATGACCCACTGGCAGTACCGCGAGCTACTCGAACTCCGCGCCGCGCGCATCGTCATGCCGGATCTGGCCTGGTGCGGCGGCTTCACAACAGCCCGCAAAATCGCAGCCATGGCGGAGGCGCACTACCTGCCAGTCGCGCCCCACAACTGCGGGGGCCCCGTTCTTCATTGGGCCAGCGCACACCTGGCCGCTGCGATTCCGAATCTACGCATTCTCGAAACCGTGCGGCGCCACTACCTCGATGAGTACGAGGGACTGATGGACGCCTCCCTGATTCCGGTGGATGGCTGGCTGCCGCTGCCTGAAGGGCCGGGCCTCGGAGCGCGTCTATCCGAGGAGCGAATCCGGCGCGACGACGTGGAGATCCAGTCGGTTCGATAGTCCCGGGGTCCGGGCCTGTTTCACGCTTAAGGACCTTAGAAGCTTTCTAGGTGCACTTTCTCATGGCGGATCATCTGTCCGGTGCCGATAAATCCTGTGGAAGGATACTGATTCGGCATGCGCTGCCTGCAGTGCGGCAAGAAACTCAACTTGCTGCGGAAGATCGCCAATGGGGAGTTCTGCTCGGCAGAACACCGCGATCTTTATAGAAGCAACGAAAGCCAACTGGCTCTGGCGCGCCTGAAGGAATCGCAGGTGCGGATTGAGCGTCCAAGCCATGCCGCCACAATGGCTGCGATGGCTGCGGTGGAGCGTCTGCGGGCGATGGACTCCTCCGACGCCGATCCTGTATTCGTCGAGACGTTCCCGTTTGTGGAAAGCATCCGCCCGCGGAACCAGCACCGGATGTCGGCACCGGCCATGGAACCGGAGTCGTCGAATTGGGAGGCGGCGCTGCCAGAAAGGCCCGCGCGTCGGGAATCGCTGAACTTCGCTGACTCCGGGGCGCTGTACGGAGTCGTGGAAAGCGGTCCGCTGGAATGCCCGCGCGTGCCTCGGGCGATCGCCTTGCGGCCGCTGTTTCGGTTGGGTGTGCGGCTGGTGAAGGCGGGCATCCAACGGAAATCGGGCCACTTGCAGGAGGCGGGGCTCGGCGGCCTCAGATTGCCTCGGCCGGTCCTGCGGCCTGGCCGCATCCTCGCTGTCCCTCCGGAAGCCATGGGTTGGGAGTCTCTGAACCCGTCGACGCCGAATGTGCCGATGCGCGTCTGGGCGAATGGGCCGGCTTACGGCGCCGGGCAGATGCCGCAGGCGCCACCAGTAGCGGTGGACGGCATCCTGCCGCCACCGGTAAGAATCAGCCGTCCGGCGATGCCGATGCCCCTGACTGTGAGTCTTCCGGCTCCTGCCGACTATGCGTCCAGGGACACATCGTTGCGAACGGCCGCTCGCTGCCTGCAACTGAGAGAGTTCATTCGAGCCGTCGAGCCAGTTGAGCGGACCGCACCGGCTCCGGAACCGGCAATTCTGCAATCCGCGCAACCGGTGGGGATCCGAACGGCGGCTGGTGAGATTGCACCACCCTTCACGTCGGCCTTGGCGCTGCCCAGCAGCAGCATAACAGCCCTTCCCGTTCGCGCCAGCCACTCCGCAGCGAGGCCGCATTTACGCTCCTGTGAATGCCTGGAGCCGGTGGGATTGCTGTCAGCCGATGCTCCGGCCATCGCAAGAGAAATGGTGGAACCGGTGGCTGCGGACTTCCGCGAATCGCTGCCGGTTATGACGCACGTGGCGGTCTCGGCAATGAGATCGGACGAGGCGATGGCGCCGGTTGCGGTACGCTCAACCTTCGGTGTCAGTTGCGCCCGCGAGATCGCGCCGGCGCCCGCCGTACCGTCAATGGACACGTCCTTTCCGGAACCGGCCGCCACGAGTGCCCCGGCTGCAACCATGCCTTCGGACACGCAACTGCTGCCGATTGCAGTGCCCGC
>CAYVDY010000128.1:0-13773 GCA_964450255.1 uncultured Candidatus Solibacter sp. | reverse complement strand
TACCGGCAGCAGCGCCTGCCCAAGCCGTACAACTTCAAGGCGTCGCCGGTGGCCGCGAACGGCAAGCTGTACCTCGCGACGGAGGAGGGCGACGTGGTGATCGTGAAGCTCGGGGAGAAGTACGAAGTGCTGGCCACCAATACGCTGACCGATCAGTTCTTTGTGGCGAGCCCGGTGATTGTGGATGGAGCGTTATACCTGCGCAGCGCCCAGGCGTTGTATTGCATCAGGTCCCGGTAATTAGAAAGGGCCGCCCCGATGGAGGGCAGCCCTTCTGTTTGCAACGGTCACCGAGCTTACGGCGCGCAGTTGGGAAATTTGAACGCAACGATCTGCGTGGACCAGTCCCGTGTCGCCGTCACGCTCATGTACTGTTGTGTGTACCAGAACGTGCAGTCGTCGGACGGATCAATCTGCATTGTGCTGTAGTCGCCCCAACGCTGCGCGGTGGATGTTTGAGCGCCGCCACCGGTGACGAGGTTCAATTCGCCGCGGAGCCTGTTGCGAACGTCGGTGCGATAGCGGCCGGCGATCCGGATGCCCGGGTTGACGGTGGAACTGGAGACACTGTAGCCCATCGCGATGTTGCCGGCCTTATCCATCGCGGCGCTGCCCATCCAACGGTTCAGACCGTCGGCAGTACTAATCGCGCCGTTCTGGTAGACCTGCGGGGGATTGGCTCCGGGGTTGCGGAGCTCCACCCATTGCATACTGGCGGTGGCGGAGCTAGGTGGATCCACCGTGTGAGTGAACACGAGGCTTTCCAGGTTGGTTCCGCGATTCCGATAGGCGAGGCGGTACATGGGCCGCATGGACAAGGTATCCAGCACCCTGGCCGTGCCCGGCTGGGCGACGCAGGATCCGCCGCTATCGCCGCAGGCTGCCAACATGCCAGACAACGGAATCTGGATGAAGGTGTTGAAACCACCTCCGATTCCATCGGTGAAGGTGGAATTGGCCGGCGTCGCAAAATCGACGTGGAACTTCTGCAAGCGAATGGAATAGGGTCCGCTCAAGAAGAAGAACCAGTCCTGCGAAACGACGAAGTTCGGAGCGCCGGCGGGCGGCGGAGTGCTGCCATCCAGATCCGAAGCGAGGAACGAGAACCGGTTGATGACGCGGGGGGTGCAGATCTGCGTAGCTGCGGTACCGGCGATCATTGCGGCGCGGTCGTAGGCGCAGACCTTGGCTCCCACGAAGGCGGTAGCGCCCGAGGTTGGGTTGATAGTGAAATCGTTGTACGTGATGTAGTATGCGTCCGGCCAGACCGCCAGTTTTCCATAGTCTGGGAGCGCGTCAAAAACGTACTCGTACAGGGCGTAGGTTCCCGTTGCATCGCCAGTGGTTGAGACGGCAACGCACTGCGCGAAGGGAGCTATGGGAGTCCCAGCCGTGCTCACGTAGAAGGCAAACTGGCTCAATACCCATCTGCCTGCGATGCGGTCATACTGGAGAGTCGGATCACCCTGGTTGTTGTCCCGGCAGGCGCTGCCGGAGGGCAGGCCGGTCCAAATCGCATTTCCGTTGACATAGCCAAGCACCCCGCCGACCAGCGGCGCGCCGGTCGTCTTATTGAGGACGCTCATGCGGGAGTTCACCCACTGGACGATCTGCGTGGGACCAACTGCCATGGTTGTGTCGGGCGGCACGATGAACTGGTCCGTCCAATTCCCATTGAAACCGCGGCCGAGGCCGGTGAAGTTCTTGCTCACCGTCACCGGGAGACTCGCAAGGGTCGTTTGAAACGGCGTAGCTGTGGGGGGCAGAGCCAATGCCGTGATGGTGCGATCGCCTCCGGCCAAGGCCGCCAACGTGGCGCGGGAGACCTTGGGTAGGTCGAACTCGCCGGCGTAGGATCTTGGCGGTATCAGGGCATCCAGTGAGGAGAGCGCGGGGCTCAAGCCGGACGCCACCGGCTGCTTGACCACCATGTCCTGGCCGAAGCCAGCTAACGCTGAAGTCGAGAGCAGAACTGCGATGCGTAGTCTTCTCATGCGGACCTCCTCTGCCGGCGGAACAGCGCCAGGACAGCGGCGCCTGCGCCAACAAGCGCGATGGATGCGGGTTCGGGAACGGGGGCGGCGGCTCCGCCTTCGAGCTCGAAAGCCAGTTCAGCGCTGATGGCGCCCCAGGCGCCGGGATTGCTGAGTTCCCACGCGGAAGCGTCGCCGGTCTGGTCGTTGGTGAACGCCCAGTAGAACTCGGTGGTGGGTTGTGAGGAACTGGGGCCATTGTGAAGGACCAGCCAGTAGCTGCCCGCAGCCAGATTGAACGATACGGCGCCGGTGTGCACGTACTCCGCAAGGCCGAACGCGGAGTTGCCGGTCACGCTCTGGTTGGAAACGAATGAACCGGACTGCACCGTTGCACCTGGCGCGGGCCCAGGGGCGTTGGCGCGGATACTCCACTCCGTGCTACCGGCATACGAGTTGACGTCGGACTGCAGAGTCCAGAACCGGATGAGATTCACCGATTGTGCGGATGCGAACACAAAGTTGTCCGCAGCCAGGTTGGCGTTGAGATCGGCGCCACCGGTCTGATTCGGTAAACCATTGCTAAACAGGGTTGCCGCGCTTGCGGAACTGGTCAGTCCCGCCGCGAGCACAAGAAGGGCAAGGCTATTCTTGGTAGTCAAATGGTCTCCTCCAACGGTTCCCCATTTCGTCTACGCTAATGGGGCCCGATCCACCGACAGTCAAGAGAGCGTCGCACATTCTTGACTGTGCAGTGAAATCAGTTTCACTAGTATAAATGAACCCGGGCCAATCGAGTGCGTCGAAGATATACGTTTGTTCGACAAAAGTTCGCCCGTTGTATGATCGAGCGCATACACTGGCCTGGATGCAGCGAACAACGGACGAATATCTGTGCTACCTCAAGTCTCGACGATCGCCTTGATCACGTTGCCGTGCACGTCCGTGAGGCGGAAGTCGCGTCCGCTGTAGCGATAGGTGAGCCGGGTGTGATCGAGGCCCAACTGGTGAAGCATAGTGGCGTGGAGGTCGTGGACATCCACGGGGTTCTCCACTGCTTTGAAGCCGAAATCGTCGGTGGCGCCATAGGTCATGCCGCCGCGGAAGCCGCCGCCGGCCACCAGGGAGGAATAGCCGTGGTTGTTGTGGTCGCGGCCGTTCTGGACCTTCACCAAACCGCTGACCTCCGTGGCCGGCGTGCGGCCGAACTCGCCGGTGACCACGACAATGGTCTCCTTGAGCAGGCCGCGCTGCTTCAGGTCGCGGATGAGCGCGGCGATGGGCTTGTCGGCGAGGCGCGCCAGACGGCGATGATCGAGAATGTCGTCATGGGAGTCCCAGGGCTGGTCGTCGCCGTAGTAGACCTGGACCATGCGGACGCCGCGCTCGACGAGCCGCGCGGCCATGAGACAGCCGCGGGCGAAGTCTCCGTCGCCGTATGACTCGCGGACCTTCTCCGGCTCGCGCGTGATGTCGAAGGCATCGGCCGCCTCGGTCTGCATGCGGAAGGCGACCTCCATCGACTGGATCCCGGCTTCGAGCTGCGGGTCCGGGCCTTCGCGCTGCATCTGGCGGCGGTTCAGCTGCTGCAGGAGTTCGAGCTGCGCGGTCTGCTCCGGCGTTGAGTAGCGCGCGTTGCGCAGATTCGGAAGGAGCTTGTCGATCTCCTTTTCGTTGTTCGGAACGTAGGTGCCCTGGAACAGTCCGGGCAGGTAGGCCGAGGTCCAGAGGATGGGTCCGAGCACGGGCAGGCCAGGGCACAGCACGACGAAACCGGGCAGGTTCTGATTCACCGTGCCAAGCCCGTATGTGATCCACGAGCCCATGGAGGGGTGGCCGGGCAGGCGCTGACCGCAGTTGGTGAGCAGCAGTGAGGGCTCGTGATTGGGGCGCTCCGTGTGCATGGAGCGGATGACGCAGAAGTCGTCGATGACCGAGCCGATTTCGGGGAAGATCTCGCTGACCTCGATGCCGCTCTGGCCGTATTTCTTGAAGGTGAACGGGGAGCCAAGGAGGTTTCCGGTTTTGCGCTCGCTCTTCAGATTCGGAGTCGGCATGGGCTTGCCGTGGTATTTCTGGAGCGCGGGCTTGGGGTCGAAGGTGTCCACCTGCGATGGGCCGCCGTTGAGGAACAGGAAGATGACGTGCTTGGCGCGGGGGGGGAAATGGGGCTGTTTGGGCGCGGCCGGGTTGGCGGACATCTGCGCGAACGCGGTCATCGGGAAACCGGCACCGATGGTCTTGAGGAGATTGCGTCGCGTGATCATGGATTAATCCACATAGAGAAACTCGTTGGAAGCGAGCAGCGCCTGCGCATAGCGGGGCCAGCCGTTCTTATCTGATTTCAGAAAGGCCAGACCGATGCGCAGTTCATCGGAATCGGGCTGGCGAGCGAAGAGCAACCGGTAGGCCTCTCGAATCCGTGCCTCGTCGGTCGGCCCTTTGAGACGCGCGGCGAGCGCTTCACCCTGCCGCATGACGAAGGGGTTGTTGAGGAAGTACAGCCGCTGCAGGGGCACATTGGTGACGTTGCGCTGCTCGTTGGTGGTGTTCGGATTCGGATGATCAAAGAGCGCCAGCGTGCCATCCAGCTTGCGGCGGCTGCGATAGCCGTAGACAGTGCGCTTGAAGTTTTTCTCGTCGGTCAGACGCAACGGAGGGCCGCCTCCGGCCTGTTCCAGATTGCCGCCCGCGGCCAGCAGCGTGTCGCGCATGGTTTCGACATCGAGGCGCTGGCGGTTGGCGCGCCACAGATAGAGGTTCGCCGCGTCCTTGTCCTCATTGGCTTCGTGACGAACCCACGCGGACGCATACGTGCGAGAGAGCACGATCTCGCGGTGCATGGCCTTCACAGACCAGCCCGACTCCACGAATCGAGCTGCCAGATAATCGAGCAATTCCGGATGCGTGGGCCGCTCGCCCAACTGCCCGAAGTTCGAAGGGGTGCGCACAATGCCCTGCCCGAAGTGATGCTGCCAGATGCGGTTCACCATGACGCGCGGCGTCAGCGGGTTTTCGCTGCTGGCGATGGCGCGAGCCAACTCCAGCCGCCCGCTGCCGTGCGTGTAAGGCGTCGGATCGGAAGGACTGAGAATGGAGACGAAGCGGCGCGGCACCTCGGCGCCGGGATTGTCCCGGCTGCCACGGATCAGCAGATTCGCGTTCTTCGGCTTGTCTGAATCCTTGACGGCGTGGAGGAAGGGATACTGCGGCGGCAGGGTCTTCTTCAACTCTTCGGCGCTGGAGCGGAGAGCGGCGAGGTGCTGGAGGTGCAGCGTGCCGAGCCAGCGATCGAGGTCTTTGCCCGAGTAGTAGAGCACGCTTTTCCGCGCGCCGAAGAGCTCGTTGTAGAAACGGAACTTGGCGCGGTCCAGTGAAAGGAGTTCTGTGCCGCTGAGATCCGCACGCTCGCCGGAGCCGCCGAGCCGGACGAGGTTCTGCTTATCGATTTCCTTCTTTTCGGCCAGCAGAGCGAGCACTGTGGACTGAAGCGCCCCGGTATCGCGCCAGTTATCGAGATATGGATGATCGTGCTTCTTCGCGGGGTCGAGAAACTCCTGCCAGCGCTTCAGCGTTTCGGCGTCCAGGCCGTCCACGCCGCGAGTGCCGTCCACTGCGGCGGCGTAGTCGCTGGTCCGGGCGGCGAGCATGGCGGCGACGATCATTGCCTGCTCATCCTGGAATGTGCGCAGTTCGGCCTCTTTGTCATCGAGCCGTTCCTTGTGCGCCTTCCAGGCGGAGACTTCGGTTTCGGGGGCAAGCGGCACCTCGTCCACTACCGTGCTGTTGAACACGCCCTGCAACGCGTAGAAATCTGTTTGGGGGATCGGATCGAACTTGTGGTCGTGGCATTGCGCGCAGGCGACGGTGAGCCCCAGGAAGCCGCGCGTCGTCGCATCCACGCGCTCATCCTGCTGCTCCGGGCTGAGCCCGTAGAACGTCAGGCCAGGGAGAAGCTTGGTGCGCTGCGGTTCGGGCAGTAGGTCGGCGGCAATCTGGCCGAGCACGAAGTCGCTGTACGGCATGTCGTTGTTGAACGCGGCGATCACCCAGTCGCGATAACGGAAGGCGTTGGGGTGCGGGAGTTCCTTTTGCGATTCCAGCCGGTCGTCTGAATACCGTGCGACGTCGAGCCAGTGACGCGCCCAGCGCTCGCCGTAGCGCGGCGAAGCCAGCAGGCGGTCCACCACTTTCGCATCGGCTTGCGCGGACTTGTCGGCGAGATAGGCGTCCATCTCTTCGGGCGAGGGCGGGAGCCCAATGAGATCAAACGTCACGCGCCGCAGCCAGACGTTTCGCGCGGCGCGCGGAGCGGGCTGCAGACCGCGTTCGCGCAGCTTGGCATGGATGAAGCGATCGACCGGTTGACGCGCCCATTCGCTATTGGCGACGGCGGGCGGAGGGGACTTCCGCACTGGCTGAAAACTCCAGAAGGCGCGCTGCTCCGGCGTGATACGGCCCGCGCTGGACTGCACTTTTGCCGCGGCCGGCCACGGGGCGCCCTCGCGGATCCAATCTTCCAGCGCGGCAATCTCTTCGGGCTTCAGTTTGCCCGTCATGGGCATCGGCTTGATCACGGGATCGGCCTGCCGCACGGCGAGGATCAGGCGGCTCTCGCCGGGCTTGCCGGGCACTATGGCCGGACCGGATTTTCCACCTGTGAGCAGCGCCTCGCGGGAGGTCAGCGACAGCCCGCCCATCTTCGACGCCGTGTGGCACGCGAAGCAGTTCCTGGCGAGGATCGGACGCACCCTGGATTCAAAGCGTTCTTCGGGCGTCTCGGCTGCGGAGACAATAGACACCGCGGCCAGCAGAGCCGTGGAGGTTACCCAGTTCATTGAAGCGAATTGTATCAGAACTGCGGTTCGCGGCTAACCAGTTGGGCGGTCATGCCGGCATCGGCGGTGATGTTGGCGCCGGTGATGCACGACGCACGCCCGCTCAACAGGAACGCTGTCAGCTCGGCGATCTCAGTTGGCTGGATCAGCCGGGCCTGCGGAATGTTGGAGTGCCAATACTCTTCGTAGCGCCGGGGATCGGAGGTGGCAGCCAATACATCGCGCCAGATCTGCGTCTCGATCAGACCTGGAGATATGGCGTTGACGCGGATCTTCATGGGCGCAAGTTCCACGGCCAGCGATTTCGTGAGCCCGATCACGCCGGCCTTCGCCGCGTCGTACGGCGGCGCGCCGGGCACTCCCGCGATGCTGTGCACGCTGGAGATGTTGACGATGCTGCCCCCGTCCCGCATGACGCGCGCGGCGAGCTGGGTGAGGCGGAAGACGGCGCGCAGGTCGATGTTCAACACGCGGTCGTAGTCTTCCAGCGTGGTCTCGAGGAAGGGCTTGAGGAAGTTCACGCCGGCGTTGTTGACGAGTCCATCGAGCCGCGGCATGGCCGCGACACAGCGCTGGAGATCCTCATCTCGCGAGACGTCGCAGGGGATCTCCCACCAGCGATCACCGGACTGCCGGGACTCGGTGTATTCGCGGTCGGCGCAGTACACCAGCGCGCCCTCCCGCCGACAGACCTCCGCGATGGCCGCGCCGATTCCGCGCGCCGCGCCGGTGATGAGAATGGTGCGGTCAGTGAGCAGCATGGTTGGTATAGAGATCGATCACCCGGTTGATACCACGCCGGCAGGCGGCGCAAAACTTGTCGCTGCGGGTAAACATGATGCAATCGGCCTCGGCTCGATAGTAGCCCATGGCCTCATACATGGCGCCCTCGAAGACACCCACGGTTTGAAATGGCGCGAGCATTTTGGCAGTTGCCCGAAGCTCCTCCGCGAACAGCGCCTCCATCTCCTCCTCGGGCCGGTTCTCGGCACGGATTTTCTTGCGGCGAGCCTGGATGTCCTTCTGGAGCATCTCGAACTCGGCCTTGGGCCAGGCTGTGGGCCGTGCCGTTTCACGGGCGACCAGGTCGTTCCACTTCGGCCTGGCTGGATCGGCGGTGACGTTCGGCTCCCACGGCTCGATTCTCGCGGCGGCTGCCTGATAGGCGACGTCGGAAGTGTAGTATTCGTCGGCCAGCCCGGCGAAGTGGTGGCCGAACTCGTGGACAAAGACGTAAGGCGTCCAGGCGTTGTCGCTGGCAACGGTGGCGAAGAGGTTATGGATCCCGCCGCCGCCGTACTTCCGGCCGTTCACCACGATCTCGATGAACTCAGAAGGCGCGGCGGCGGCGATCTCCCGCAGCCGCTGATTATCGAACGTCAGTACCTAACGTTCGCTGCCGCAGGCGTCGTAGGCGGCGCGGACGGGGGACCGCCGGTAGACACTCTCAGAGGGCCGCGCGACGCCGGATTCATCGGCGGGCACGTCGATGGCCCAGACGTTGAAATCTGCCCGGCGCTCTTTGAACGGAGAAGCTGCGAAGAGGGACTCCGTCATCCGACGGGCGTCGGCGTGCCACTTTTCCATCTCCTTCACCGTGTAACCGTCGCCGATCAGGAGGAGGTCCACTTTGTCCGCGGAGGGGCCGCTTTGCTGCACAGCCCGGACCTTGACATTGGCGGGAGCGGCGGCGCGGTCCACGGTCCGGTCCCGCGCATCGATCTCCGTAGACCATAGCTCCTTGAATTTGTTTTTGGCGTCGCGCTTGAAGATTGTTATCTTGGCAGGCCCCGACGGCGCGGGGAAGCGCAGCGACTCGTGCAGCGTGCGGTTGCGATGGTGCGCTTCTACCGTGGTTTCCCATTCGCCGAAGATGCTGGCGTAGCCGCGAGAATACACTAGCGTGCCGGACTTGGCGTCGCGCACCTCGAACAGATACTTGCCGAGGTTTGTGGTGTCGACCGTCTTCGCAGGCGGCCCCGGCCACGGTCCCTCCTGCACGAGCGTGTCGAGAGCGAAATGCTCCTCGCTGGCCGACCCGGTATGGAAATAGTCGAGCCGCAGAGTCGCCGGAGCGGCGAGCAGGAAGCAAAGAAGTGCTGGGACCACGAAGACCATTTAGAGAGAACCGCGCCGATTTGGAGTAGCGCCGTCAGCAACAGTTCAAAATCCTCCGGCCTAGAACGGTGGTTGACGTTGGCCAGGCGCAGCGAGAATTGCCCATGCAGGATTGTCGATGAAAGCACGGCAACGCCGGACTCCTGCAAGCGCAGCAGCAGTTCCTCGTTGACGTCGTCGAGCCGCTTCTGGGCCAGCCGAGCAGGAGCGTAGCGGAAGCAGACGATGTTGAGGGCGGCTGGGGCGAGCAGCTCAAAATCGGCGTGGGCGTCGATGGACGCGGCGAAACACTGGGCGTCGTTTACGTTTTGCTCGATGACAGCCGCGTGGTGGGGCACCCCGTAGGCCTTGAGGGAGAGCCAGACCTTGAGGGCCTTGAAATCGCGGGTGAGATCGATGCCGAGATCAGCGAAGGGGACTCCGCCGGCGAGGATGCCGCGATCGGTAGGCGCCATATACGAAGGCGTGGACGCGAACGTGGCGTGATGCCGGGCTGCGTGGCGCGTCAGCAGGCAGGCGCAATCGATAGGCGCGGAGAACCACTTGTGTAGATCGAAGGCCAGGGAATCGGCCCGGGGCATGCCGTGGAGCAGAGGCCGAAGCGGCGGCGAGAGATGCGCCAACGCTCCGAACGCGCCGTCGACGTGCAGCCATAGCGACTCAGCCGCGCACAGATCGGCGATCTCCGACAGCGGATCGATCGCACCCGTGTTCACGGTGCCGGCGTTTGCCACGACGCAGGCGGGCTCCAGCCCTGCCGCACGATCTTCCGCGATCCCCTCACACAGCGCCGGCACACTCATGCGGAACGCGGCGTCGACCGGGATACGGCGCAGGTTGAGCCGCAGGAGAGCAGCGGCCTTGTGGATCCACCCATGCGTCTCCTCCGAGCAATAGACGCGCGCCGAAGCATTGCGAGGCTGCATGGCCACCGCAAGCCCCAGGAAGTTTGCCATTGTGCCGGACGAACACAAAACGCCGGACGCGTCATCGGGAAACTCCATCAGTTCCGCCAGCCACGCCAGTACCTGTTTTTCGACCAGGGCCGGCGCCTGCTGAAACCCGGCCAGCATCGGATTCATCCCCGATACCATCATGTCGGCCAGCATCCCCAGAGGCGTCCCGCTTCCCTGGACCCATCCCCAGAACCTGGGATGCGTGTTGCCGTTCGGATAGGGCAGAACATGCTCCAGGAAAGCCTCGCACGCGCGCTGCTCGCCCTGCGGCTCCACCGGCAGTGGCTCGCGCAGCGCGGCCCGCGTGTCACCCGGCAGCGGCCGCCATGCGGCGCGCTCGCGCACGTTCTCCAGATGGTCCACCATCTCGTCCAGCAGCCTGTGGCCCAGAGCGCGAAAAGCCTGCCAATCCCGCGGGTCCAGCGAATTCGCCATGTGCGCATTGTACGCGACGTGCGATCATCGCTGGATATGGAACAGCAGAATTTTCAGAATCACACACAGTCCGTGAAGGGGTTTCTTGCGCTGCTCGCGGCGCTCTTCCTGAGCATGATCGGATCCGGCGTCAACCTCTATCACTCCTGGGGCAACCACGACCGGTTCTACAGCGCAGCGCTGCTGTTCGTCCTGATGTGGATGGTGATGATCACCGCCCTGTATGCGCGTGTCTTTGCCCTGAAAGCCCAGGACCGCGGCATCCGTGCCGAAGAGAATCTGCGGCACTTCGTGATGACCGGCAAGCTGCTGGACCCGCGCCTCACCATTCAGCAGGTCATCGGGCTGCGCTTCGCCAGCGATGCAGAGTTCGTGGAACTGGCGAAGAAGGCAGCGGAAACCGGTATGGAGCAGAAGGACATCAAGCAGGCCGTGAAGAACTGGCGCGGCGACTACTACCGCGTCTGAGCCATGCTGGGCGTCAATCTGTCGGGGGCCGAGTGGGGCGACCAGGCCCTGCCCGGCCAGCCCGGCACCCACTATACGTTCCATAGCGAGCGCAGCTATCAGTACTGGGCATCGAAAGGATTGGGGCTGATCCGTCTCGCCTTCCGCTGGGAGCGCCTGCAGCCGGAGTTGCACGGTCCGCTGGATGCCACCTACCTGGCACTACTGCGGCGGAGCGCCCGCTGGGCCGAGGCCTCGGCCGTCAAGCTCATCATCCAGCCGCACAACTTCGGACGCTATCGCATCCTCGAAGGCGGCCAGCACAACGAGCACATCATCGACGACCATCCCTTCTGGGGCACTGCGCGCGTGACCAGGCACGCCTTCGCGGACCTCTGGGCGCGACTGTCGCAGGAGTTTCGCGTCGATGCCGGTGTGTATGGCTACGACCTCATGAATGAGCCCCACGACATGGGCCGCGGCGATTGGCGCGTGATCTCGCAGTGCGCCGTCGATGCCATCCGCGCATCCGGCGACGCGAAGCTGATCCTCGTGCCCGGCAACGATTGGTCCAGCGCGGCCAAGTGGCCTGAGGCCAATGGCCCCACGTCGTGGATCGCCGATCCGGCCGGCAACTTCCAATACGAGGCGCACTGTTATTTCGACCGCGAGGGCGGCGGCGCCTACAAACACACCTACGACGAGGAAGCCGCCGAGATCCCGGATCTACCGCACTACGGGCAGCGCCGCGTGGCGCCCTTCATCGAATGGTGCAGCGCCAATGGCGTGCGCGGCTATTTGGGCGAGGTGGGCGCGCCGTGGGACGATCCGCGTTGGCTGACGGTGCTCGATAACACGCTGGCCACTGTCGCACAGGCCGGCATGGACGCCACGTACTGGTCCGCCGGAGAGTGGTGGGAAAACTACAGGATCGGCATCCAGCCGCTGAACAACTTCACCGTGGACAGGCCACAGCTCGCGGTACTGCAGAGACATCTGCCGCCCGGCTGGGTGGCAACCAATGCCGTGGAATCCGGCAGCGGGTGCAGTTTCGCCCCGGGTTCGCTGGTATCGGCCACCGGCCCGAACGTTGCCTGTGATTCGCAGATAGAGCTCAGCGACTCATCGGGCGCCGTTTGGAATCCGACGGTCCTTAGCGTCTCACTGAATCGTGTGGAATACGTGATCCCGCCCGGACTCGCGCCCGGACTGGTCCGCATCCGCATTCTGAGTGGTAGTGAAGCCGCCGCCGAAGGCGTCTTCACGGCGCAGGCGTAGGGCTATTTCGAATCGTACGGCTTCAGCCGCCGCACCCAGATGTTGCGGTAGCGTGGCTTGGTGTCATGATCCTGGAACGCCAGCGACTCCTCCGAGCCGTGCGGTTCGTACTGACGGACCACTTTGTGCGCCATCGGCCCGCCGACCTCCTTGTGGTGATGAACGAGGACGCCGTTGAACATCAGCGAGACGAACGCAGGCTTCACGAGCCGGCTGCCCTCGAACTTCGGCGCCTCCCAGAAGATGTCATAGACATTCCACTCGCCCGGCCGCCGGCAGGGATTGACGAGTGGCGGCCACCAGCCGTAGATCGCGCCCGCCTGGCCGTCGGCATAGGTCGGGTTGTCCCAGGAATCCAGCACCTGGATCTCGTAGCGACCCATGATGAGCACGCCCGAATTACCGCGCCACTGCGAGTCACCGTCGATTTCGGCCGGCGCCGCCCACTCGATGTGGAACTGCGCGTCGCCGAACTTCTGCTTGGAAATCAGATCGCCGGTTTTGCCGACGCACTCGACGTAGCCGTTTTCGACCTTCCACTTCGCAGGCAGCAGCTTGCCCTTGTCAGCGCCGCGGCCGGCATGGACCCATTGCGAGAGATCCTTGCCGTTGAACAGCACAATGGCGTCAGACGGCGGATCGCCGGCCTTGGCAGCGGGCGCCACCACCGCGGGCCGGGGGCGCGCGATGTCGTGCACCTTCCAGGGCTGGCCGGGAATCACGGGGGTGTCGGAATAGCCGAGCGGCGCGGTGCGCCAGTTGCGAGGCTTCTGCAAAGCCTGCTGCGCCGCGAGGACGGAGGGGCTCGCGACAGCCAAAGTAAGGGCGGTTCTGCGTTTCATAGATCCTGGCAATCGGATTCTATCAAACATCGGAACGAACTTTCAGTTTTTCCAGTCGGCCACCCAGATATTGAACTCGTACCGCTGTTTCGCCTGGTAATCCGACGCGAAGACGAACTTCCTGCCATCGGGCGAGAATTCCGGGAACGAGGTGAATCCGCCGAAGCTGGTCATCTGCTCCAGGCCGGAACCGTCCGGGTTGATGGTGAACAGCTCAAAACGGCGGCCGTCGCAGTTGTGCTTGTTGGAGGAGAAGATGATCTTCTTGCCGTCCGGCGTAAACGTCGGCGCGAACGACGCGCAGCCGAACTTAGTCAACTGCCGGATGTTCTTGCCATCGGCGTCGGAGAGGAAGAGCTCCATTCTCATGGGCTCGGTGAGTCCCTCCTTCAGCAGTTCCTTGTAGCGCGTCATCACCGGCTTGTTGTCCGGATCGGTGGCGCGCCACACGATCTGCTTGCCGTCGTGCGAGAACACGGCGCCGCCGTCGTAACCTTCGCGATTCGTGATCTGCTTCTTCGACGAACCGTCCGGCTTCATCGACCACAGCTCCAGATCGCCCGAGGTCTGCGACGTGTAGACGATCCGATTCGTCTTGAAGTTGATGGTCGCCTCCGCGTCGTAGCCGCGGACGTCGGTGAGCTTTTTCACGATCTTGCCGTCATCGGCGGCCAGGAACACGTCGTAGGTGGGGAACACGCCCCACAGATAGCCCTTGCTGCGGTCCGGCGGGGTGGGGCAGGCCGCATCCGCCTCATGCGTGGATGCGTAGACGAAGTGCTTGTTGTCCTTCAGGAAGTAGGCGCAGGTCGTGCGCCCCTTGCCCGTGGAAACCAGCCGCTGATCGCTGCCAAGACGATGCTCGGGAAACCGGCCGCCTACGACC
>CAYVDY010000127.1:4925-13908 GCA_964450255.1 uncultured Candidatus Solibacter sp. | reverse complement strand
TGTCGCTGCTGCGCGCGGCCATTGCCGCGACCGCGGCACTGCTGGCAGCGGCGCCGGACGGCGAGTGGCGTCCGTTGTTCGACGGCCGGACCTTGTCGGGCTGGAAGGAATCCGATTTCCTAGGGTCCGGGAAAGTCACCGTCGAAAAGGGCGTCATCACCATCGGTGCAGGAGTACTCACCGGGATCAACTGGGCGGGTTCGTCCCTGCCGTTCCCGTCCACCGGCTACGAGGTCCGCATTGAGGCAGCCCGCATCAAGGGAAGCGATTTCTTCGCCGGCATCACGTTCCCCGTGCGTGACTCTTACTGCACCTGGATCAACGGCGGCTGGGGCGGAGAGGTAGTGGGCCTTTCGAACATCAACGGTGCGGATGCACTTCGGAACGAGACGTCCTTTAGCCGGAAGTTCGAATTGGGCCGCTGGTATCTGCTGCGGTTACGCGTGACCCCCGCCAACATCTCCGCGTGGATCGACGACGAACTCGTCATCGACGTCTCCATCGAAAAGAAGTGGATCGCCCTCCGCGAGGGCGATATCGATCGGTCGATCCCTTTTGGCATCGCGACCTACGCCACAATGGCGGCGGTGCGGAAGATTGAGTGGCGCCCCGCGGCGCCCGGCGGCAAGTAAATAACATGGCAGGAGGCCCTTGTGAAGCTACTTTCTCCTGCCTACCATCAACAGGAACCGGCGATGGGACTTGAGTGCGGAACGCGCCGGTGATACAGTCCAGTTCAAGAGTTGAGAAGTCTCTTGTCTGTTAGGGAGAAAAGCATGGCAGAAGAAAAGCAAGTTGTCACGCGCAGAAGATTCGGGACAGCGATGGCTCAGGTCGGCGCGGCCGTAGCAGTGCCCGCCGTAGTAGCCGCGCCTGCGGCCGCTCAAATCGCATCCCCGGCGCCCGGTCAAGTGGGACCAGTGCTGGTTGGGAACTATGCAATGGTCGATCAGATCAGGGTGGGCGGCATCGGAATCCGCGGCCGCGGCATGGCGGATCTGCGCATGATGCTCGGCGATGACCGTGTGCGGTTCGTCGGCATCGCCGACATCCGCGACAGCGCGCGAGAGATGGTCAAGAGCGCCGTCGATGGCTACTACAAGACCAATGACTGCGTTATGTACAAGGATCCGGCGGAAATTCTCGCCCGCAACGACATCGACGCACTCCTGATTGCCACCAGCGACCGATGGCACGGCCCCATGGCCATGTGGGCGGCACAGTCCGGCAAGGATATGTACATCGAAAAGCCCGGCGCCATGTCGATCGCGGAAAGCTACGCGATGGCCGACAATGTCCGCCGCTATGGCGTGGTGTACCAGTCCGGCGCCCAGCGCAGAAATCAGTATGCCTTTGAGTTTGCGGTGGGCCTGGCGCGCAGCGGCAAACTCGGTCGCCTGCTGGCCGTCCATGCCGATACCGCCATCGGGCTTGGCACCGTGGATGCGGGCGGGCACGGCTGGTGGCCGGAAACTTCGCCGGTGCCGGATCCGCTGGTCTTCGATTGGGAGAAGTGGCTCGGCCCTTGCCTCTGGCGGCCTTACAACTCGGCCTACGCCGATCGCGGCCGCGGCGAGTTCTGGGATTTCCATGCCGGTCTGTTGGAGTGGGCCTCCCACACCGTAGCGACGGCGCAGTGGGCTGCCGATATGGAGCACACCGAACCGGTGGAATACGAGCCCGAGGGCGGCATCTTCCGCGGCGACGGCCTGATCAGCCGATACACCATCAACTGCAGGTATGCCAATGGCGTCAAGCTGGTGTTGCGCAACCACAGCTGGAGCCTGCTCGGCTCGTGCAGCAACCGCTTCGAGGGAACCGAAGGCTGGGTGGAGACAGGCGATAGTGGACGCATCGAAGTGTCACCCAACCTGAAATCGCTGCTGCCTACTCGCCAGGGGAAGAGGTACGACCCCACCGCGGAGCACATCCGGGACTTCCTACAGTGCGTCCGCTCCCGGCATTTGCCTCGCGCCAACGCCGAAGTGACCGCACATACCCACGTGACATCGCACGCTGCCTGGATCAGCGCCCAGCTCAACCGCAAGTTGACCTGGGATCCGGCCAAGCGAATGTTCATCAACGACGAAGAAGCCAACCGCATGCGCAGCCGGGCCTATCGCGAGCCCTGGCGGATGGAAGCGCTGGCCACAAGCATGTAAGGGACAGGATCAACACAGGAGATTACTTGAATGGCACAAGCACCAGGACAAACACAACCTCCACAGGAAGCGCCCCAGACCGCGCCACCCGCGCCTGCGGCAGCTAAGCCGCCGCGGCCACCGGCGCCGACGGTCCCGCCAGAGTTCGACGCCCTGCCGATCTGGACACTGCCGCCGGCAAAGCTCGTTGCGATGGTCAAGGATCCGAACTCGACCCTTTTCCAGAAGGCCATCGCCTGCAAGAAACTCGCGTTCGTTGGCGGGAAAGATGCCATCCAACCGATGGCGGCCCTGCTGGGCCACCCGCAACTGGGCTGCTACGCCCGCTTCGGCCTGGAGCCGAACCCGGATCCGCTGGTGGACGAGGTGCTGCGCGCAGCGCTTCCGAAACTGACCGGCAACCTGCAGATTGGCGTCATCAACACCATCGGCGTGCGCAAGGACGCCAAAGCCCTGGACGCCCTGACAAAACTGATCAGCGATAGCAATGCCGATGTTGCATGCGCGGCGGCGGCGTCGGTGGGGATGATCGGCGGCCCGCAGGCAGCCAAAGTTCTGCAGGCGGCGCTGGGCAGTACCAAGCCTCCGGTGTTTCCGGTGGCGGCCCGTGCCTGTCTGATATGCGCCGAAGGAGTGTTGGTAAGCAACCGTGCCAGAGGCCTTGAGCTCTATACGCTGCTGAGCGGGACGAATATGCCCGAACCGGTGCGTCGTGCCGCGATACGCGTACTCAACGCCGCCGGTCCTGCGCCGGCCGGGGCGAGAGAGTACCCGCCGCCGACAGGCGCGGCGGCCGAGGCGGACAAGAGCGGATTCCTCGGACGAGGGCGCTAGGCTTCGGTCCGGATCGCGCGACAACCTGTTTCTGAGGCCCGTGTAGAGCGTGGGGTGCATTCCAGTGATGCGGCCCCACGCTCTTCGCTTTTCCGGCGCTGAGCCGGGAGAGTTGCCGCGTACAATGAGGAGGTGCAAGCTGACCGATGCGAGAAACCGGATGCCACGCCTCTCGCATCCCTGCGTTCGGGCTTTGCCTGGACATTGGTCGGCAATGCGCTGTACGCAGCCACGCAGTGGGCGACGTTGAGCCTGCTCGCAAAGCTCGGCGGACGGCAGATGCTTGGCGAATACGCGCTGGCGGTGGCATTAACGGCGCCGGTGACGATGCTGGCGCACCTGAATCTGCGGGCCGTGCTGGCGACAGACGTGGAAGGCCGTCACCGGTTCGGCGACTATTTGGCCGTGCGGTTCAGCGTGTCGGGCCTGGCGCTGGTTGTGATAGCTGCGCTGGCCTTGGCGTTTGGCTGGTCTAGAGAAATGTCGGCGGTGATCTTCCTCACCGGGCTGGCACAGACCAGCGAGACGGTAAGCGATGCGTATTACGGGGCGATGCAGCAGCGCGACGAGATGGACCGCATTGCGCGGTCGATGATTGCGCGCGGGCTGCTCTCTGCCGCGGCGTTTGGGCTCGTTCTCTGGTGGTCGGCAAACCTCGTCTATGCAGTGGCGGCAATGGCTGCTGGGCGGCTACTGGTTCTGCTGGTTTATGATCGCCAAGAGGCAGGGCAGCCCCAAGGAACCTCCCGGGCCGGAGCCCGCGGCATCCTGCGCCAAGCCTTGCCGCTGGGCGCCGTGCTGATGCTGGTGTCGTTGAACACAAACCTGCCCCGCTATGCGATTGAACGAAGCTGGGGTGTCACGGAATTGGGGGCCTTTGCGGCTGTGGCGTCCTTCATGACCGCAGGCTCCACCATCGTCAACGCGCTGGGCCAGGCGGCCACGCCTCGCTTGGCCCGGCACGCCAGCCGCCACGAACCGGCGCAGTTTCTGCGGTTGGTGGCAAAGCTGGCAGCGATGGTGTTTGCCCTGGGCGTGGCCGGCCTGGCGTGCGCGATGGTGCTGGGCAAGTGGGTTCTTGAGCTGGCGTATCGGCCGGAATATGCGGATTACAGCGGTGTGCTGGTGGGCGTGATGGGCGCGGCGATGTTGGGTTATATTGGGGCGGCGCTCGGCTATGCGGTGACGGCGGCGCGGGCCTTTGATGCACAGGTGCCGATGTTCTGCGCAGTGGCGCTCACCAGCGGCTGCGCCAGCTGGCTGCTGGTGCCCAAGTTCGGATTGGCCGGTGCGGCGATGGCGATGGGTTTTGCCGCGGCGGCGCAGATCGGCGGACAGTCCTTCATTTTGCGCCGTGCCCTTGGCCGGCTGGAGGCAGTACGATGAGCCGCGCCGCCTGGGTTGCCCTGTGCGTTTTTGTGTTCTCGATTCCCTGGGAGAAGAGCATCCAGCTTCCGGGCACGGCCACGCTATCGCACCTGTTCGGAATTCTGGCCTTCGCGGCCGCAGCGGGGGTGGCGGTGCAGAGGAGGTCGGTGCGAGGGCCGAATCTGGTACTGGCAATCGCAGTGGTCTTCGTCGGGTGGGCTGCGTTGACGTGGTTTTGGAGCGTGGACCCGGACAGCACCGTGGCGCGCGCATCGACGCTGGCCGAACTACTGGCCATGACGTGGCTGATCTGGGATGGCTGCCGGCAGCCATCGAGACAGCGGCAACTGATGCAGGCCTATGTGTGGGGCGCCGTCGCCGCGTCTATCAGCGCCTATGTGCGCTACTTTACGGGCCAGCAGACCTACTGGCGCCGTTATGCCGCGCCAGGGTTCGATCCGAATGATTTCGGTCTCATCCTGGCGCTATCCATTCCCATCGCGTTGTATCTGTCGATGGCTCCGGGCCGAATGCGGTGGGTGTACCGGTTGGCTATCGTGGCGGTACTGTGCGCCACTATGTTGACGGCTTCGCGGATGGCCATGGTGACCACCTTCGCGGCTTTCCTGTTCCCTGTGCTTGTGTGGCGCCGCATGGACCTGGGCCAGCGCGCGGCCAGCATTGGGCTGGTTGCACTGATCGTCCTGGGCCTTTACGAATTCGCGCCCGCCCCGGCACGTGAGCGCCTCGCAACGTTCTCCAAGGAACTGACACAGGGCACTCTTCACAACCGCACCACCATCTGGAAGACCGGACTCAAGGTGCTGCGCCAGCACCCCGTGGCAGGCATCGGCGCCGGCGCCTATCCTGAGGCCGTGCGGCCGTGGCTGGGAACACCAGGCGTGCCCGGGCACTTCTACGTGGCGCACAACTCGTTTCTGTCCGTGCTGGTGGAGTGTGGTCTGGTGGGCTTCCTGCTGTATGGGGCGATGCTGCTGACTGCGTGCATTTTTGTGTGGACGCTGCCACCGGCGGAGCGCGCTCTGTGGGCCGTGGTGCTGCTGGTGTGGGCGATCGGCGTTTCCACGCTGACCTGGGAGCAATACAAGCCAAGCTGGCTGATTCTGGCGCTAATCATGACCGAATGGGGCCTGCCGTGGAGAGAGGCCGGATCGAGCGAGTGAAGATCCGGGTGCTTGAGATTCTCGCCACATTGAAGCGCGCCGGCGCGGAGCGGATGGCGGTGTCCCTGGCGTGCAAACTGAGTTCAGCTCGCTTCGAGACCGGCGTGGTTTCTCTGTTCGATGCGTTTGAGGGAGGGCTGGAGCCTGAGGTGTGCGCGGCAGGCGTGCCGCTCTGGCACCTGGGGAAACGCCCGGGGTTGGACGTGCGAATGTTCGGCCGGCTGCGGAGGGTCATTCAGGAGTCTCGACCCGCGGTGCTGCACACGCACTCGTACGTGCTGCGGTATAGCCTGCCGGCCAGTCTGGCCATGCCGCGGGCGGTGATGGTGCATACCGTGCACAACGTGGCGGATCGCGAGACCGATTTCAGCGGCCGGTTGCTGCACCGTTTCGTATTCGGACGCCGCGTGGCCGCAGTCGCCGTGGGCGAAGAGGTGCGGCGGTCTTACCGCGACTGGTATGGAGCTGAGCCTGAAGCGACGATTCGCAACGGCATCGAAACGACCGCCTTCCACGTGGCAGCAGGTCGGCAGCAATGGCGCGCCGTCAACGGTTTTGCGCACGACGATATCCTGGTGGTCTCGGTGGGCCGGCTGGATCCACAGAAGAACCCGCTGCTGCTGATCGACGCCTTCGCGCAGGCGTTTCGTGGAGACACGCGCGGGCAGCTTCTGCTGTTAGGTCACGGAAGCCTGCGAACTGCCGCGCTGCGGCAAGCCGCCGAACGGGGCGTGGAGAAACGAGTCCATTTCCTGGGCGTGCGCGCGGACGTCGCGCAGGTGCTGGCGGCCGGGGACGTCTTTGCATTGGCTTCGGACTGGGAGGGTACACCGCTCGCCGTAATGGAGGCGATGGCCGCTGGGCTGCCGGTGGTGGCAACGGCGGTTGGCGGCGTTCCGGAACTCGTCGTGACCGGCGAATCGGGAGTGCTGACGCCCGCCGGAGACGTGCGGGCTTTGGCCGGCGCGCTCGCGCAACTGGCAGGGGATGCTGCATTGCGACACGCGATGTCTGAAGCCGCGTCTGCCCGCGCGGAGCAGTTCAGCGTGGACAAGATGGTGTCTGAATATGCAGCGCTGTTCGAGCGCCTGGCGGGAGGCAAGCAATGAAGGGGCCGCTGGTGCTGTTGACGACGGGACTGGAGCGAGGAGGCGCGGAAGCTCAGGTGGTGCTTCTGGCCCGGGCATTGAGTGAGCGGGGTTGGCGGGTACACGTCGTGTCGATGCTGGGGCCGGGCGCGTTTCAATCTGAGCTGGCCGAGGGTGGAGTTACACTCCATTCGCTGGGCATGAGGCCGGGCCGGGCGAATCCGTGGGGCGCGGTGCGGCTGGCAGTAATTCTCCGCAGCGTGCGCCCATTGGTGCTGCACTGCCATATGTTCCATGCCAACCTGCTCGGCCGGCTGGCGCGGCTGGTGTTTCCCATCCCGAAGGTGATCTCGACGCTGCATAGCCTGGCGGAGAGCAGCCGGCAATCGGCGGACGTGCGATGGCGTGACCGGATCTATGGCCTGACCGATTCGCTGGCCGACCATACCGCGGCTGTCTGCGACGCCGTGGGCGCACGGCATCTGAAGGCTGGCGCAGTGAGTACGGGGCGTTTGCGCGTCGTGCCCAACGGAGTGGACACTACGGTATTCCGCCCTGACGATTCCAGGCGCTCGCGCCTGCGGCGGGAACTGGGCGCCGGCAGCAGCTTCATCTGGCTGGCAGCGGGCCGGCTGATGTGGAAGAAAGACTACCCGACTCTGTTGCGTGCCGCGGCCCGCCTGCCCGGCTGCAGTCTTTGGATTGCCGGCGCCGGGCCTCTGCAGGACGAACTGCAATCGATTGCGCGCGAACTCGCAGTGACTGTGCAATGGCTGGGCGCACGCGACGATATGCCCGGCCTGATGAACGCCGCCGACGCACTGGTGCTCTCTTCCGTAGTGGAAGGCTTGCCCATGGTCCTGCTGGAAGCAGCAGCCAGCGGGCTTCCCTGCGTGTCCACCGATGTGGGCGGGGCGGACGGTATCATCGCGGATTCGAGGACCGGATTCGTCACGCCGTGCGGAGACTCCGAGGCACTGTCCAGCGCCATGGCGCGATTGACCGGCATGCCTGAAGACGCGCGACGCGAAATGGGTGAAGCGGCTCGCATCGGGGTAATCAAGCACTTTGACCTGCAAGCTGTCGCCGCCCAGTGGGAACAGTTGTACAGCGAGCGCTGACATGGACGTTACGAATCGCTTCGTGCTCGACTTCGCAGCCCGCTACGCGCGCGAATACCCCGATGCGCGGATTCTCGATTTCGGCTGCGGCGCCGGCCGGCTGGTGCAAGCCGGACTTAATGCAGGTCTGCGGATGGACGGAGCCGACGTCTATTATGGCGGCTCCACGACTCGCGCGGAGGCCGAGCGGTCCGGTCTTCTGGGCACGGCCATACGGGAGATCCACGACGGCCGGATCGATTACCCAGAGGCGGCCTTCGATCTCGTGGTGAACAACCAGGTGATGGAACACGTGGAAGATCTGGATGCCGTTCTGGCTGAGATCCATCGCGTGCTGAAGCCGGGAGGAACGCTGCTCAGCATCTTCCCTTCGCGCGACGTTTTCCGTGAAGGACACATCGGCATCCCCTTTGCCCACCGCCTGCCCCGTGGTTCGCGACTCCGTTTTTTCTACACTTGGGCGCTGCGAAGCATGGGACTTGGCACGTGGAAACAGGAAGCGCCCACTTGCCGCCAATGGGCACTGGACAAGCTCGCCTGGATCGACACATACACGCAATACCGCTCGCGGCACGACATCTTCGCCAGCTTCCAGCGACATTTCTCCAACGAACTGCGAGAGAGCGACTACATCCGCTTCCGCTTGCTGGACCGTCCCGGCCGTGGTGCGATGGCGCGCATCGCCGCCCTTCCGGTTGTTGCTCCGATGGCCCGCGCGATCTTCCGCAAGCTGGCTTTTCTGGTGATCGTCTCCAGGAAGGCGGGCTGATGAAGATCGTGTACATCATCACGCGTGCGGATTCGGTGGGCGGCGCCAGCATCCACGTGCGCGACATGGCTCGCGCCATGCGGGAACGCGGGCACGAGACAACGGTCCTGCTTGGCGGTAGCGGGCCCGTGTCGGATCAACTGGAATCGGCCGGCGACAACTACCTGCCACTGCGCTGGTTGAGGCGCCAGTTAAATCCGTTTCGCGACGTGCTGGCCCTGGTGGAACTCATCCAGGTATTGCGCCGCCTGAGGCCCGACGTGGTGTGCGGCGGACGCGGCAGCGGGATCGGAGCCGCGTCCGGCGGCGGGTTTGGCGGTCGCGTCTATCACCATCCGCCGATTCCGTTCCGGCCCGCGCAGATCGCCGGACGGTTTCTCGATGAGAGCGGCGCTCCCATACCGGGTGTGGCCGTTGTGATCGACAGCGGCGGGCGGCGGCAGAACGCCACGACCGA
>CAYVDY010000127.1:2273-4915 GCA_964450255.1 uncultured Candidatus Solibacter sp. | reverse complement strand
GTGGGGCCCGAAGTGGTGGCCACACACCCGGCTAAGGCTGGCCTCCGCGGCGCGGCGGCCGGTCGTCTGCTGGGAGTCCCCGGGCTCTATACGCCTCACGGCTGGCCGGCCGGTGACCGAATGCCGCCTGCGGCGCGGGCGGTGTTCGCCGTGGTGGAGCGAGTGGCCGCGCGGTGGTGCGGCGCCATCATTTGCGTCTGCGAGTACG
This sequence comes from uncultured Candidatus Solibacter sp., assembly GCA_964450255.1. GTDB lineage: Bacteria > Acidobacteriota > Terriglobia > Bryobacterales > Bryobacteraceae > Paludibaculum. Next base: position 4,707 of record CAYVDY010000127.1, on the reverse strand, counting down.
AGAAGCGGCTGGCGCTAACGATGCGCATCGCCACAAGCGCCAAGCTGGAGGTGATTCACAACGGAGTAGGCGATGTCGGTCTGGAACAACGCGCCCGTCCGGGAAGTACGCCTGTCCGTCTGTGCTCGGTGGCGCGCTTCGACGCGCCAAAAGACCATCGCATCCTGTTGCAGGCCATGGCCCTGCTGCGAGAACACTCGTGGGAGCTCGACCTGGTTGGCGACGGCCCGCGGCAGGATGAGATGCGACGCCTTGCCGCCGGCTTCGGCCTGAGCCATCGCGTCCACTTCCATGGCTATCTAGCCGACCCGTCCAGTGTGCTTTCGCAGGCTGGGATCTTCGTCCTCGCCACCCGCTCAGAGGCGTTTCCGCGCAGCATTCTGGAAGCGCTGCGCGCTGGTCTGCCGATAGCGGCCAGCGATGTTGGCGGCATCGCGGAAGCTGTAACCGACGGCGCGAACGGCCTACTGGTCCCACCCAACGACGCACCGGCGCTCGCCTCCGCGTTGCGCCGTCTGATGGACGATTCCCAGTTGCGCCAGTCTATGGGCCAGCACGCGCGCGAGGCCTACCAGCAGCGCTTTCGATTGGACATCATGGCCGAGAGAACGATGGCCGTGTGTGTTAAATTACAGAACAGGACCGCATTGCCGCGGTGACTTGCGCAGTGTGACCCCCTTATGATCAGTTCCGCTCCCTCGTCCGGAGAGCCGCCTTCTGCCGGGCAGTTGGGACCGGGTCTCCGAGACCCCACGGCGCTCTTTATCAAACGTATTGTCGACATCACCGTAGCCCTGCTGTTGCTGTTGCCGGCTATTCCCTTCGCGGTTCTCATCGCCCTGGCGATTGTGTTGGATAGCCCCGGTCCTGTCTTCTTCGTCCACACCCGCATCGGTCGGGCAAATCGCACATTCAGGCTCTTGAAATTCCGCACCATGGTGCGCGATGCCGATGATGTGCTGGAGCACTACCTTGACGCGAGGCCGGATCTTCGATCGGAGTGGCTGAAGACGCACAAGCTGAAGATCGACCCTCGCGTCACCCGTGTGGGCCGGTTGCTGCGGCGGTCCAGCCTGGACGAGTTACCACAGTTGATCAGCGTGCTGCGCGGCGAGATGAGCATGGTGGGGCCGCGACCGATTGTGGCTGAAGAGGTCCCCAAATATGGCCCCGTGTTCGAGCTCTACGTGCAGGTGCGACCCGGGCTCACCGGCCTGTGGCAATGCTCCGGCCGCACGGACACCAGCTATCGCGCGCGCACGGAACTGGACCTGAAGTACCTTCGCGAACGCACGCTCTGGCTGGATTTGAAGCTGCTGTTGAAAACCGTTAGGGTGGTGGTGCTTGGACATGGCGCGTATTGACTGCAGGATGCTGGCTCTGGTGTGTTTGGCTGCCAGTTGGACTCAGGCGGCGGTAAAACTGCCCACACTCATTGCGGACCACATGGTGGTGCAACGCGACGTACCCGTGCACATCTGGGGCAAAGCCGACCCTGGGGAATCCGTCTCCGTTACCTTCCGGGGCGAAACAAAGACTGCGCTGACAGACCCCTTGGGCCAGTTTCGCGTGTACCTCACTGCGGGGGCGGCCGGGGGACCCTTTCAGTTGCGTGTGAAGGGCACCAACGAAATTGTCCTGAACGACATTCTCGTAGGCGATGTCTGGGTGGCCGCTGGACAGTCCAACATGGAATGGCCCGTCCGCTGGGCAGGCGCTCCCGAAGCGGAGATAGCGGCCGCCCGCCATCCGCGCATCCGCCTCTTCCGAGCCATGCACCGTGTCTCCGAATACGCTTACGACGACCTGTGGGGCAAGCCATGGGCCGAGTGTGCACCTGAGACCGTGGCCGATTTCTCCGCCGTGGGCCTCCACTTCGGCCGCAACCTGCAGGAGAAGCTGAACGTCCCTATCGGCCTCATCCAGATTGCCTGGGGCGGCACGCCCATTGACAGTTGGACCAGCTACGGCGCACTGACGTCGGACGGGTCGCTGATGCCGGCCCTGGCCGAGTGGGCCAGAATGATGCGCGACCATCCCGGCGCGCTGTTGCGCTACCAGCAAAGCGCCAGGCAATGGGAGGCCGCGGCGGCCCGCGCCAAGGCGGCCAAGCTGGCCTTTGACGAACCGCCGCCGGCGAGGCCAGTGGGGCCCGAGGGCCCGTGGAAGCCCGGCGTGATCTTCAATGGAATGGTGGCGCCGGCCACGCCCTATGCCATTCGAGGCGTCATCTGGTATCAGGGCGAGAGCAATACCGCTTTGACCCGCGCACCACACTACGGCCGCCTCTTCCGCACCATGATCGAAGACTGGCGCCGCGCCTGGGGCTTGGGCCACCTGCCTTTCCTCTTCGTGCAACTGGCCGGCTTCGGCGCCGATAGCGAAACCAACTGGCACGAACTCCGCGAACCACAGCCGCACCAGCACCCGCCCC
>CAYVDY010000127.1:0-2263 GCA_964450255.1 uncultured Candidatus Solibacter sp. | reverse complement strand
TCAAGAAGCGCGCGCTGATCGAGGGCTGGCGCAAACTGTGGAATGACGACTTCTCCTTTTACTTCGTCCAGCTCGCCAACTATCAGCAGTCCAACCCCAAGCCCGAAGGCGGCGAAGGCTGGACGCGGCTGCGCGAAGCGCAGGTACGCCGCCTGAGCATCCCCAAGACCGGCATGGCTGTCGCCATCGACCTCGGCGAGCCGGACAACATCCACCCGAAGAACAAGCGCGAAGTGGGCCGCCGCCTGTCGCTGGCCGCGCGGGCCCTGGTCTACGGCGAATCCATCGAATGGTCGGGACCGCTATTCCGTCGCGTCACGCCGGAGTCCGCCGCGTTGCGGATCTGGTTCGACCACGCCTCCGGCCTGACTTCGCGCGGCGGTGAGCCAAAAGGCTTCGAAGTAGCCGGCGAGGACCGTCGTTGGTCTCCAGCCGCGGCGCGCATTGAAGGGGCAACGGTTGTCGTCGCAAGCCCCCTGGTCCCAGCCCCGCGCTTTGTGCGATACGCCTGGGCCAACATTCCCGACGTCAATCTGTATAACGCCGAAGGCCTGCCTGCCGCGCCCTTCCGCTCTGAGCAATAGGACGTCACTGCCGGCCGAGTTTGCCTGTGATGCGCCGCAGCGTTGGCGCGCTGGCGATCAGGCGGCCGTCAGCGAACAGGCGCAGGCCGGCGCCACGCCGGAAGCGGCGTCCATCGCGATCCCAAAGGATGGTGAGGGTGCGGCCGTGATAGGGGACGGCGTCGAGGCAGAACCAGTCCCAGGTGGCGGATGGTAGTAGCGGATTCACTTCAACGGAGTTGTCCGGCCGCGGGCGAAGGCCGGCGAGGCCGGTGATGATGAGGTCGGCGAATCCCGAGTGGTTGTAATGATCTCCTCGCCCGTTGAAGCGGCCCTTGCTGATCTTGCGTGAGCGGGCGTGCCATTCGCCGGTGAACGGGTTGAGATTCTCGTCGACGAAGGCAACGGTCCTGCCGTCGGGAAGGGCGAGCCGGTGACTGCGGGCATAGATCAATAGAGTCCGGAAGTAGTCATTGGCTGAGACGCCGGTTTTGGGCCGGTTGTTCAAGAGGTTGGCCAGCGCTTTTAGCGTTACGGTTGTGGAAAAAGGCCAGCTGGGTCCGTTCCACTGGCAATCGTCACCGGACTCGGCGATGTGAAAACCGGGATGGCGCTGCTCGGCGGTGGTGGGTCCGAAGGGTGCGTAGAATCCACGGGGATCCATGAGCTGGCGCCAGGCGGCGTCATAGCCACGTCCCGGGCTGGGGAGGTCGAAGAGCCAGGGTGTAAAGCCGATCAACTCACGGACTCCGGCGTGCGAGCCGGACTCGAGAAGCGTCTCGAAGAACTGGCTGCCGGGGTTCCAGAGCGTCTGCTCGATCAAGGACTTGAGAGCGGCGGCCTTGGCTTCGTATTGGCGGGCGAGGCCCTCGTTGCCGGCCAGACGAGCCAGGCGTGCAATGGCGACGGCGTTCCCGAACATGTAGCTGTTGATGGTGGGCCGGGCGTTTCTAATACGCCGGCCGCCGGAGATGGACTCCTCCATGCCATCGCGAACGTCGTACTGCCAGAAGAGGCCGGAGGGGAGGAGGCGATCCTTCTCCCAAATGGTGTAGTCGGTCAGGAGGGCGTCGAGGAGGGAGACGGCTGCGTCCCGGCGGTTGTCCGCGAGGTAGAGCTCGTAGACGGCGGCGGCGGTCCAATTGGAGAACTGGTGATAGTGGCGCTGTAAACCCCCGTCCGGTCCGGAGCGGAGCCAGAAGGCAAGGTACTGATCGATGAAGCGCGGATCGCGGAGCCAGCGTCCTTCGGCGATGTGGTGGCCGAGGGCGCAACTGATGGCATTGTGATCCGTGGCGTGGCCGACGGGGCGAATGAACTCGGTAAGGATGAAGCCGCTGGGGGTCTGTCGGATGTGCTTTCGGAAGGACCACCAGCGGTAGTACCAGGTGCGTTCGACGTCGGGATCGGGGCAAGTGAAGAAGGGAACGTTCTCCTTCATCCAGGTCCACGCCTGGGCGTCGGGAATGAATGAGACGACGTCCGGGGTGGGGATTGAGTTGAAGTCGTCGATGTAGTGGCGGAAAGACTCACGATCCAAGACAGGCGGCTGGGCGGCGAGCGCCGAGAGGCCGGCCAGAAAGGCAAGGACGGTGAGGCGCATGAAGATATCCCGGATCGCACACTCTCAGGCGAGACCCTTGGGAGTGCTCCAGTGGGGCCGGTAGGTGCGTCCGAGGAGATTGTGGGCTTCGGCGTCG
>CAYVDY010000126.1:0-13920 GCA_964450255.1 uncultured Candidatus Solibacter sp. | reverse complement strand
GGGAATATGGGGTGTCTTGGAAGGTTTGGGCAACGAGTACAACTTTCATGGCAAACACAGCTATCACGGTCGCCAAGGGCGACGGCATCGGACCCGAGATCATGGACGCGACGCTTCTCATCCTCAAGGAGGCTGGGGCGCGTCTGGACATCGAAGAGATCGAGATTGGGGAGAAGGTTTACCTGCGAGGAAACTCGGCGGGCATCGAGCGGAGCTCGATCGACAGCCTGCTGCGCACCAAGATATTTCTGAAGGCTCCGATCACGACGCCGCAGGGCGGAGGCTTCAAGAGCCTGAACGTGACGACCCGCAAGATGCTTGGGCTGTATGCGAATGTGCGCCCTTGCGTGGCCTACGCTCCCTACGTGCGGACGAAGCATCCCGGCATGGATGTGGTGATCGTGCGCGAGAACGAAGAGGACTTGTACGCCGGGATTGAGTATCAGCACACGCCGGACCAAGTGCAGTGCCTGAAGGTGATCACGCGCGGCGGCTGCGAGCGGATTGTGCGGTATGCGTTCGAGTACGCGCGGCGCAACGGGCGGAAGAAGGTGACGTGCTTCACGAAAGACAACATCATGAAGCTGACGGACGGCCTGTTCCACAGGGTGTTCGACGAGATCAGCCCGGAGTATCCGGATCTCGAGAAGGAGCACTGGATTGTCGATATCGGCGCGGCCAAGCTGGCCGACACGCCGGAAGCGTTCGACGTGATCGTGATGCCGAACCTTTACGGGGACATTCTGTCGGATGTGGCGGCGCAGATTGCGGGCTCGGTGGGTTTGGCGGGGTCGGCCAACATTGGCGCCAAGTACGCGATGTTCGAGGCGATTCATGGCTCGGCTCCCCGGCGCGCGGGATTGAACATGGCGAATCCATCCGGTCTTCTGCTCGGGTCGGTGATGATGCTGGCGCACATCGGCCAGGCTGATGTGGCGGCCGCAGTCCACAACGCGTGGCTGAAGACTCTGGAAGATGGCGTGCACACTTACGACATATTCAAGGACGGGATCAGCACGGAGAAAGTGGGGACCAAAGAGTTCGCGCAGGCGGTAGCTGCGCGCGTGGGGCAGCTGCCAGTGAAGCTGAAGCCCATATCGTACGGTTCGGCTCCGTCGCAGACGGTTGCGGCGCAGGCTTCCACGTTCGTGCAGCCGAAGCGGGAGCTGGTGGGCATGGATGTCTTCATCTACCACGCGCCTGGCGATCCCAACGCCGTGGGCCGTCTGATGGAGACCGTGAACGGAGACGGTTTGAAGCTGATCATGATCTCCAACCGCGGCGTCAAGGTCTATCCGGATCCGCTGCAGGACACACTGACGTGCGATTCGTGGCGCTGCCGGTTCCAGAGCGCGACGGAGAATCCGGTGATTGAGCCGTCGCAGATGCTGTCGCTACTGGGCAGAGTGGCCGGCGCGGGAATCGATTGGATCAAGACCGAGCACCTGTATAATTTTGGAGGCAAGGCCGGGTACTCCCTGGGACAGGGACAATAGGCGATGCAAAAACCTCTGGTGGGCGTGATTATGGGGTCAAAGTCGGATTGGGACGTCATGCAGCTGGCCTGCAAGGCTCTGGACGACTTTGGCGTGCCGTATGAGAAGCGGATTGTATCGGCGCACCGGACGCCGGACCTTACCGCGGATTACGCCATGACGGCCCGCAGCCGGGGGTTGGAGGTGATCATCGCGGGCGCGGGCGGAGCGGCGCATCTGGCGGGGATGACGGCCGCCAAGACGACCCTTCCGGTGCTGGGCGTGCCGATGCAAACCAGCGCGCTGGGCGGGCAGGATTCGCTGCTTTCGACGGTGCAAATGCCGGCGGGGATTCCGGTGGGCACTCTAGCGATCGGTAAGGCCGGCGCAACCAATGCCGGTCTGCTGGCGGTATCCATCCTATCCACATCGCGGCCGGAGCTGGCGGCGAAATTGGACGAGTTCCGGGCGGCGCAGACCGCGCGGGTCCTGGCAGACACACTGCCGTGAGCCGTGTGATCCTGCCGGGCGCGGCGATTGGAGTGCTGGGTAGCGGCCAACTGGGCCGGATGTTCGCCATCGCGGCGCGGCGCATGGGCTATCGCGTCCACACGTTTTCGCCGGACCAAGATACGCCGACCGGACAGGTGGCCGATGTGGAGATCCGCGCGGCGTATGACGATTTGGACGAAGTGCGGGCCTTCGCCGAGCGGGTGCAGGCGGTGACCTTCGAGTTTGAGAACGTCCCCGTGGCGACGGCCGAGGCGTGTGAAGCCGTGTCGCAGGTAAGACCGCAAGGGTCAGTGCTGCATACCACGCAGAACCGGTTGCGGGAGAAGACATTTCTGGTGGCGAACGGCTTGCCGTGCGCGCCTTACCGGGCGGTGCGGTCGAGTGAAGAGTTAAGGTCGGGGCTGGCGGAGATCGGCACTGCGTGTGTGTTGAAGACCGCCGGATTCGGTTACGACGGCAAGGGTCAGCGGAAGATCGCTCCGGGCGACGATGTGGAGGCGGCATGGTCTGCGATGGGCGGCCAGGAGGCCGTGCTGGAGGGCTTTGTCGATTTCGAGTGCGAGGTATCGGTGGTGGCGGCACGGGGCATAGACGGCGCGTTCGCGCACTATGGCCTGGTGCGCAACGACCACGTAGATCACATACTTGACGTGTCGACGGCGCCGGCGGCGGTGAGCGGGCAGGTATTGCGCGACGCGGTGGAGATCACACGCGTCGTGATGGAGCGGCTGGACGTGACGGGCGTATTGTGCGTGGAGTTCTTCCTCTGCACAGGCGGACGGCTGGTGATCAACGAACTGGCGCCGAGACCGCACAATTCGGGGCATTTCACGTTCGACGCATGCCTGACCAGCCAGTTCGAGCAGCAATTGCGAGCGGTGTGCGGGTTGCCCCTGGGCGACGCGGCACTGCTGCGGCCGGCGGCGATGGCGAACCTGATGGGGGACCTGTGGGCGGCGGGTGAGCCGAACTGGCATGCGGCGCTGGAGCATCCATCCGTAAAGCTGCATCTCTACGGAAAGCTGGAACCGCGTCCGGGGCGCAAGATGGGGCATCTGACGGCGATGGCAGCGACGGCGGAGGAAGCGGGGGCAATCGTGCGTTCGGCGAGGGAGAAGCTGGCTTCACGATGGCAGTGAAACGAATCCTGGTGGTGGGCGGCGGGGCAGTGGGCCTCGCGACGGCGGTGCGGATTCAGGAGCGAATGCCGGGCGTGCGGCTGACGCTGATCGAGAAAGAGCCTGGCGTCGGGCAGCATCAGACGGGCAATAACTCGGGCGTAATGCACTGCGGGTTGGCATACCGGCCGGGGACCGCGAAGGCGCGGCTGGCAGTGCGGGGGATCGCGCAGTTGACCGAGTATTGCCGGGCCAAGGCGATCCGGCACGATGTGTGCGGCAAGCTGGTGGTGGCGTCGCGACCGGAGCAGTTGCCGCGGTTGCAGGCGCTTCTGGAGCGCGGGACGGCAAATGGGCTGGACCGGCTGGAGATCCTGGATCCGGACCGGATGAGAGAGATCGAACCGCATGTGGGCGGGTTGGCGGCACTGCGGGTGCCACAGGAAGGGATCACGGATTATCCCGCGATCTGCGAAGCGCTGGCTGGGGATGTGCGGGGGGCAGGCGGAGAAGTCTGGTGCGACGCTCCGCTGGTTTCGATGCGGCGGGATGGGGCAGGGTGGGTAGCTGTGACGCCGAAGGGCGAAGTGGCGGCCGACTACGTAGTGACGTGCGCGGGGCTGCAAGCGGACCGGGTGGCGGCGATGGCGGGCGAACGGCCGGAAGTGAAGATTGTGCCGTTCCGCGGCGACTACTACAAGCTGAAGGCGCACCGCGAACATCTGGTACGGAATCTGATTTATCCGGTGGCGGATCCGCAGTTCCCGTTTCTCGGCGTACATTTCACGCGGATGATCGCGGGGGGAATCGAGGCGGGACCGAACGCAGTGCTCGCGTTGAAGCGCGAAGGCTATACGCGGACAGCGTTCGATTTGGCGGACGCGTGGGACGCGCTGACATACCCGGGCCTGTGGCGGTTCCTGGGCAAGCACACGTCGATGTGCATATCAGAGGTACGGCGGGCGTTCAGCAGAGAGCTGTTCTGCGCGGCCTTGCAGGCACTGGTGCCGGAGGTGCAGCCGGACGATCTGGAGGACGGCGGTGCGGGCGTGCGGGCGCAGGCGATGCGGCGGGAGGGCGTGCTGGTGGAGGACTTCGACGTGATCGTGCGGGCGAACGCGGTGCACGTGCTGAATGCGCCCAGCCCGGCGGCGACGGCGTGTCTGGCGATCGGTGAAGAGGTGGCGGGCAAACTCGCCGAGGCGATGGCGTGATGGGGCTCGCGTTCCGTGTGTGGGAGGGACGCTGGGCGGTCTGCCGGTTGGCGGCGGATTCGGAGATCCCAAAGTGGTTGGGCAGCGGCTTCGTGTCGGTGACACGGACGCCGTTTGAATTATCGATCGTGTGCCCGCAGGAGACTGTGCCCGCCGGCGTGCAGGCGGAGCGCGATTGGGCGTGCCTGCAGTTGCAGGGACCGTTTGCGTTCACGCTGACGGGGGTGCTGGCGTCGTTCCTGCAACCGCTGGCGGAAGCAAGGGTGCCGATCTTTGCGCTGTCAACTTACGACACGGATTGGGTGCTGATTCCGGCTGCGCGGCTTGACGATGCACTGGGCGCATTGGCGGCTGCCGGGCATGAATTAGTGGACGGCTGAGGCGGCGGTCCCGTGCTCGGTGCTCACCACGAGTCCGCGGTCGTCAAACAGATTCAGGTACCACGCCGTGGCGCCTGCCGGCACTTTGGCCGAGGCGCTCCTGGATTTTGCGTCGAACTGCGCCGGTGCGATCTCCCACTTGCGATCCTGCCAGCGTCCGGTGTCCTTCGTGAAGTTCAGCTCCGCTTTGGTCACGGGTCGCTTTGATTTGAACTGAGCCGAAGCCGGAGTCTGCTTCGTGATACGCGGCAGGGGCGCCGCCTTACGGAACATCGCTTCGGCGAATGCATGGATCTCCTCCGGCGAGGCGCCATCGGGGTGATTGTGGTTCATGCGTACGCGGATCGCCAGGGTTCGTTTTCCACGCGGCAACCGGTACGATTTCTGCAGCGACGAGAACGGGTAGGCGAAATCGTTGGTGCCCGTCACCCAGAGCATCGGCATCTTCGCTTCAGGCAGGTATACGGACGGATCCCATAGCGACAGCCAGCGCTTCGTCCGCTCCGGGCCGAGGTTGGCGAACTCCTTCAGCCAGGCGGAATCCTCTCCGAGGAAGCCGCAGCCGTACACGGGGGCAGCGAAGCGGAAGCGCTTGTCCACTCCGGCCACGATGTCCGTGAGGTAGCCGCCCCAGGAGATGCCTGTGACGCCGATCCGCTTGGGATCCACCTCGGGGAACGAGCGGATCAGCGAGTGTGCCAGCACTACGGCAGCCACGGCGTGATAACTCCATTGATCTGTCACGGGCGAGTCGACGTGGGCAAAGCCGCCCCATCCGGCCGGGCCGCTGAACTCATGCCGCTTCCTCACCGGTGTCCACAGCTTCGCTGGTTCGGCGCGCTCCGGCACGGTGCCGACGGTGTCCATGGCGATGGCCGCGTAGCCGCGGCCGTTCCACATCCGCACCCACTCGGCGAACGCGGTACCGCCGCCGCCGTGCACCAGAACCATCGCCGGCAGGTTCTTTCCAGCGGGCGCGCCGTAGTATGCGAAGACTCGCGTGGGCTTGCCCTGGTAGGGCACGGACTCGAAATAGAGAGCTTTGACGCCGGGTTCGCTCGTCACCGCCTCGAAGACCCTTGGGGACTGCGAGAGCGAGCGCATGTCCCAAGGCATCTCCGCCCAGGAGAGTAGCGGCAGAAGAACGAGGATGGCGAGTTTCATTGCAGGTACTTCTTCAACCAGCCCATCACTTCTTCCATGTGCTTGCGATTGTTCTCACCCTTGAGAATCCAGTGGCCCTCGTCGGGGAATGTGACGAGGCGGGTGGGGACTTTCAGCCGCTGCAGGAGCTTGAACGTGGTCATGCTCTCGTTGAGCGGTACGCGGTAATCGAGCTCGCCCTGCGTGATGAGCATGGGTGTCTTGAAGGCGGCGGAGTAGCGGATGGGGCTCTGATCGTTCCACTGACCGGCCTTCTCCCAAATGGGGCCGCCCATGCGTAGTTCGCGGCCGATACCGCCGTCGTTGGCGCCGTACTGCGATTCGTTGTTGATGGCGCCGGCGTGGTTGACCATGCACTTGAACTGATTGGTGTGGCCGTTGAACCAGTTCATCAGGTAGCCGCCGTAGCTGGCGCCGATGGCGGCCTGACGCGACTTGTCGATGTAGGGGAAGCGGCGGGCCGCCTCGTCGATGGCTTCGAGAATCTCGTTGGCAGGGCCGCGGAGGACATCGCGCTCGATATCGTCGGCGAACTTCTCGCCGAAGCCGGTGGAGCCGGTGTAGTTGGTCTCGATGATGACGTAGCCGGGGGCGGCGAGGAAGTGGTTATTCCAGCGCGTGGAGAAGGCGTCCTTGGACATGCCGTTGGGGCCGCCGTGGGGGAAGGCAACGATGGGATAACGCTTGTTTTTTTCGAAGAACGGGGGCAAAACGAGCAGATTGTGGATCTTGCGGCCGTTTTTCGCAGTGAACCAGAAATGGACGGGCTCCGTGGTTTCTATCTGCGGGAGGCGGTCGTTATTGAACATGGTGAGGTAGGAGTGCATGGCGCGCTCGGGGTTGAGGCGCACGATTTCAGGGGGCTGGGCGGAGGTCTGGTAGCGGGCGATCAGGCCGCCTTCGACCGGCTTCACTCCGGTGTAGCCGCCAGCCTTCACTTCGAAGAGACGCTTGGGTTGACCGCCAGTGGAGGGGAGTGAAAAGAGCTGGTCGAAGCCGTCGTCTTCGGCGTCGAGATAGAGGGTGGCTCCGTCGGGCGCGATGGAGAACGCGGACACGCCGCGGTCCCACTGGGGGGTGAGGAACTGCGGCTTGGCGGAAGCCGGCCACGAGAGACGGACGAGGCGCGAGATGGAATAGAGGCGGCCGCCAGGGACTGGGTTCTTCTGGTGCAGGGCGAAGAGGGCGTCGCCCTTGGGAGAGAACTTGGGATTGGAGAAGCCCTGGCCGCGTTCGGTGAGTTGGCGGGGTTCATCGCCGGAGGTCGAGACAACGAAGAGGTGGGATTCAGTCTCGGCGTACATGGTCTCATCGCGGTTCACGTAGGCAGTGAAGACGATCGACTTGCCGTCGGGCGCCCAGATGGCATCGAGCGACTGACCGCCGCCGGTGGGATTGAACTGGCCGGCGAAGCCGGGAGAGTCTGCGAGTTTCGTGCCCTTCAGCAGATCGACGGGCTTGGCATTGGGGGAGAGCTCCTGGACGTAGATATGGGGCTTCTTCTCGTCGAGCCAGGCGTTCCAGAAGCGGATGGGGAAGGTGTCGTAGACGCGGGCATTCCACTTGCGGGCCTTGCGGTCCGTGGCGATGGGGTCGAAGTCGGACTCGTAGAGGATGGCCTGGCCGTCGGGACGCCACTGCGGGTTGGAGGCGCCGGCGGGGGCGTTGGTGACGCGCTGGGCCTCGCCGCCGGTCATGTTGAGAACGTAGATCTGCGCGTTCTCATCGCCGTCGCGACGGGCGGCAAAGGCGATGCGAGTGGAATCGGGAGACCAGGCGACGCCGGATTCCGGCGCCTTGGTGGAGGTGAGGCGGCGGGCAGGGTGGCTCCCATCGGCGGGGACCATCCAGAGGTCAGTGATCTGCTGGGCGGCGTCATAGGCCGGCTCAACGAGGGAGAAGACAAGGGTCTTGCCGTTGGGGCTGACGGCGGGATCGCCGGTGCGTTTGAGGAGGAAGACGTCCTCGTGAGTGATGGCCCGTTTCTGGGCGAACGCCGTGCAGGCGAGCAGAGTGAAGAGAATTAGCCGTTTCAACGCCATGCTGATCAGTGTAATACTGCCGGTGTGGCCGACAAGAATATGAGTTCGTACGCGAAGGCCGGCGCATACGCCGGATTGGCACTGGTCACGCCGATCAGCGGCTGGATTTGTTACCAGATCGGGCTTTGGCTGGATGGCCGCTATGGGACAGGTTGGATGAGCACGGTGGGCCTGATGCTGGGCTGCGGGCTGGGCATGTATGAGACGTTCAAGGCGGCAGTGCGAATTGAGGGGCTGGACAAGAAGAAGTGAAGGAGTTGGACTACGGCAGGATCGTGGGGAGGATCGTCAAGCTGATGGCGGTGCTGGCCGTGCTTGGTGCTGCCGTATTTGGCTTCGTGGACGGAGCGGGCGGGGCGCTGAGTTTTCTGGGCGGAGCGGCAATTTCCGGGCTGAGTTTCTGGCTGCTGCACCGGCTGGTTACCGATGTGACAGCAGCGGTGGAGGGGCGGCCGGTACGGACGTTCTCTGTGCTGCTGCACGCCTTTCGTCTCATGATCTTGGGGGGGGCTGCCTATGCTATCGTTGTAACTTACGGGTCGTCCCGCCGGGCCCTCGCCGGTGGTCTGATTCTGGCTGTCACGGCCGCGACCCTGGAAGTACTCTTAGAGCTTTCCCATGCACGAGACTGAACTTTGGTTTACCGCATTTCTAAATAACAATCTGGCAGCGCTGCCGAACGCCATTTTCGGTTTGGTTGGCTATCACACCGAGGATCCCACCAAGCCGTGGTCGAACTACATCGCGATGGAACTGCTGGTGATTGCGTTCCTGATGGCGGTGGCGGTGATTGTACGGATGAGCCTCTCCGTGGACCGGCCGGGCAAGCTGCAATTGGTATTTGAGAACGTCTGGTCGCTTGTTAGCACACAGGCGGAAGAGATTATTGGCCACGGCTCCAAGAAGTACGTTTCGTATTCCGCCATGGTGTTCCTGTTTGTGGTGTGTTCGAATCTGCTGGGCATTGTACCCACATTCGAGTCGCCTACGATGTACTACTATGTGCCCGCCGGACTGGCGATCGCCACGTTTCTGTACTACAACGGCCAAGGCATCAGGGAGCAAGGCATCCTGGGCCACCTGAAACATTTTTGCGGGCCCATCTTGTTGCTCGCCCCGTTCATGTTCGTGCTGGAGATCATTTCGCACTGCATCCGGCCGGTTTCGCTCACCATTCGTCTTTTCGCCAACATGCTGGCTGGTGAGCAGGTGACGCTCGGGTTCCTCGGCATGGTGCCGTGGGTGGTGCCGGTGATCTTCATGGGGCTGCACGTCTTTGTGAGCTTCGTCCAGGCCTTCATCTTCATGATGCTGGGCATGGTGTATGTGAGCGAAGCGGTGGCGCACGAGGACCACTAAAGAGTTTTATCGGCCGCCAGTGTGAGGCCCCGGCGTCCCAACGCACGGTGCGCAACCACCTCCTGAGATGGCCTGTTCGCAAGGAGAAAGTACAATGACAGTCCGCAACATCCTCATCCTCATGGCGCTCTTCGTGATCGCCGTTCCCGGCTTCGCCCAGGGCAGCAGCGCCCCCGGCAGCCCGTTCATTCTGCCTGGTGCATTCGCCATGGCCATCGCTTCCGGCCTGTGCGCACTGGCGCAGGGCAAGGCGATTTCGGCTTCTGTGGAAGGCATCGCCCGCAACCCCGGCGCCGCCGGGCCGATCCGCATCCTGCTGATCTTGGGTCTCGCGTTCATCGAGTCGCTGGCCCTGTTCACGCTGATCAACGTCGGCAAGTAGTTGGGTTTGGTTGGAATCCAAGCGGCTCGGCAAATGCCGGGCCGCTTTCCTTTTGGGGGAACAGAACAATGAAGCTGCATGGTATTTTTCCGCCGATCGCGACTCCGTTCGATCACAACGGGGACATCTATGTGTCGAAGGTGGAGCACAACGTCACGAAGTGGAACAAGACCACGCTCACCGGCTATGTGGTGTGCGGGTCGACGGGGGAGAGCGTTTACCTGACCGTGGAAGAGAAGCTGCAGATGTTCGAGCTGGTGGCAAAGCATGCCTCCCCCGATAAGCTGCTGCTGGCCGGGACGGGCGTGGAGAGCGTGCGGGAAACGGTGATGCTGACCAACCGCGCGGCGGAGATGGGCTACCAGGGCGTGATGGTGCGAACGCCGCACTACTACAAGAACCTGATCCACACTCCGGCGGCGCAGTTGCTTTACTACCGCAGCGTGGCGGATCAGGCGAAGATCCCGCTGATGATTTATAACTGGCCGCAGGTGACGGGCCTGGATATTCCCGTGGACGTGGTGAATCAGTTGAGCGAGCATCCGAACATCATCGCGATCAAGGAGAGCTCGGGGAGTATCGAGAAGGTCATGCAGATGATCCGCGAGACCAAGGAGGGTTTCCAGGTGCTGGTGGGATCGGCTCCCACGCTGGCGCCGTCGTTGGCCGTGGGCGCGGTGGGCGCGGTACTGGCGTATGCGAATGCGGCTCCGTATTCGACGATTGCAATCTGGGAGGCGCACCGGCAGCGCGAGTTCGACGCGGCGATGGACTGGCAGGCGCGGATTGCGAAAGCGGCGGTGTTGGTAACCGTGAAGTACGGCGTGCCGGGGTTGAAGTACGCGATGGATTTGAACGGGTACTACGGCGGCCCGGTGCGGCTGCCGCTGACGTCGATTGGTCCGGCAGCGAAGGCGGAGATCGAGGCGGCGTTTGCGGATTTGAAGGGCTAAGCTGGAGTTTTCTGGCGCAGAGAGGAGTTCCAGGATGTCCTCGGCAATCACATGGTGGATGGTTGTCTTCTGCTCGACCTTCTCACTTTGCGCCGGACAGCAAGACGGCGGCCAGAAGCCCACAAACCAATTTGAGATTGCAGGAAAGGTCATCGAATCTGGCTTCAATCGAGGAATCGGTGCAGTCGAAGTAGTCTTGGAACGCTACGAAGGCGATTCCTCCTCGTCGCTCACGCCCAGAGCGAAACATGCCGAAACGGAGACGGATGGCGACGGCGCCTTCAGGTTCTCCCTGGCGGAATCGGGCAGCTACCGAGTCCGGGTGCAGAAGGAGGGCTACCGTCCAGGTGGGTCGAGTCTGGAGGGGTTTGCTACCGCGGTCACAGTGACACTGGACACCGCCCATCCCACAAGGGAGTTGAGTTTCACGCTTGCGCGGCCGGTGCAGCTCACGGGTATTGTATTGGACAAAGACACGCAGGAGCCGGTTCGCAGTCTCCGCGTCTCGGCTCTGGGCTATTCGTACCAGCGGGGCAAAGCCACCGCGCTTGGTGGTGACAGCGCCTTGACCGATGCTCAAGGGCGGTTTTTGGTGAGTGGGCTTCCGCCGGGAGAGTACGTCATCGCCCTGGGTCCGCGAATGACATCCGCGCTGGAACTGGAACGCAACCCCGAACTTCGTGCCCTCGGCCAAGACGTGCTGCTGACGAAGTTCGGTGACGACGACATGGCGACTACGGATCTGGATTTTGACTGGACCTTTTGGCCAGGCGGCGCCGGATTGGACCAGGCGTTTCCGATTAGTGCGGCTTCGGGGGCGAAGGTCGAGGTGGGCACGCTCGAGGTTCGAAAGACGACTATGTACCGGGCCCGTGTTGATGTACCGGACGCCGCCTGCAAACCAACTGAGGTCCTCGGCGTGCATATCCGCCGCGCGGCGAACCCCTGGGCGGGTACCTACATGGGACAAGTGCCTTGCGGCGGCAGTTTCATCATACGGGGCCTGCCTCCAGGAAGTCATGGGCTTGAAGTTGGCGGCGCCGGGGGAAGGGCCGTGGCAGACGTAACGATTGGGAAGGCGAACATCGCTCTTTCAGCACCCCTGGACCGGGGGGTGACGATCGAAGGCAAAGTCACAACTCTTGGCTCGGCTCCTTTGGATCTGACGCAAGTTCGCCTTCTGCTTAAACCGGTAAACTGGGCGGTTCTCAATGCGCCAGTGAAGATCGATGCCGAGGGGCGCTTCAGGGTGGAGCGCGTCATGCTTCGGGACTATCAACTGCTGGACCAGGGGCTTCCGCCAAGCCACTGTCTCCGCAGTATCCACTACAACGGCGCCCGGCTGGAGGGTAACAGATTGCCACTGAACGCGTACGCGCTGGAGCACAAATTGGAGCTCGTCGTGGACGATGAACCCGCATCGGTGGTTGGGACGGTCCGGGCCGGCACGAAACAGGTTTCCAGGCCATGGGTGGTGCTCTCACGCTGGCCCGTGGGCAACGATGTCTTTTCAGGTTCGATGTCGATGGCGGGCGACGATGACGGTCGTTTCAGTTTCGTGTCCCTGGCGCCGGGGGAGTATCGTATGGTGGCAGTGCCGATGGAGGCCAAGCGAGAATTGGAGCGCCCAAACGTCCTGGAACAACTGCTTCGCTCGGCCCCGAAGTTGACGCTGGCCGGAAGGCAGGCTCAAACGGTTGAGCTCAAGTTAAGCGCGCCGGTTCGCTTTTAGCCCGGCGACTACAACTTTCGTGTAGGGTACCGGAGCACGGTCTTCAGCTTCTCCGGCGCGACGCGACCGGGATCCGAGTAGTAGATCTCGTGGTGAGGCCCTGCGAGGGCCAAGCCTTGCCCGGCAGCGAAGGCGGTCATCGCGTCGATTGTGCGCGGCTCGTCCTCATATGGACCGACGTGGAGCATCTGAACACACCGTTGCTTCTTCTGGGTGATGAGCGAGACGTGGCGAACGGACTCGGGCTTGCCCTTGGCAGTCAGCTCTGACGCCGTCCTCTTCACCTCCATGGCGGTGACGTAGTCTGGAACCTCAATGGCGAGGGTCCATTTGGTCATCGATTCGTAAGTGCCCTCCAACTGAGCCATTTTGAATGTCTCCTCACCGGCGGACTTCCGCTTCATCTTGATGGACCATTCCATCGTGAAGAGCGCGCCGATGAGGGCTTGGAAGAGTTCACCACCTGGTTGCCCTTCGCCGGATGCGACGAGGAGCTTGCGCTTGGGGATTTCGAGGATCTCAGGCTTCTTCTTCATGGGGTACTACTAATTACCGAACGCCCGGCGGGGATTGTCGATGAGGAGAGGCTTCCACAAAGCCTGGGGGATCGTGGGGAGGAAGCCGCTGTAGATGTAGGTGTAGCCGCGGTAGTTGCCGCCGTTGGGCTCGCCTACGCGGTACCAGCCCGAATCCTGCGAGATGAGCACGCGGCCGAGCATTCCCTTGGCGTGCAGGTGCAGGACGGACTCCCGATGGCGAGCGGCGGAAGACTCGCTGATGCCGTCGAGTTCCACCCACGCTCCGGCGCGGGCGACGGCTTCCTGAGCTTCGAGCGACTTCTCATTCTGGGCGTGGACCCAGACGAACTTGTCGAGAGGACAGCGCAGGCGGCGGAGAATCTCGAGCTGGGCTTCGGCGGCAGGGGCGCCTCCGTTGGTGTGCGAGGCGATGGAGAGGCCCGTTTCGAGCGAGGTAATGGCGGCGGCTTCGATCAACTTGCGGTCGATGTCTTCGAGAGGGAAGCCGTTGACGGCGGTCTTAAGGAAACGGGGCTTCATGCCATCGACGCCACGCTTAACCTCGCTGATCCACCGATTGGCAAGGTCGCGCGCGGATTCCTTCCAGGCGTAGTCATAGAGGCCGCTGCGCTTGGCTGCCCCGTAGAGTCCGGTGTTGGTCCACAGCTCCATGCCCGTGTCTTTTTGAAGGCGGGCCAGGAGGCGCGGATCGCGGCCGAGACCGTTTGGAGTGCACTCCAATAGGCGGACGCAGCCGTGCGCCTTCAGTTCGAGCAGTTTTGGCGTGGCAACGCGGACGACTTCATCGAGGTCGTAGCGGCTGCGGGTGGCGTTCTCCGCTCCGATGAAATCGACGAGGACGTGCTCGTGGACGAGAATGCTGCCGGGGACACGAACAACGGGTTCCGCGGCGGCGGCGGCGGCGAGAATGAAGTTGCGGCGGTTCATGGCGGAAACAATTGGGAATTGAGTAGAGCGTCCCCGAATTACTGCTTGATGATGGTGCCGTCTTTGCAGCGAATTTCGCCCCAGCCGCCATTCGCGTCGCGGCGCTCGCCCTGCTCGCCGTA
>CAYVDY010000125.1:5117-13966 GCA_964450255.1 uncultured Candidatus Solibacter sp. | reverse complement strand
AGACGGTTCAGACGGCGGTCAAGAACACAGTCACGCTGGTCGCGCCCGACATCGAGCCTTACATGCCGAAGATGGCAGTGAAGGACAAGGCCATGGGCGGCGGCGGCGGCGGCGGTGACAACTCTCCCCTGCCGGCCAGCAAGGGCAAGTTGCCTCGCCCCGACCTCAAACAGTTCACGCCCCCGGTGGCCGTGATCAACAATCCCAATCCCCGTCTGATCATGGAACCGACCATCATCGCTCCCCCGGACGCGAATCTCCCGCAAGTCAATCTTCCGATGTACGGTGACCCCTTCGCCAAGGCGGGTCCGCCCTCCAACGGCCCCGGTTCCGGCGGCGGCATCGGCAGCGGTTCCGGCGGCGGCGTTGGTTCCGGACGCGGCGGCGGCTTTGGTCCGGGTGAGGGCGGCGGCTTCGGCGGCGGCGCGTTCCGCATCGGCGGCGGCGTCAGCGCTCCTGTCCCGATCTTCAAGGTAGAACCCGAATACTCGGAAGAAGCACGTAAAGCCAAGTTCCAGGGCACGGTCCTGCTCGCCATCGTCGTGGATGAGTCCGGCCAGACCGGTAACGTCCGCGTCGTCCGCGCCCTCGGCATGGGCCTGGATGAGAAGGCTATGGAAGCGGTCCGCAAGTGGCGCTTCAAGCCAGGCTACAAGGACGGCAAGCCCGTCGCCGTGCTGGCCAACGTCGAAGTCAATTTCCGTCTCCTCTAGCCCTCTGACCCGCTGAACCTCTGAAATGGACCGGCCACCCGGCCGGTCCTATCCTTTTTCCACCTCCACACCCGCCGGCGCCTTCACGTCGATTATCAGGCCCGTAGGGCCGCCCCGTTCGACTCTCACCTCGATCAGCCCCTTCGGGTGCGGAATCACCCCGCTGGCACGCTGTAGCGGCCCCAGGCGCGGCGTAACGCGGATCTTGCGGAAGCCCGGCGCGGCGGAATCCACACCCAGCACCGTCCGGAAGAACTCGATGTTTGGACTGGCGCCCCACGCATGGCAGTCGGACCGCGTGTTCGGCGAATCCATCTCCGCCCACGTCGTCAGCCCCTCCTTCAGCATGAATTCCCACGTGCCAAGCCGGTTCAGGTATCGATCCCCCAACCCCGCCTTCACCATCGCGCGGTCCAGGTAATACCGGAAGTAGACCGTGCACTGGTACAGAGACTTGTCCGCCTCCACGCGCGTCATCAGCTCGCGCTGCCCCCCGGCCTCCGCCACGTCCGCCAGCACCGCCAGCACGTTGGCATGTTGCGAGAAGTGCGCATGCGCCAGATCCTCACTGAACAGCCTCTTTTCAGCGCTCCAGAACGACTCCCCAATCGCCCGCGTCAGCCGCGTCGCCTGCACCTTCCAGCGTCGCGCGAACTGCGCGTCGCCGACTGCCGCTTCCAGCTCGCCCGCCCACTGCAGCGCCATTGCCAGTTGCAGCTGAATGGTAGCCGGCATCGTGTCCTTCTCCGATGGAGGCCGCCCGTTGGGCCACTTTGGAACCCAGTCCACGTAGTTCCACCACGGCATCGGGCCCAGCAGGCCGTTGTCCTTCAGGAAGCTCGTGTACCACCCCAGCACGGCCCGCACGCCCGGCAGCATCTGCCGCACAAATGCCGGGTCGTCCACATACCAGCAGTAATCGTGCACCATGCCGATCCACCACAGGCAGAACGGCGGAATGTACTGTTGCAGCGCGCTGGGCGCCCGCGAGTACGTCGCCCCTTCCGGCGTCCGCGAACTATCCAACTGCTCAATAGCATTCCGCATCAGCCGGTGATCGCCCGTCATGTAGAGCGAGACCAGCGCCTGGATCCGCGTGTCGCCGGCATACTGCAACTGCTCCCAATAAGGACAGTCCATGTAGCTCTCGTGCGCGCACAGCCGCGCCGTGCGCCAGCCGACTTCCATGATCTTCTGGTGCAGCGCATTGCCCGATTCGAACTTCGCCTTCACCACAAACGGATATCCGGTGTAGACCGCCCGTAGATCCTCCAGCACCAAGGGCTCCGCCTTGGTCTCGATTGTAATCTGCAGATACCGCCACGTCCGCCAGAACAGCGGCCGCCACGTCCGGCGCTCGCCGTCGGGCACGATTCTGTCAAAATAACCGCGAAGGATCTTGCCGTCCACATCGTTCCGGTTACGCTTCGTGACGCGCGGACGCAGCGCCTCATACGGCGCTTCAATGTACCGGACGGTGACTTCCGCCCCGCGGCCGCCGCTCAACTCCAGTTCAGGAAACGCGCACGTGAGCACGTCCTGATCCAGCAACAGTACCGCCTTCGTATTCGCAGGCACCGTGACAGCGGCCTTCCGCGCGGGAAACTCAGCCGGCGGGGTGACACCCGATGACTGCCGCAGCCGCGCCAGGCGGATCGGCGTCTCTTCCATCACCGGGATCGGCCGCGGCACCAGCATCCAGCGCGACGGCGAATCCGACG
The DNA here is from genome assembly GCA_964450255.1 of uncultured Candidatus Solibacter sp. GTDB lineage: Bacteria > Acidobacteriota > Terriglobia > Bryobacterales > Bryobacteraceae > Paludibaculum. The sequence continues at coordinate 11,532 of CAYVDY010000125.1, read as the reverse complement.
CATCCCGCGCCGCCGCCGGCGGGCCGTTCTCCACCGCAGTCCATGCCGAATCGTCAAACACCGGCACCTGCCACCCCCACGGGTATTTGGCGGCATCGAACCGCTCCATCGGGCTGATCGCGTAATACCCGGGACCGATCTCGGACCACAGCTTGCCCGGCAGCGGAAACGGCTGATACGCATCGTCCTGCGTCGCCTTCCATCCCGCCGTGCCCGTATTCACAAGCTTCTCGTGATCGCTGTCGGCTGCCTGCAATAGGAAACCGGTGCGGTTGGACCACTGCGCTAATCCGGCGTACGCCGATTCGTTCCACACCACCGCGGCCAGCACGTTGTTGCCCGCGCGCAGATGCGGCGCCAGATCCACGGTCTCGTACCGCCAGTGATACAGGTCGCCCCGCGCCGGCCCCCAGCTCACCTTCACGCCGTTGACGAACAGTTCATAGCGGCTATCGCCCGTGACGTGCACCTTCAGCGCGGATGGAACCGCCCCCAGCGCGAACGAGCACCGGAAATGATAGATGCCGTACGTGTTGGCTGGCGCCCCGGCGGGGAATACCCACCTCGCATTCCAGCGGCTGGATTGGAGATCGAGTTCAGTTCCGCTCAGCAGGGCGGCGGCGCCGGATTGAAGAAGAAAGTGACGGCGGGTTGGCACACTGCGAGTATATCCCCGCCGCGCCGGCGTACAGGAGACCCGCTACTCTTTCTTGGCGGTAAACGTGCCTTCCGCCTGACCGGCGAAATCGACCGCCCCCTTCATCAACTTGTCCGATTCCAGCGTTCCCGTGTAGATGATCGTCACGGGGTTGCTCTCGTAGTTCACCTTCAACACCCAGCGGACCTTGTTGCCTTCCACCGTGCCCTCGATGGGCGCCTCGCCGAGCATACCCTTGTACGTTCCGGTGAGCTTGGCGCCATCCTGTTTGAACGTGAATTCGGGAGTGGCATTGTTGCCGGCCACCTCCACCTCCCCTTTCCACTTGCCGCTGACATCGGCGGCGGCGAGCGGCAGGGCGAGCAGAACGATCATCGAGAGCAGCAGTTTCATAGGCGGCCTTCCTGTCTGGCTTTGGCGCACTCCACGCACGGACAGATCCGGCGCAGGTGCTCGAACGAATAGATCCCTGTATTATGCCCGTCGCTCCAGTTGATCCGCACGGCGTACGTGCCGACCTCTTCAATCGAGAGCATCTTCAGCACGGGCTTGTACATCTGGAAGGGACTTCCAGCCGGCTCCACAGCCGAGTAATTCGATTTCTGCGGCTCGGTTCCGTGCGCGCCGGTGCACGAAGCGCACGGGCATTCGTCGCGCAACAACTCACAGGGAAGGTCGCTCTTGTGGCCGTCAGACCAATCGATCTTGATGCCCTTGGACTTGGAAACGGCGATATGCAACGGATCAGTGGAAATGGTCATGATGGCTAGTGGACGCGCTCGATGTCGCGCACCCCGGCGACCCGGCGCATGGCGGAGACCACCCGTTCGAGCTGCTTCTTGTCGCGCACCTCGACGGTCATCTCCACCACGGCGGAGTCGAACTGTTTCTCGTCGGCATGGGCCTCGACGCTGCGGATGTTCACCTCTTCGTCGAAGAGGATCTGGGTCAACTGGTTCAGCATGCCGGCCCGGTCGTCCGTGTGGACGATGATGCGGACATTGAAACTCTCGCGCGCCCCGCGCGCCCATTCCACCTCGATGCGGCGCTCAGCCTCGTACATCAGGTTCTGGACGTTGGGGCAGCCCTTCGAATGCACGGCCACGCCCTTGCCGCGCGTGATGTAGCCGACAATGGGTTCGCCTCGAATGGGATTGCAGCATTTGGCGCGGTAAGTCAGCAGGTCGTCGATGCCCTTGACCTGGATCACGTAGTCTTTCGCCGCCGCGCCGGCACGATCGCGCTCCGGTTGGTACGCCGGAGTCTCCGGCGCCGCCGCCGGCGGAGTCTCCGGCTCCACAACACCCGGCGCGAGCTTCGACAGCACCTGCCGGGCCGAGAACTTGCCCCAACCAAGCGCCGCCTGCAGATCTTCCGTCTTGGCGCAGCCGTATTCCGTCGCCACGGCTTCCATCTGCTGCCGCGTGATCCGGCTCAGCGCCACGCCCAGCCGCCGGGCCTCGCGCTCCAGCAGCTTCTGACCCAGCTCGATGGATTTCTCGCGCTCGGTGGCGTTAATGACGTGGCGGATCTTGTTCCGCGCCCGCGTGGTCTTGACGAACGAGAGCCAGTCCCGGCTGGGCTGGCCGCCGTTCTGGGTCATGATCTCCACGATGTCGCCGTTGCGCAGGCCGTGCTTCAACGGCACCATCCGGTTGTTCACCTTCGCGCCGATGCAGCAGTGCCCAACGTCGGTGTGGATGGAGTACGCAAAATCGATCGGTGTAGCCTCGCGCGGCAGCACCACCACGCGCCCCTTTGGCGTGAAGCAGTACACCTCCTCCGGATACAGGTCCACCTTCAGGTTGGACATGAAATCGGAGGGGTCGCGCATCTCGCGCTGCCATTCCACCAACTGCCGCAACCAGGCAATCCTCTGGTCGTCCTCAGCCGGACCCTTCTTGCCTTCCTTGTACTTCCAATGCGCGGCGATGCCCTCTTCCGCCAGGCGGTGCATCTCCTCCGTGCGAATTTGCACCTCGAACGAAACTCCCATCGGACCCATCACCGAGGTGTGCAGGGACTGATACAGATTGGGCCGCGGGATGGCGATGAAGTCCTTGATCCGTCCCGGTATCGGATGCCATTCGTTGTGGATCACACCCAAAGCCGCGTAGCAGTTCTTCACCGAATCGGTGATGATGCGCACGCCCAGAAGATCATACACCTGGTCGATATCGATGCGTTGCTTCTTCAGCTTCTGATAAACCGACCACGGCCGCTTGACCCGCGCCTGCACCCGAACCGGGATATGCTCTTCGGCCAATTTTCGCAGGACCGTCAAACGGATCTCGTCGAGTACCCGCTCGTTGGCCTGCCGCTTCACTTCAATGGCATCGGTGACTTCGTGATAGGCCGCCGGATCGAGGTATTGGAATCCGAGGTCTTCCAGTTCGGCTCGCAACTTGCCCATGCCCAGGCGGTGCGCGATCGGCGAATACAACTCGATGGTCTCCGCCGCAATACGCTCCTGCCGTTCACGCGAGAGCGAACTGAGCGTGCGCAGGTTGTGCAGCCGGTCGGCCAGCTTCACGATGATGACGCGGATGTCTTCCACCATCGCCAGCAGCATCTTGCGGACGCTCTCCGCCTGCCGGTCTTCGCGGTTATGTAGATTGATCTTGCTCAGCTTGGTGACGCCGTTGACACAGCGTTCCACATCGGCGCCAAAGAGCTTGCGAATCTCCTCCGACGTCGTCGCCGTATCCTCAATGGTGTCGTGCATCAGGCCCGTCTGCAGGCACACCATGTCCATCGACATCTCCGCCAGCGTTTGAGTCACCGCCAGCGGATGGAGCATGTAGGGTTCGCCCGAATCCCGCTTCTGGGGAGCGTGCTTAAGGGACGCGAATTCGTAAGCCCGGCGCAACGGGGCCAGGTCCTCATTGGGCCGCTTCGCCTGAACGGTTTCCTGGAGCCGCAGGTACGCCGCCTCCATCGCCGGCGTCACCCCGGGCGGCAGGGTTAGGTCCGCCGTGGCGGCTGGATGGACGTCGTCGCGATTGGCCGGATTCTCCATGGAGGGGGTAGGCAGGCTGGACAGACGAAAATGCGAGGGACCACCTGAAGGGTGTGCCCTCGCATTTATTCTAACGGAATCGGCTGGACCAGCGAAGAGTTACTTCTTCTCTTCCTGAACGATGCCAGTGGTTGTCGGCGCCCGTTCAGCCTTGATCTTGCGGGTCTCAAGTGCCTTAGACATCCACTGATCGGCGGACTCGGTGTCTCTCGTGTAGACCTCGTCGCTATCGGCGATGTCGGCGCGTTCACGATAGAGCAGGTTCAGATAGGCCATCGCGTCGTCGTACTCCTTGTCGATCTCCAGGGCCTTCTCAAGATTCTTGATGCCCTCGGCGATCACTTCGGTGTACTTGGCCTTCAGCTCTTCTTTTACCTTCTTGTCCTTGATGGGGCCAGGAGCTTCCGGCTTCATGCCAAGCTTGGTGCGGGCTTCCATCCAGGCCGGATAGAACTTCGACCAAGCCACCACTCCGAGCGAGTAGAATGCTTCTTTCTCATTCGGATCGGCGGCCGCCAGCTTCTTATACCAGTCGGCGGCGACGTCGAACTGCTTCATCTTGTCGCTCATCGCCGACATACCGCTGGTTTGCTGGAACGCCAACGAAGCCAGGGACTTCAGCGCTGACGTGTTCTTCGGATCGGTCTCCAGAATCAGCTTGAAGTTGTTCGCTGCCTCGGTCGCGTAGGCGTTGTTCTCCGGCGAGTCCGCGCCGGGGATGTACTGGCTCATGTACGCCGTGGCCAGATAGAGCCGCGCTGTCGGATACGTGGGGTCGAGCTCGATCGCCTTCTTGAAATACTCAACGGCGTCACCGTACTTAGCGCCCTTGAACGCCTGCACGCCCTTGTTGAGATTGTCACGCGCTTCGAGCTTCTTGCAGCCAGTGGTCAGACCTGCCAGCAGGAGAGCCGCAGCCGCTGTGAGAATAATGAGAGCTTTGCGATTCATCGGTATAAAGTCTCCGGCTATTCGCCAGCCTCCATTTTGGCCGTCATCAGACCCACCTTGTCCATCTGCGCGCCCTTGGCGATGTCGATCGCCTTGGCTACGGTCTGGAACTCCAGGTCGGGATCCGCCTTAACGAAGCAGACACGCTCCGCGCGCGTCTTAAAGACGGCGAGTAGCCGGTCCTGCAGCTGACTCTCCGCGATCGGCTCCGTGTTCAGCATCAGCGACTTGTCTTTGTTGATGATGATGATCACCGTGCGGTCCACGGACGGGGGAGGCGCATCCTTAGGAGGCGGCTGCGGAATCAGCGCTTCCAAACCCTTCGGCGTGAGCGGCGTGATGACCATGAAAATGATGAGAAGTACGAGTAGGACGTCGATCATCGGAGTCATGTTGATCTCCGACAGTGGTCCCCCCGAGTCTCCGCCAGCAGACATGCTCATGGGGAAATCTCCTTTAAACTTGTTGCAATCGCACCACGACGGTGCATCCAGCCGGCCCGGGCCGCCCCGTGTTCAAAACCCTTACTGGGCTGTCGGGGTGATGCCGGCCGCGGCGTCAGCCTTCGCTTTCGCCTTCGCGTCCAAGTCGGTCAGCAGACCGATGTTGTCCACGCCAGCGGCACGCAGGTTGTCCACCACTTCGACGACCCTCTCATAGCGCGCGCGGGAGTCGGACTTCACGTAGCAAGTCTTGTCCAGGCGGCCGGTCAGCAAATCCTTCACTTTCCCTGGAAGTTCGGCAGGGACAATCGGCGTCGCGCCGAGATACACGCGGCCATCACGGGTAACGGCCACCAGAACTGCGTCTTCCTTGTCCGCGTTTGCCAGCGCAATCGGATTGGCAGTCATCGCAAGATCCACGCTGACGCCCTTGGAAAGCATTGGCGTGATCACCATGAAAATGATCAGCATGACGAGCATCACGTCGACCATCGGGGTCACGTTGATGTCCGCCATTGCGTTCATTTGCGGTTTTTTTCTAGCCATCAATTTTCTCCTTGATCACCCCTGCCGGCTTCCTCAACGGCAACCCTTGCCGGAGAGTGCCTTGGTGGCAACCTCCGGCTGGGCTCGATCAACTCGCCGGTCAGTCAACAGACAGGAAACACGAAGAGTTACTTCGCTGCGCCCTTCTGGGACCGCTTCAGGAAGTAGTCAATCAGTTCGGAGCTGGAGTTCTCCATCTCGACGTCAAACCCCTTCAGACGCGTGTTGAAGTAGTTGTACATCCAGACGGCCGGAATTGCCACGAAGAGACCGATTGCCGTAGCAACCAGGGCTTCCGAAATACCGCCGGCCACCGCGCCCAGGCCCGTCGACTTCTCAGTCGCAATGCCCTTGAACGCGTTGATGATGCCAACCACCGTGCCGAACAGTCCGACGAACGGCGCCGTCGACCCGATCGTCGCCAACCCGCTCACGCCGCGCTCCAACTCGGAGTGCACAATCGCCTCGGCGCGCTCAAGTGCCCGCTTCGAGCTTTCCACCAACTCGCCCGGAATCTCGCCGCTCACCGTGTGTGCTCGGAATTCCTGCAATCCCGCCACAACCACCTTCGCCAGGTGCGACTTCTTGTAGCGGTCCGCGATCTTGATAGCTTCGTCGAGCTTGCCCTCGCGCAACGCGCCGGCAACGGCGGGGGCGAAGAGGCGCGACTGCTTCCGCGCGGCATTGTAAACAATCAAACGGTCAATCATGACGCCAATCGACCAGGCGGACATGATGAAGAGGATAATCACGACGGCTTTCGCCATCCAGCCCATCTGGGTCCACATCGACCTGAGG
>CAYVDY010000125.1:0-5107 GCA_964450255.1 uncultured Candidatus Solibacter sp. | reverse complement strand
GAAAGCATGCCGGGGACCACATCGGCGCAGACCACCTTCCTGCAAAAGCAGGAACGCCCATACTTGCAACTGAAGAAGCATCTTCTCTATTCTCCTGCGAGTTGATTTAATCTAAACGAGTCTGACTATTGCCTACTGATTCAACGTGAAGTTCACGTCGATCTGCGTGACGACCTCCACCGGTTCGCCGTTCAGCAGCGTGGGCTTGTAGCGCCACTGCTTCACTGCGTCGGTGGCCGACTGCACCAGCAACGGGTGGCCCGATACCAGAGTAAGATTCTGGATCGCGCCGTCGCGGCCGATGATGGCGGTAAAACGAACTGTGCCCGAAATGCGCGCCTGCTTGGCCAGCGGCGGATAAGTTGGCCGTGGTTGGTTGACGAGCATCGCCTGCTGGACGTTGCCGCCCACCGTGATGCGTTTCGGGGTTGCTTTCACTTCCTGTTTGACCGGGGGAGGCGGCGGAGGCGGAGCCGCTGCGGCCACACCACCAATCAATCCACCAATGACACCACCGGGCGTGCCGCCGGGAACGCCGCCGGGGACGCCTCCGGGAACGCCGGCGCTAGCCACCGGAAGTTCGTCTTCCCTGATCATCGCAATCTCTTTCGGGACCTGCTTGGGCGCCATCAGGCGGGAACCATCGAACTGGCGGGGCACCACCTTGATCACCTTCACCACTGCCGCTGCCGGAGGCGGCGGCGGAGGAGGAGGCGGAGGCGGGGGAGGAGCCACCAGCATGGAGCTCAGCGCGGTCTTTGGGAGAAGCTCGGGATTTAACAGTGGGATAATGACGCCCGCCACTACCAACCCCACCTGGAATATGGTGGAGATGATGATGGTCCAACTCTTGTTGGTTTTGGCCGCACCATCCACGAAGCTTTGTTCAAACATGAGCCATCCTCTCCTTAGGGTCCCGGCCTCCGACACCCCGGAGACCGTTCTCACCTTTATTGACACCGGAGCTTCACGCCGGTTCCCGGCTGTGCCGCTCTTTTTGGACTTTTAATCTAACAAACCGTCCGTGACCCGCATCCTCATCGACCCGATGCGCATCACTTGCCCGCTGCTGCAGGAGCCTGCTTCCTGCGCTGGTTGAAGTTGTGCCAGAACACAAGAATCGGACTCGCGACGAAGATCGACGAATAGGTACCAACGATGATACCCGCAACCAGTGCAAAAGCAAAACCGTTCAGTACCGGCCCGCCGAAGATCAACAACGACACCGCCGAAACGAACGTCAGTCCCGAAACCATGATCGTCCTGCTCAGCGTCTGGTTGACGCTGTCGTTGACGATCTGTGTGTTGAGCTCCCTTCGCGATAACTTCAGGGTCTCGCGAATTCTATCAAAAACCACGATGGTGTCGTTCATCGAATATCCGACCAGCGTCAACAGCGCCGCCACTACGTTCAGCGAGATCTCCTTGTCGAAGAGCGAGAACAGGCCCAGCGTGATGATCACGTCGTGGAATACCGCGATCACCGCGGCCAAACCGTAAATGAACTCGAACCGGAACCACAGGTAAGCCAGCATCCCCGCCAGCGAGTACAGCGTCGCCAGGACGGCCTTGCTGCGCAGTTCGGCGCCAATCTTCGGCCCCACCACCTCGGCTCCGATCACGGAGAATGACGACAGCGAGCACTGCTGCTTCATCACGCCAATCACCTGCGGCGTCACTCCAGCCACTCCGGTCAACTGGTCGAAGCTCGTGATGATGCCAGAGCGCGGCGGCGTGTTCTTGAAGGTCAACATGGCCTTCGTCAAGTCCTTGACCTGCTGATCGCTCAATGAGACGCCCGCCTGCTGCAGCGGATCGCGTAGCTTGTCGGTCAGCGTCTCGGCGCTCGCATTGTTGAAGTCGAGCTTGCCGGACTTGTCGCCAAAGTTAACTTCCAGAATGTCGCTGAGCGTCTTGCGCTCGGCGTTCAGTTGCGTCTCGTCCTTCATCGGTGTTCCGATGATCACGGAGTTCTGGCCCGGAATCTCCTGCACGGAAATCTCTCCGCCGATCTTCGCGGACACCAGCGAGCGAATCTTATCCACCGGAGGCGCCGACGAGAACTTCACCGTGAGATTCGAACCGCCCGTGAAATCGATGCCGTACTTCAACCCGCCCTTGCCAATCCAGCTCACCAGGCCGATCGCCGTCAACACCAGCGAGGCCCCGATGAAGATCTTCTGGTTGCCCAGAAAATCGATCTTTGTGTTTTTGAATAGCTCCATGGTCTGTTCCGTGTCCTGTTAGATTCCGATGCTCAACTTCGCGTTCGCGCCCTTGCCCGCCATCTCAAACTGGAAGAGAGCGCGGGACACAAACACGCTGGTGAACACGTTGGCCACCAGACCGATCACCAGCGTTACCGCGAAGCCGCGAACCGCCGGCGTTCCGAACATGAACAGAAATGCGCAGCTGACCACCGTCGCCACGTGCGTGTCGATGATGGTGAGGAACGCCTTGGCGAAGCCCGTGTCGATGGCGGCCATTGTCGCCTTCCCGGCCCGGATTTCTTCGCGAATGCGCTCAAAGATCAGCACGTTGGAATCCACCGCCATACCGATCAACAGAATGATCCCGGCGATGCCGGGCAGCGTCAATACGGCCTTCAGGTAAGCAAGCACGCCGATCAGGATGATCGCGTTCAAAACCAGCGCGATTGTCGCGTTGATTCCGCTCATCGAGTAGTACACCAGCATGATCAGGATCACCACCACCAGGCCGACCAGCCCCGCCACCAGTCCCTGGTGGATGGAGTCGGCACCGAGAGACGGCCCCACCGTCTGCTCCTGCAGGTAAACGATGCCAGCCGGCAGCGATCCCGCGCGCAGCACCAGCGCCAAATCGCTGGCCTCCTGGTTCGTCCCGGCGCCCGTGATGCGGCCCGAATCCTCAATGCGGCTCTGAATCGTCGGAGCGCTCTTCACCTGATTGTCCAGCACGATCGCCAGCCGCTGGCCGACGTTGGCTTCCGTGAAGCGGCCAAACCGGCCCTTCGCGTCCTGCGACAAGATAAACGACGTTTCCCACTTGCCGAATTCGTCCTGCGCCGGCTTGGAGTCCCGAAGGTCGCGCCCCGTGATCACCGGAGTCCGCGCCACCAGATACCAGCCTTCGTTCTGGTCAGACGCCGCCGAACGCACGGACTTCAGCAGCTTGGTGTTCAGCGGCAACACGCCGCCGTTCTTCGCCAGCGCCTCTTCCATCTTCGCGAAAGGCCCGTCCTTCACTTCGTACAGCTCCAGCATGGCGGCCGTCTGCAGAATCGACTTCACACGCGCCGGATCGTCCAGCCCAGGCAGCGATACCAGAATCTCGGAGTCCGAGTCCGCGCCGCCGCGAGCCTGCACACTGCTCTCCGCCAATCCCAGACCGTTGATGCGGCTCTCGATGGTCGTCATCGAGCGCGATACAACGTCCTTTTTCAACGTCATTGCCTCTGTCGGTTTCATCGTCAGGCGGTAGTCTGTGGAGTTGACGGGCGTCATCACCCAACTGCCCAGCGTCTCGTTGACGATTGTGCGGAACGCGGACGTCTTGTCGATCGGCACGCCCTTGATCGAAATTTCGATCTTCTCGGCTTCGGCCAGCGTCGCCGGCTCCGTGTTGTCCATCGCCGAAAACGGAATAGCCTGCTTGCCCATCTCTTCCTTCAACCGCGCAATCACCGTGATCGCCTCTGCCTTGAAGGCGTCCTGCACCTGCACTTGCAGCACCAGGAGCGACCCGCCCTTCAGATCCAGGCCGAGCTGAATATTGTTGTTCCAATTCGTTACGAGCTCATCCGTCGACTTCGGGATCCCGATCATGCCGTAGAGGCAGATCAGCACCGTAGCCACAATCAGGACGGCTTTCCACTTGAGATTCTGCATGGTTGTTACTTTCCGCTAGGGTTAGGACTTTTTCTCCGCGTTCACCATGCTGGCTACCGCGCCACGGGCAAACTGCAGCTTTGTGTTGTCGGGCTTTACGCGTAGCACCAGAGTATCATCCGCATTAACCGCGACGATGGTCCCGATGATGCCGCCGTTGGTGACGACTTCGTCACCGCTCTTCAGTTCTGAGAGCATCTTCTGCTGCTGCTTCTTCTGCTTCTGCATCGGCATGAAGAGAAGGAAGTAGAAGATCGCGAAGATCAGGATGATGGGGAGAAACTGGACCAGCGTATTGGGCAGCGCTGGCATCTGCAGAAGGAGGAAACTCATTGCCAAACCGGTATCACCTGTTCTGACGTGGCTCAAATTCGCTTGCGACGCACAGCATCTGCCTCACATCTAGCCTATCAGGGTTTAATCCGTATCCGAGGCAAACGACCGCGCAGTCTTCAAGAACTCAGGGAAGGTCCCAAGTAAAATAGCCTCTCGCATGCGGCGCATGATGTCAAGGTAATGCCTGAGGTTGTGTAAGGTCGCCAGAGTACTGTACAGCATCTCCCCCGCCTGGAATAAATGGCGAAGATAGGCCCGGGAGAACGTACGGCATGTGTAACAGGCGCATTTCTCATCGATCGGCCTCGGGTCGTCCCGGTACTGCGCCTGCTTGATGATCACCCTCCCGCCGCTGGTAAACAGGCACCCGTTCCGCGCGTTCCGCGTCGGCATCACGCAATCCATCATGTCCACGCCGCGCGCCACGTATTCCGGCAACTCCGAAGGCATCCCCACGCCCATCACGTAACGCGGACGGTCCGCCGGCAGCAGCGGAACAGTCACTTCCGTGATTTCCATGCTCAGCTCCCGCGGCTCCCCGACGCTCAATCCGCCTATCGCGTAGCCCTCCGCGTCGAGTTCAATCAGCCGCGCCGCGCATTCCCTCCGCAACTCCGGATACATCGAGCCTTGCACAATCGGAAACAGCGTCTGCGGTTTCTCCCGGGACTTCATCCGCTCCCGGTAGTGCGCCATCCCCCGCCCCGCCCATCGCGCCGTCAGGTCCATGGACTTCCGCGCCGCCTTCGGCGTAGCCGGGTAGTCCGTGCACTCGTCCAGCATCATTAAAATATCGCTACCTAGCGCCAGTTGCACGTCAACCGTCGATTCCGGCGTGAATAGATGCTTGTCGCCGTTGAGGTGCGATTGGAAGACAACGCCCTCCTCCTTCAACTTGCGCA
>CAYVDY010000124.1:0-13980 GCA_964450255.1 uncultured Candidatus Solibacter sp. | reverse complement strand
GAATATCCTCATTCGCGCGGTGCTGGGTTCGCGCGTGCTGGACTTGCTGCGCAAGGCGGGGAGCGCGGGCAGTGCCGTGAGGATGGCTTGGCTCGGAGATGTCAGGGATTCTGTCCAGGTAACTACTCAAGGAGGCCGAGCAGGGCAACGTCCTCCGCCGTGGCGGCGGCGCGCAATTCGCTGTCAAGAGTAGCGAGCGGCAGGCAGCGGCGGCGCGCCAACTCGAGGTATGCCGCGTCGTAGAGGGTCAGGCGGTGGCGCGCCGCCAGCTTGGCGGTGGCGCCCCATGCCTGAAGGTCGGTTTCTGGATCGACCGTAATGGGAAGGAGCGAGAGATCCGCAAGCGCAGCATCCCGAAAAGCGGAATCGGACCGGCCTTTTCGAACACCCATTTCGAGAACGTTGGCAACTTCGAGACGCCAGAGCGCCGGAACCCAGGCGCCGGATTTCAGGACCCGCACAAGGACAGCAGCGATCTCTTCCGTGGTTTCGGCAGAGTAGACCCAGGCGAGGGTGATGGAACTGTCGAGAACCAGACTCAAGGCCGACCCTTGTCGCGATCGATTCTGAGAGCCTTCCAATCGAGACGTTCAGACGAGAGGCGTTCCGCCCGGGCACGAATGCGATCCGCGGCGGCCTTCGCCCTCTCGCGATCCACGCCAGGAACGCTAGCAACCAGGCGAGCTACCGGTTTACCGTGTCTGGTGATCACGATTTCTTCACCCCGCTCGACACGGTCCAATAGGGAGCCGAGTGTATTCTTGGCCTGGAAGGCGCCGATTTCCTGCACGACTTGCTCCTTAATCTAGCTGAAGCTAGCTTAACACAAAATCTCAGGAAGGGGTCTGGTAGTGAGAATTTGAGTCTATTGGAGTACCGCCATCGTCCTGGGCGGTTGGGAGGCCGCAGCGGCACACAGCGTGTCCACGACGGGCGGCGCCGTCCCCCGCCCGTCCGTCGGGGCCTCTCCCGGCTCGAAACTCCGCGGCGGCCGTATTCCCGGCACATGCGCGTGTCTCCGTTTTGGGCCGAGTCTCGCATGAAGGGCCAACCGGGCGCCCCAGTGAGCTTCGGTTGAGGCTGTTTCTCCCCGACGCCGGACGAAAGCCAGGCATTGGTAAGGGGCGAGGCCAGGGTTGCCGGCAGCCTGGCGACACCACCCGGGCTAGTGGTCGGCCATGGTCCGGCGCTAGCGCTTCAACCTCGGATCAACCGAGCCGACGCACTGCTATTTGAATCCGGAGGTATGCTGGCGCCGATTCGACTCCTCCTCGTGTTCGTCGGCATGTTTGGGTCTGGCATCAACTGTTCTTACCGATAGGTAATCCTGAGTGTCGCCGATCAGTGCTGATATCCGAGGGGCCGGGTTCCCAGTCCGCCGGTTCACGCGGGAGATCCCACGCGGTCTTGCGCCGGCTCCTGACCGGGAAGCGCGCGACTCGGGCATTGCCGATTACCGAGCCGCGGGCGTTGCATGGAAGTGCCCACAGCGACATAATGACGGCAGCCGGAGACACCTCGACAAGAATGCGGGGCGGTCTGTCCAGGACCCCGGCGGCAGTAAAGAGAGGTGTGATGAACAGGCGTGAGTTCTTTCTAGTTCCAGTGACGGCAGCGATTGCTTCCGCGAAGTCAGGCTGGTCGCCGCTGTTCGATGGCAAGACGTTGGACGGCTGGAAACAGCAGGGCAAAGCTGTGTGGACGGTGAAGGACGGCGCCATTACCGGCCGGCAGGGGCCGGGGGGCGCGGCCGGCGACCTGCTGACGGAGAAGCAGTGGGCGAACTTCGAACTGGAGCTGGAATGGAGCATGACGTGGCCCGGCAATAGCGGGATCTGGTTCCGCTACGTCAGCGCGAAGTCCGCGTATCAGGCGGACATTCTCGATCAGTCGAGCCATCCGGGCGTTCTCTCCGGTTCGCTGTATTGCACCGGCAAGGCGTTCATCGCCGAGAATCGCGACGCGGCCAGCGTGAAGAAGGACGGCTGGAACAAGATGCGCATCCGCGCTGTGGGCGACGAGATCACCATCGAGCAGAATGGGAAGCGGGTGATTGAGAAGCGCGACGCGACTTTTCCCGGCCCCGGCAGCATCGGCATCCAGCTTCACGCCGGGAAGGATTTCGAGACCATGGAGATCCGCCTGCGCAAGGCGCGAATTCGATCGCTCGACTGATCAGAGTCTAATTCGATAGAGTGTGAGCTTTGGGAGGCACCAAGTGAACAGACGCGAATTCGTAACAGCAGTGGCGGCGCCGATGATCGCCTCGCCGCGCATTTTCGGGGCGAACAGCCGGCTGAAGGTGGGCGTCATTGGAGTGGGTAACCGCGCGCGGTGGCTGATGCAGTATTTCGGCAAGGAGCTGGACGAGGTGGACTTGGTGGCGGTGGCCGATTGCTACCTGCCGCGGTGCTATGGCAAGGATCCCGGGCAGCAGCGCGCGACGGCGCTGAATGCAGATTCGGAGAAATGGGCCAAGTACTCCAGCTATCACAAGATGCTGGACAAGGAGAAGCTGGACGCGGTGTGGGTGCAGACCACGACCCACGCGCGCGCGCTGGCCGTGATCCACGCCCTGCAAGCGGGCGTGGACGTGTATGCGGAGAAGCCCATCCACCTGACCGTGGAAGAGGGCCAAGCCATGGTGCGGGCGGCGAAGAAGTACAATCGCATCGTCCAGGCGGGGAGCCAGCAGCGCTCCATGCCCATCAACCGCCACGCCAGCGAACTGGTGCGCAGCGGAAAGATCGGCAAGATCAAGACCGTACAGGTGTGCAACTACCTGCCGGGGCTGGTATGGCAGCCACAGCCGGCGCAGCCCGTGCCGGAGGGTCTGGATTGGGACGTGTGGTGCAACCAGACGGAGTTGCGGCCGTATCATCAGACGCTGCACCGCTCCTGGAGCAACTATGTGGATTACGACGACGGCGGAGAGTCCTGGGGCGTTTCCGGGTGGGGCACCCACGGGCTGGACCAGGTGCAGTGCGCGCTGGGCATGGACCGCACCGGTCCGGTGGAGCTATGGACCGAAGACCGCGTGACGAAGGATCTGCCGGACTTCCCCCTGGCCAAGCATCAGTTCTTCAAGCATCTGCTCAACCGCAAACCGGTGGTCCTCAAGTTCGCGAGCGGCACGGAGGTGAGGCTGGAGGAGCCCGGAAAGAACAGCCATTCTCAACTGGGCGGCATCTTTGTCGGGACCGAGGGCACCATCGAGATCATACGCGGCGACTACACCACGAACCGGCCGGAGTTGCGCAAGAACTCGCCCGACGTGCTGCCCGAGGGCAAGGGCGAGGACGTGCCGCACCTGAAGAACTTTGTCGAGTGCGTGCAGACGCGGAAGATGCCCAACGCCGATATCGAGACCGCCCACCGGGCCACCACGCTGTGCCACCTGGTGAGCATCTGCCGGCTGCTGGACCGGAAGCTGAAGTGGGATGCCGCGGCGGAAAAGTTCGTCGGCGACGACGAAGCCAACCGGATGCTTTCGCGGCCGCGGCGCAAGGGGTACGAACTGCCGAACGTGTGAGAGGCGGGCGATCCGCTCGAGAGTGCGCGGGTGGAAACCGTCAAACTGATTGGCGGTTTCCGCCGGCGGCTACTCCGGCTGGCCTTCCTTTCGCAGGTCGTGTTTTTCCATGCGGTAGATCAGCGTCCTGCGGCTGATGTCTAAGTAGCGCGCGGCCTGCGTCTGGTTCCAGTTGCTGCGCTCAAGAGCGCGGAGCAACAGTTCCTTTTCTACGCCCTCCAGGCTGATCCCTTCGGCGGGCAATTCGAGCAGGATGGACCCGCGAGCCGGCTCGACGCGGCGCATGTTTTCGGCCAGATCCTCGACGCCGATCACCTCGCCGGCGGAGAGCACTACCATGCGCTCGATCACGTTCTCCAATTCGCGTACGTTGCCCGGCCAGCGCCAGGCAGTGAGGTAGGGCATCAGCGCGGGGTCCATGTGCAGGTGCGGCAGCGCGTGGCGATCCTTCACGCGGGCAAACAGGTGCTGAACGAGGGCCGGGATGTCGTCCGGGCGCTCCCGCAGCGGCGGCAGCTCCAGCGGCACGACCGAGAGACGGTAGTAGAGATCCTCACGGAACGTGCCGTCCTCCACCATCGCAGACAGGTTGCGGTGAGTGGCCGCGATGACGCGCACGTCCACCACGGCACGGGCCGTGGAGCCGAGTTTTTCGATCTCGCCCTGCTGCAGGAGGCGCAGCAGCTTCACCTGCAGGTCCAGCGGCAACTCGCCGATTTCGTCCAGGAACAGCGTGCCGCCGTCAGCCATCTCCACCCTGCCGGGCTTGGCGCTCTGCGCTCCGGTGAAGGCGCCGCGCGTGAAGCCGAACAGCTCGCTCTCCATCAGTTCCTTCGGGATGGCGCCGCAGTTGATGGTGACAAAAGCCCCGTCGCGCCGCCGGCTGTTGGCGTGGATGGCGCGCGCGAGCAACTCCTTGCCCGTGCCGGTTTCGCCGTGAATCAGCACGGTGGAGTCGCGCTGGGCCACGCGAGAGGCCATCTCCAGAACCCGCAGCAGGGGTTTGGAGCGGCCGACGATCCCTTCGAAGCCGTACTTGGCGTCGAGCGCGGAACGCAGCTTCCGCACCTCCTCCAGCAGGTTCTGCCGCTCCATGGCGCGGTCTACTACAAGCTTCAGCGCGTCGTAGTCGATGGGTTTGGTGACGTAGTCGAAGGCGCCGGCCTTCATCGCCTCCACGGCGGTCTCCACCGTGGCGAAGGCGGTGATGATGATTACGGTGGTTTCCTTGTGGTCGTCGCGGATGTGGCGCAGCAGATCCATGCCGCCGGCGCCGGGCATACGAAGGTCGGTGATCACTAGCTTAGGCTGGAGTTCGTCGATGCGCGCCAGCGCCTCTTCGCCATTGGCTGCGAGCGCGACGGTGAAGCCGGCTTCTTCGAGCTGCATCTTCATCACGCGGCGGAGGCTTGCGTCGTCGTCGACGACGAGGATGGTGTTACGCGTCACTTCGCAATTCTCCTCCAAGAGGCAGTTGGAGGCGAAACGTCATGCCCTTCACCGCGTTGGGCTCAGCACTCAGGCGGCCGTCGTGCTGCTCCACGATTCTCGCCGATACGGCGAGACCGAGGCCCGTGCCCTGTTCCTTCGTTGTGAAAAACGGCTCGAAGATGTGTGCGCGGTCGGCCTCCGGAATGCCGACACCTTCGTCCCGAACCTCAACTACCAACCGGTGGTCCTGCACCGCAGCCGACACTTCCACGGTTCCACCGGCCGGGCTGGCCTGAATAGCGTTGATCACCAGATTCAGCAACACCTGCTTCATTTGTTGGGTGTCGGCCGGGATCTCGGGCAGCGTTCCGTCGATTCTCTTACGGACCGCAACGCCGCTGTTTCCGTTGGCGTGTCCGGTGAGGGCGAGTACGGAATCGATGAGGGCGGAAAAGTCCGATGGCTGAAGGCGCGCCGGCTTGGGGCGCGCGAACTCCAGGAAGCTGGTCAGCAGCCGGTTCAGTCTCTGCGATTCAATGTCGATGATCTCGAGACAATCCCGCATGCTCTCGCCGGAAGCGTTGCCACGCTTCAGGATTCCCGCCGCGCCGCAGATGCTGGCCAGCGGATTCCGGATCTCATGAGCGAGACCTGCCGAGAGCTGTCCGACGACGGAGAGGATCTCGGCCTTCTTCAACTCCTCGGCGTTTTGCTGTAGTTCCTGGTACACCCTCTCCAGTTGCCCCTTGGTGGTCTCGAGATTCGCGCGCTGCCGCCGCTCCTTGTCTGCAAGCAATCCTGCCACCACTCCGGACACTGTGAAGACTGGCGCCTCCAGCAGCAGATCGGTGGCGTAGATGGGTTGGACCATCCACGCGTCGAAGAAGTGCGGCACCTGAAGCACGCCAACTCCGACAGAGCACCACAGCGCGGCGCGCCACCCCAGGCTGAGGCCGGCAATGACGATCGGCAGGAAATACAGATGCTGCAAGAGGTTGTGGAGATGAATCGCCGACAACGGCACGATGTGGTGCAGCGCGCTCAGGAGTAGGATGCTCGCAGCCAGCCCGGATATCACCCAACGGTGGCTGCCAGCCCGGACGTCGGGTGGCATGTCACACACATTGTGGCACGGCCACCGAGCAGCGAGTCGAACAGTACCAAATGGGACAGGGCATGGAAAGAAATAGTACGGAACGGGGCAATTCCCCGGGGCGGTTTCAGGGTTTTGGATACTGGCACCCGAAATGCATATGGAGGAAGACTTGGACCTCCATTTCCTATGCCGCAACACCTCCCTGGGCCGGAGTGCTCCCTGCCTCCGGCCGCTTTTTCTCGTGTTTCTTGGCGCCACTGCCGTTTCGGCCGAGAAGCTCACCTTGGAGCAGGCGTTCGCGATGGCGGAACAGAACAACCCTCAGTTGCGGGTGGGCACCGCCCAGATTGACGCGGCGCGCGCGGGCATGGTGACGGCGAAGGCCTATCCCAACCCAGAGGCCGGCTATATGGCCGGACGGCAGCACGCGCGAATGCTGGGCGCGGTGCCGGGCGCGGCGCAGATGTACAGCTTTACGCAGCCGCTGGAAACTCGAGGGGTCCGCGAGACGCGGCTGCGCGTGGCGGAGTTCGGGCGCGTGAGCAGCGAGTTCGCACTGGCCGAGGTCCGCATCGGAGTTCGGGCAGCTGTGAAGCAGTCCTTCTATCAGGTGCTGCGGCGGCAGGGCGAGATCGAGATCCTGCAGGAGAATCTGAAGCTGGTGGAAGACCTCCGCCACCGCATCCAGGTGCAGGTGGAGGTAGGCGAGGCGGCGAGGCTGGAGCTGGTCCGCGCCGATGCCGAAGTGGCGTCGGCGCGGAATGCCGCGCGCAGCGGCCAACTCCGATTGGTGACCGCTCTTTCGGCGCTGCGGGCGGCGGTGAGTGCTCCGCTGGATGCCAGCCTGGAACCGGTAGGTTCGCTGGATCCGCCGGCTGTGCTGCCGGGGCTGGCTGCGCTGCGGGCAGATGTACTGGATCGCTATCCGGCTTTGGCTCAAGTGAAAGCCGAGATTCAGCGTGCCGAGGCTCGGCTCAAGAACGAAGTGGCGCTGAAGCGGCCCCAGCCGTCCATCCGGGGCGAGTTCGAGCAGCAGCCCGACACGGGCCTCTACCGTGTGGGCATCTCGCTGCCTCTGCCGCTCTGGAACAGGCGGCAGGGCCCGATCGGCGAGGCGACGGCGGCGCTGGAGCAGACCAAGGCGGCGGCCGAGTGGCGCCGCATCGAGATTACGGCCGCGCTGGAAGGCGCCTACGGCCGGTATGAAGTCGCCGGCCAGCAGGTGACCGCCTTTCAGGAAGGCGTCCTGAGGCAATCCGAGGCCGCGCTGGAGGCGGCGGAGGCGGCCTACCGGTTCGGCGAGAGGGGCATCATTGAGGTGCTGGACGCACAGCGCGTGCTGCGCTCCGCGCGTCTGGATTACCTCAATGCACAATATGACCGGCAATCGGCGCTGATCGACCTGGAACAGTTGCGCGCCGTGGATTTGGGGAGATGAATACCATGAAGTCCTCGCTCTGCGGATTGCTCGCGGCATCCTTGCTGCTGCTGACCGGTTGCAACGTGGCGGGATCGGCGGGGTCAAAACAGGAAGCTGCGGCGGCGCCCGTGAATCCGCTGGAGGTAAAGGTGGCAGAGGCGCTTCGAGCGCAGATTCAGGTGGGCGAGCCACAGTGGTCCGAGGTGAGCGCCAGCCTCCGTGTGCCTGGCCGTGTGGAAGCGGATGAGACGCGGGTGGCACGAGTTGGCTCGCCGTTGACGGGGCGGATTGCGGAGCTGAATGTGATCGAGGGCCAGGCGGTGAAGCGCGGTCAAATCCTCGCCGTGCTGCACAGCACCGAGCTCTCCGATTCGCAGTTCGGTTATCTGAAGGCGGTCTCGCAGCAGCATCTGGCGCAACGCGCTACAGCCCGCGCCAAGCAACTGCTGGAAGCGGGCGTGATTGGCGAGGCCGAAGTTCAGCGCCGCGACTCCGAACTCAGCCAGGCTTCGGCGGCGGTATCCACTGGGCGTGACCAGCTGAGAGTAATGGGCATGTCCGGGGACGACATCGCCAGGTTGGAAGCCACGCAGCAGGTCAATTCGTTGTACCGTCTAGTAACCAGCATCGACGGAATTGTCCTGGAGCGCAAGGTCACGGTGGGTCAGGTTTTGCAGCCGGCCGATACGGCGTTCGTGGTGGCCGATCTTTCTCACGTGTGGCTGGTTGCCGACGTGCCCGAGCAACTCTCCGGCAATATCGCCGCCGGCAAGGCGGTGCAGGCAGAGATCCCGGCGCTGCCAGAACTCACTGTACGCGGCATCGTGTCGTTTGTCAGCGCGACCGTGAATCCGGAGACGCGCACGGTGCTCGCCCGGATGAACCTGCCGAATCCGGACTCCCGCTATAAGCCGGCGATGCTGGCTGTGATGTTGTTGCAGGACCGCGCAGAGAAGCGGAAGGTGATTCCCCTGGGCGCCGTGGTTCGAGAGGGCAACGTCGACCACGTCTTCGTTCAGACCAGTCCGGACACATTCGTACTGCGGGCCGTGGCTCTGGGCGCCGAGTACGGTGACAAGCGCGTGATCGAGGGCGGAATCCGCGAGGGCGAAAAGATCGTCGTCGACGCAGCCTTCCACCTCAACAACGAGAGGAAGCGCCTGTCGCTGCAGGGAGACTAGCCAATGCTGAATGCCCTCGTGCATGGCGCGCTGAAGCAGCGCCTGGTGATTGTTGTGCTGGCCGGCATCCTGATGATGTTTGGCCTGGATGCAGCCCGTAAACTCTCCGTGGACGCGTTCCCGGACGTCACCAATATTCAGGTGCAGGTGGCCACGGAGGCGGCCGGGCGATCCCCGGAAGAGGTGGAGCGCTTTGTCACGGTGCCGGTGGAGATCTCCATGACAGGCCTGCCGGGCCTCACGGAGATGCGTTCACTCAGCAAGCCCGGGCTATCGCTGGTGACTCTGATTTTCACGGACGAGACCCCGATCTACTTTGCACGCCAGGTGGTGATGGAGCGGCTGACGGAGATTCGCGGTAATCTGCCCGAGGACATCGTGCCGGTTCTCGGGCCGGTGACAACGGCGCTGAGCGAGGTGTTTCACTACACGCTGGACGGACCGGCCGATGGCCGACGCGCCCTCACCCGGGAGGAACTGGTGCACCGCCGCGTGGTGCAGGACTGGGTGGTACGGCCGCTGCTTCGCTCCATCGACGGAGTGGCCGAGATCAACTCCACGGGCGGCTACATCCGCCAGTATCAGGTGCTGCCCGATCCGGTTCGATTGCGCCACTACGACGTCACGCTGCAGGACGTGGAACAGTCCCTGGCTCGCAACAACGCAAACTCCGGCGGCGGCATCCTGCCGCGCGGTCCAGAGCAGTATCTGGTGCGAGGCGTGGGTCTGATTCAGAGTCTCGACGACATCCGTTCCATCATCCTGAAGGAATCCGGAGGGACGCCCGTTTTCGTCAAGGACGTGGCGGAGGTCCGGCTGGGTGAAGAGGTCCGACACGGCGCGATGATCAAGGGCGGGTATACGGAGGCATCCGGCGGCACCGTGATGATGGTGGCCAGCGGCAACGCCAAGCGGGTGGTTACGGCGGTGAAGGAGCGCGTGGCGGAGATCAACTCGAAGGGCATGCTGCCGGACGGGCTACAGATCGTGCCGTACTACGACCGGTCCGTGCTGGTGGACGCCGCACTTTGGACGGTGGGCAAGGTGCTGATCGAGGGTGTCGTGCTGGTGGTGGTGATCCTGTTCCTGTTCCTCGGCGATCTGCGCTCCAGCCTGATCGTCATCGCCACACTGCTGCTGACTCCGCTGATCACGTTTATGGTGATGAACCGCGTGGGGCTCTCGGCGAATCTCATGTCGCTGGGCGGACTCGCCATCGCCGTCGGGTTGATCGTGGATGGCTCCGTGGTGGTGGTGGAGAACGCCTTCGCCAAGCTCGGCAAGACTCACGGCGACTTCCGCATGAAGATGGTGGTGGAGGCGGTGACCGAGGTCGGCACGCCGGTAATTTTTGGCATCGGCATCATCATCCTCGTGTTCCTCCCTCTCATGACTCTGGAGGGCATGGAGGGCAAGATGTTTGCGCCGCTGGCGTACACCATCGCGATTGCCCTGGCCATCTCGCTGGTGCTGTCGCTGACGCTTTCGCCCGTGCTGGCATCCTATATGTTGAAGGGCGGGGCCGAACATGACACGTGGATGGTTGCGGGCCTGAAGCGGATCTACGTGCCCGTGGTGGGTTGGGCGCTGGTGAACGCGAAGAAGACAATCGCCTTTGCGCTGCTGCTGTTCGCGGGCGCCGTGATGCTGTTCCCGTACCTTGGGACGTCGTTCATTCCCGAGATGAAGGAGGGCTCCGTCTCGCCGAACATTCACCGCGTGCCCAATATCTCGCTGGACGAGTCCATCCGGATGGAGATGAAGGCGATGAAGGTGGTAAGCGAGTCGCCAGGCGTGCAGAAGGTGGTGTCGCGCCTGGGCCGCGGCGGGTCGCCGGCCGATCCGGTGGGTCCGGACGAAGCCGAGGTGATCGCCACGCTAGCCCCACGGGAACAGTGGCAAAAGGGCTGGACCCAGGACTCCATTGCCGACGAGGTCCGCAAGCGTCTCTCCTATATCCCAGGAGTGAACCTTGTCATCGCACAGCCGATCTCGGACCGTGTCGACGAGATGGTAACCGGCGTCCGCGCCGATGTCGCTGTAAAGCTGTTCGGTGATGATCTGGCAGTGCTGATCGATCGAGCGGATGAGATCGCGAAGGTCGCCGGCACCATTCGCGGCATGCGGGATTCCAGGATCGATCGTCTGGGAGGCCAGCAGTATCTCAACATCACCATCGACCGCCAGGCAATTGCACGCCAGGGGCTGAACGCCTCCGACGTCCACGACGTGATCGAGATGGCGATTGGAGGCAAGGTAGCCACTGAGATCTACGAGGGCGAGCGCCGGTTCCGGGCCGCTGTCCGTTTCCCCGAGAATCTACGCAACAGCCTCGATGAGATCCGCAAGATCCAGCTCAACGGAGCAGGCGGATCGCGAGTCCTGCTGGAGAGCCTGGCACGGATCGAAGTGGCCGAGGGCCCCGCGATGATCAATCGGGAGACCGCCAAGCGGCGCATCGTCATCGGGGTCAATGTGCAGAACCGCGACCTGGGCGGATTCGTCGCCGAGTTGCAGCGGAAGGTTGCGGAGCGCGTGCCGCTGCCGGCCGGCTACTATCTGACGTGGGGCGGGCAGTTCCAGAACATGGAGCGGGCGCTGAACCATCTGATGATCATCGTGCCGATTACGATCGGGGCCATCTTCTTCCTGCTGTTTCTGCTGTTCCGCTCGCTGAGCTTTGCGGCACTTATCATCACGGTGCTGCCATTCGCTTCCATCGGAGGTGTATTTGCACTCTACGCGAGCGGCGAATATCTGTCGGTGCCTGCCTCGGTGGGATTCATCGCCCTGTGGGGCATCGCCGTTCTGAATGGCGTCGTACTTGTCTCGTGCATCCGTAAGCTGCGTGAGAACGGCATGGAGCAGCACCAGGCGATCGTGGAAGGGACGAAACTGCGATTCCGGCCGGTGATGATGACGGCGACGGTTGCCGCGTTGGGCTTGGTGCCGTTCCTGTTTGCCACGGGGCCGGGCTCCGAGGTGCAGCGTCCGCTGGCGATCGTCGTGATCGGCGGGCTGATCACGTCGACGTTACTAACGCTGGTGGTGGTGCCCACGCTGTATCAGTTCTTCGAGGCGCGCGAACTCACGAAGCCCGAGCCAGCAGGTCCAGGCGGACATCTGTAGTTCAGCGCGGCTGGCGCGGGAAGATTGTGAAATCGCGGAAGCTCGCCTTGGCGGGCTTGCCGCCCATGGCCCGCAGCCCCTCCAGCAGTTCCAGGAGGTGCCCGCGGCCGAGCTCCAGACTGTGCTCGGCCGGCTGATACTTCGTGCCCACAGGGTAATCGACGTATGGCGTGGACGATTGCTCGATGTGGCAGCCGAGAATGTGAGCCAGCGGCTTACCGGACGTGAACTGGAATAGACGCTCGGTGCTCTTCAGATACGCGGGGAAGTCAGTCAGGTACAGACGCCCCGGATAGAGGTGATCGCCGGTGAGCAGGATTGCCGTGCGCCGGTCGTAGTAGGCGAGGTGGGCGGCGTGATGGCCCGGGATGGCCAGCACGTCGATCACGCGCTCGCCGAGATCAATGGCGCCCGGCTGCTCCGGCCAGTTCGCGATTCCGAAGGCGCTCTGCTCCGCCTCGACGGTGGGACGGATCAGCGTTGTCTTCGGCATCTGCTCGAAGCCCTTGTCGCCAGCGATGTGATCGCCATGCCCGTGCGAGTGGCTGACCACGAGTTCGATCTGCCGGCCTCCGTTCTGCGCGCTCCACTGCGCGATCAGCCCCTGAACGATCTGCGCGGCGTCGCTGGCGCCGGCGCCGGTATCCACCAGCAGCGCCCGTTGCGTGCCGAAGATCAGGTAGAGGAAGGGCTTTTCGTAGTGCGTGCAGCCGGACTGGCGGAGGATATAGAACGTGGGGTTGTACTCGTGAACCTGCCACGGCGGAACTTCCAGGCAGTTTGGCCCGCCGGTGCGCCACGAGGCGGGGAGCTTGCCGGGCTCGACGGTTTGGCCGACGGCCATTGCCGGCAGGAGGCAGACGAGGAAAAGAAGGAGGGCGAGGGACCACTCCGGCGTTTGACTGGGAAGAGGCATGGGAGTCCGTACGGTAGCGCAAAAGGGAGACTGGGCGCTCGGGGAGGGTGAACCACTGAACAACCGGGAGGCCCTCCTATAATGAAGGAGCGGAGGCGGAGTAGACTCCGCGCCGATAGGAGAAGTTGTCGATGACACTGGCGTCAGGCATAGAAGTGCCGCCGGAGCGTCTGGCGGAGATCTGCAGGCGGTACCGTGTCGTTGAACTCGCCGTCTTCGGCTCGGCGGCGCGCGGGGACCTGCGCCCCGGATCGGACGTGGACATCTTCCTGGAATTTGAATCCGGCACCCATCCCGGCTTGGGATTCTTCGACCTGGAAGATGAGCTTTCCGCACTTTTTGGCCGCCATGTGGATCTCGGCCGGAAATCACTCCTCAAGCCGATGGTGCGGCGAAACGCGGTCCGCGACGCTGTGGTCCTCTATGCAGCGTGACGGCGTCTACCTGGCCGACATACTGTCGGCGGCGGCAGACCTTCGCGAATTCGCCCGGACCGCCTCATTCGAGGACTTCTGTTCCAGCAAGACAACGCGCTACGCGATGCTGCATGCGCTGACAGTGATCGGCGAAGCGAGCTCGAAGCTGACCGATGAATTGAAGGCACGGCACGCCGATGTGCCATGGCGGCGCATTTCGGCGGTGCGCCACCGGATTGTGCACGACTATTCTGGCCTCGATTACGAACTCATCTGGCAGGTCGTCACGGTTTTCACACCGGAGCTTGAACAGAGTGTCTCCGCCATCTATGGGCTGGAGTTTCCCGAGCAGGGCGGCGACATTCAGCCCAACGAATAGGCCATTGCGCGCCGATCTGGTGCTTCCGCGCTATCCGGCAAACTTGTCCGTGGCTGCCACCAGCGCGCGGCTATTGGGCGGATCGAAGGCGCTGTGGCCGCAATCCGGCGTGATGATGAGGTCGGCTTCGGGCCAGGCGCGATGCAGGGCCCAGGCGCTCTCCATGGGGCAGACCACGTCGTAGCGGCCCTGCACGATGACGCCGGGGATGTGGCGGATGCGCGAGGCGTTGTGGAGGAGCTGGCCATCGGTTTCGAAGAAGCCCTTGTTGACGAAGTAGTGGGCCTCGATGCGCGCGAAGGCGAGGGCGAACTCATCCTCTTCGTAGTGGCCGGTGAAGGCGGCATCGGGCAGCAGCTTGGAGGTGGCGCCTTCCCAGCCGCTCCAGATTTTGGCCGCGGCCAGGCGGACTGCGGGGTCGCCGCTGGTGAGGCGGCGGTGGTAGGCGGAGAGCAGGTCGCCGCGCTCGGCTTCGGGGAT
>CAYVDY010000123.1:6860-14069 GCA_964450255.1 uncultured Candidatus Solibacter sp. | reverse complement strand
CGCGGTGGCGAGCTCCCCCATCTGCGGCTGAGAAAGCGGCTCAGTGCTTTGGAAGAGCGTGCGCCCAGAGGAGTAGCCCGGGCCCAAAGCGACGGCGAGCATTCGCGTACCGTCCGGGGACACCCACCAGAAGGCGTCTTTCGGCATCGGGTTGTTCCGCGAGAAGAAGAGCGCGTCCAGACCGCAGGATGCGACGATCTGCGGCATCTGCCGGTGCATCCCGCACACATCCACCATCCACGAGAATCGCGGGCGGACTCCAAAGACCTCCTCGTACCACCGCAGCCCAAGCACGCCCATCTGCGCCAGAGCTTCGCCACCGGAGAGGTTGACCGTGGGCTCCAGGAAGAATCCGTTGACGAACTCCACCCTCCGCTGCTGGACCAGGCGTCGAATCTCCGCGACACGCTGCGGCGCGAATTTCAGCAGCGCCATGACGTTGGGCACCTCGGAGATCGCCAGGGTCGCGGTTGGATCCGTGGCGATGCGGTCCAGGTGGTCCAGATGGTTGTTCAGCACATAGCTGCGCTCCGTGTCGAAGTTGACCAGCCACCCGCCGATAGTGCCGTGCGTATTGGGGATGAGATGGACTGTGTAATCGGGGGCCTGCTGGGCGCGGGTGACGGGCAGCAACAGTGCAAGCAGCACCGCGGCAAGCGCGGCGGAGGTACTTCTCATGACAAGGCTCTCCCTACAGCTTGCTCACTTCGGTCTTCCGCGCCCACACCTTTTCGAAGGCTTTCCCGTACTGCTCGATCAGCTCCGGCGCCTCGCCGTACAGGGCCGGCAGGAAGATGTGGTTCGCGTTTACGTGCGCATTGCCGGGCATCTTTTCCGGAATTGTGGGCGCATGGTGGAACCACTTGGCTTCCGAGTAGATTTTCAGTTTGTGCTGTTCCGGGTAATCCCAGAAGCTCACGCTGACACCCTCCGCCTTCAGCGCCCGCACCAGTTGATCCCGGTTGAATCCAGCCTTCGCCGTGTCCAGGAAGAGCATATTGCCGTTGTAGTAAACGCGTTTCTGATCCGGACGCACCCGCGGCTCGAACAGACCCGGCAACTGGCAGATCCGATCGTTCAATCGCCGCACGTTGCCTGCCGCCACGGCGTTGATCGAATCCAACCCGCGCAACTGCACGCGCCCCACCGCCGCCGCGAACGGATGCATGCGGTACTTCTGACCGAACCCCGTCCCCTCGTACGCCCGCACCGGGCTGTCCTTCGGGAATTTCACCGGATCCTCGTAGTGTCCAAAAGCCGCCGCGCGCTCAAAGTACTCGCGCGTCTGATACATCCCCATGCCGCCCTCGACCGTCGGCATCACCTTCGAAGCCTGGAAACTGAAGATCCCCATCGCGCCCCACGTCCCGGTCGAGCGGCCCTGCATCGAAGCCCCGTGGGAATGCGCGGCGTCTTCCAGCAGGATTAGCCCCTTCTCCTTGCACCACCCCGCGATCTTATCCAGCTCGCAGGGCAGCCCCCAGGAATGCATCGCCACCACGGCCTTCGTCCGCGGCGTGATCTTCTTCTTCGCGTCGTCCAGATCGAAGCACGCCGTCTTGGGATCGATGTCGATGAAGATCGGCACATACCCGAAGAACCGCATCGCCAGGCACGTCGAAAAGAACGTGTACGACGGCACCATGATCTCGCTGCCCGCGGGCAGGTCCAGCGCGAAGTACATCGACGTCAGCGCGCTGGATCCATTCATGTGCGCCTTCACGTGCGGCGACTTCGTGTAGTCCTTCCAATCCTTCTCGAACGCCGGCAGCTCTCCATAGAACGTGTTTTCTTCGATCAGGCTATGCAGGGCCTGCTTCTCGGCCGCGCCATATCGCGGCCATCGCGTCAGCTCCTTCAGTGTCTTCGCCGGAACCGTCACTTCCGGCGCGCCGCCGAAGGCAGCCAGCGCCGGACGCGGCTGAAACACGCTGGCAGCGCCCGCCAGCGCCACGCCCTGTCCTACAAACGTTCTCCGCTTCATCAGCACACCTCCTACTGGCCCATCAGTTTTCGAATCACTTTCTTCACGCGAGCTTCCGTCCCAGGCGTGCTGTTCGACGCGCTGGGTTCATATCCGCCCTGCCGGAACGCCTCATCCGGGCACAGATAACCGGGGCTGATCTCGCCATACCCAGCCACTGCCACAAACGAGCCCTCCCCTATCCGCTGAGCATACCTCTGAAACTCCAGCAGTGGTTCGCCCGGCAAGTGCACGATCACCAACTGGCCCAACCGCAGCGAACTCGTCGGTAGCCCCCGCTTCCGCTTCGCAAACGCCTCCGTAATCGCATCGCGGTACACCAACTGATCCGTCCGCTCACCCGTGCCCGCGGCCGGCACCGGCTTGGCCGGCAGCCGCAGATCCGCATACTTCCACTGCATCCGGCTGACCTTCTCATATTGCGTTGCGGCTATCGCCGCGCGCATGCCTGCCTGCATCCGCTCAGCCAGCGCGGCGCGCTCCGAGTCCAGCCCAGTGTTGTACTTGCCCACCGTCACGTCTCCGCCGCATCCCGTGAAGTACACCTGTGCAACGCCATCTTCCCGCTCCATCCCTGCTCGCGCCGCACCCACGAAATCGGACGTGACGCGCCCGTCGCAGCAAAATGTCTGTGGGTGGCTCGCGTAATAGTGCATTCGCACCAGCGGCTTCGTGCCTTGCGCGAACGTCACCGTGCGAATCTCGCGGTCGATGTCGCCCTCCGGTTCCGCCGCCAGTTCAGGCGCTTTTGCCGTGCTGCTGTAGCGAACCAGAATCCTGCCGTCCTTCCAGATCCTCCGCGCACTGCCCACGCGCTCCACCGCGGCCCGGCCCACGCCGATACTGTCGAACGGCTGCAACCCCGCCACCGCACCCGCCACGGCCCGCTCCAGGTTGCCTGCCAGCTTCTCCAGATAGGCCCCACTCATCCGCAGCGGCTTCAGCCCGCGCGCTGCCATCCAGTCATACCCGTCGCCTTCCGCATACGGCGCAGTGTGCTGATGAACCACCTGCAACGCCACGCGCTGAATGCCGGTTCCCGCGGCCTTCGCGATCCGCTGCCGCAACATCAGGTGCGTGGATCCGCCGATGCCGCACCAATCCACGGCCAGCATCACATAGCGGTGACGCCCGTCTTCCAGCACGATCCCCTTGGCCAGCAACGGATCCATCACCGAGGTCGCCGGTTGCACCCAGATGTTCGGCTCACCCATATCCGGAGTCGCGTCCGCCTGGAACGCCGCCACCTTGAGTCCGGCGCTACCGAACGCACTACCCGCTAAAACCATCGTGAGCAAAACGGATCGCCAGCCGCACAGCATCAAGCCATCATGAACGCTTTCCCACCCGGCGGCAACCCCACGCGCTCTCTCCGGGTTTAGAATTGAGACGATCACTATGAAGCCCGATCTCTCCCGCCGCCACTTCATCGCTGCCGCACCCGCGGCCGGCGCAGCGCTCGCTCCCAGCAAACCGGCCATGCTCGGCGGCGCCAAAGTTCGCACCGCGTCCTTCCCTGAGTGGCCCGTCTACGATCAACGCGAAGAACAGGCCCTCCTCGCCGTCCTTCGCAGCGGTAAGTGGTATCGCGGCAGCGGCGCCCACGTCAAGAATTTTGAGGCCGCCTACGCCACGCTCACCGGTGCCAAACAGTGTCTCGCCACCGCCAACGGGACCTCCGCCCTCCTCATCTCCCTCAACGTGCTCGGCGTCGAAGCCGGCGACGAGGTCCTGATCCCGCCCTACACCTTCATCGCCACTGCCAACGTAGTTCTTCGCCAGCACGCACTGCCCGTATTCGTCGATACCGATCCGCGCACTTTCCAGATGGACGCCTCCAAGGTCGAACCGCTGATCAACGAGAACACCCGCGCCCTAATGCCCGTCCACCTCGGCGGCAATGTCTGCGATCTCGACGCCCTGCTTGCCATCGCCCGCCGCCGCAAGATCCCGCTGATCGAGGACGCCTGCCAGTCCCACCTCGCCGAATGGAAGGGCCGCAAGGTGGGCACCTACGGCGAAGCGGGCTGCTTCAGTTTCCAGGCCTCCAAGAACCTCAACTCCGGCGAGGGCGGTGCCATCCTCTTCAACGATGAGGATCTCCGAGAGCGCGCCTACGCTTTCCACAACAACGGCAGCGGCCTCCGCGCCATCGGCGCCAACTTCTCCTACGCCTCCTCCGGCGCCAACCTGCGCCTCACCGAGTTCCAGGCCGCCATCCTTCTCGCCCAGATGACACGGCTCGATCAGCAGGTCCGCGCCCGCACGGAAAACGCCAGGTACCTCACCACGCTGTTGAAAGAGAGCCCCGGTCTCGAACCCGCCGCCATGTACGCCGGCTGCACTAACAACGCGTACCACCTCTTCATGGCGCGCTACGATCCACAGGCTTTCGCCGGCCTCCCACGCGACAAGTTCCTCAAGGCCCTCGCGGCCGAGGGCATCCCGTGCAGCGGCGGGTATAGCCCGCTCAACACCCAGCCCTTCATTCGCAACGCCATCCAGACTCGCGGCTTCCGTCGCTGCTTCTCAGAGAAGCGGCTGAAGCAGTGGGAGGAGCAGAACCGCTGCCCCGCCAACGACAAGCTCTGCACTGAGGCCGTCTGGTTCACGCAGAACATGCTCATCGGCCCGCGTTCCGACATGGATCAGATCGCCGAAGCGGTTCGCAAGATCCGTACCAACGCCGCAGACCTCGTCCGCAGCTAACCTGGAAATTTCATGCGCTCCATTCTCCTTCTCACCGCCCTTGCCACAATTGGCTGCACCACCCCCAAGGCGACAGCCCCGCCCACCGCCGCGCCTGCGCGCCTCACCGCCAGCATCATCGATTCCGGCTTCGCCGATGCCCACGACACCTACAACGGCATCTCCTGCGCCAGCGATGGCCGCATCTACTACGTCCTGTCCTCCCAGAAAGCCGACGTCGCCGCGCAGATGTACGTCTACGATCCCAAGACCAACGCCGCCAAACATCTCGGCGACCTCACCGAAGCCGCCGGCGAGAAGGGCTCGAACGCAATCGCTCAGGGCAAGAGCCACGTCAGCTTCGCCGAAGCCAACGGCAAGCTCTACTTCGCTACCCACCTCGGCTTCTACGCCATCATCGACGGCATGGAGAAGCCAGGCCTTCCCGGCAAAATGAAGCCCTATCCCGGCGGCCACTTCCTCGCCTACGACATCGCCACCGGCAAATGCGAATCACTCGCCGTCGCGCCCCGCAACGAAGGCATCATCACCTTCGCCATGGACACGCAGCGCCAGCGTCTCTACGGCCTCACCTGGCCCACCGGCCGCCTCATCCGCTACGACATTCCGGCGAAGCAGCTCAAGGATCTCGGCCCCGTCTCCGAACAAGGAGAAGACGGCAAGGGCTCCACGTTCCGCACCATCTGCCGCTCCATCACCATCAACCCGGATGACGGCGCCGTCTTCTTCTCCACCTCCGACGGCCTCATCCACCGCTACGACTACACCAGCGAGACGCTCGCCGCCATCACCTCCGACGACCTCAAGAAAGACTACTTCGGCCTCTACGATCCTTCCAGCGCCGGCCACATGGGCTACAACTGGCGCCAGACCTTCTGGTACGCCCCCGACAAGGCCATCTACGGAGTCCACGGCAACTCCGGCTACCTCTTCCGCTACCTCACCGCCAGCGGCCAAGTGGAAGTGCTCGATCGCATCACCAGCGAGAACTCCAAGCGCAGCGGCATGTTCGATCAGTTCAGCTACGGCTACCTCGGCTTCACCCTCGGCGCCGATGGCCAGACCATCTACTACCTCACCGGCGGCCCAGTTTACGAGAACGGTCGCCGCGTGAAAGGCAAGGACTCCACGGCCAAGGGCGAATCCAAGGGCCGCGAGAATCTCCACCTCATCACCTGGCACATCCCCACTCGCCGCTACACCGACCACGGGCCGATCTTCTTCGCCAGCGGCCAGCGCCCCAACTACGTCAACTCCATCGCCGCCGGCAAGGACGGCTCCGTCTACGCCCTTTCCCGCGTATCGGAAGACGACAACGCCAAGACCGACCTGATCCGCATCGCCCCGGTGCGCTAAGTTCAATACAAAAGGAAACCCATGCTCTATACGAGACGTGACATCGGTAGATTCGCCCTGGCCGCCGGAGCCACAACCGCCCTATCTGCGGCCAAGCCCAACTCCAAGTTCGGAGGAGTCCAGATCGGTGCCATCACCTACAGCTTCCGCGCTCTGCCCGGCAGCGCCGAGGAGATCCTCAAGTATTGCGTCGACTGCGGAATCAGCGCGGTTGAGCTGATGAGCGGCGCCGCCGAGCTCTACGCCGGCGCACCCGCGATGCCCGCGCGTGCCCCCGGAGGCCCTCGCCAGCTCACGCCCGAGCAACAGGACGCCATGCGCAAGGCCGCCGAAGCAACGAAAGCCTGGCGTCTCTCCGCCTCCATGGACAAGTACAAGGCCTTCCGCAAGATGTACGAGGATGCCGGCGTCAAAATCTACGCCTTCAAACTGCCCCCGACCCTCGCCATGTCGGACCAGGAGTATGGGTACATCTGGAACGTTGCGGAGACCCTCGGCGCCAACCACATCACCATGGAGCTCCCCACCAACGACGAACTGCTGAAGCGCGTCGCCGATTACGCCGCCAAGCGCAAACTCCACATCGCCTTCCACACCCACGGCCAGGGCGGCGCCTCGGGTTTCGACAAGGTGCTGGGCGCTTCCAAGTACACTGCCCTCAATTTCGACGTCGGCCACTACTGGGGAGTCAACGGCGAGTCTCCTGTTCCGTTGATCGAGAAGTACCACGACCGCATCGCCAGCCTGCACCTCAAGGACCGCAAGGGTCCGCCCAACGGACCCAACATGCCCTGGGGACAGGGCGGCACCCCGCTCACTGAAGTCCTCCAGCTCATGAAGGCGAAGAAGTACAAGTTCCCCGGCAGCATCGAGTACGAATACAACACGCCCGAAGGCTCGGACGTACTCACTGAAATGAAAAAGTGCGTGGCCTACTGCAAGAAGGCGCTCGCTTAGCGAGGACCTCCCTTCACCAGCCGGTAACTCACAAACGCAAAGCTCTTCCCAACCGGCCACCCACTGGGTACGTTCAACGTTCCCCGGCCCCCAAACAGCGTCCCCACCCTGCCCGCCCGCCCGCACCCCTCCAGCCCCACAGCCCACATCACGTCCTTTTTTGCCGCAACACCCCTCCACCCCCGAAACGTGAGGACTACCAC
>CAYVDY010000123.1:0-6850 GCA_964450255.1 uncultured Candidatus Solibacter sp. | reverse complement strand
GTTGATCGTGCCCTGGCCGCCAAACAGCGTCACCACCGTGCGCGCCGGCCCTCCGCCGGCAGGCGCCAGACGCAGCGTCACGTCCTTGTTCGCCGGATGCCCCTTCACGCTCGGATCGTAGGAGATGTACGCCATCCACTTGCCGTCCGGTGAAATGTGCGCGAACCAATCCGCCGTCTCCGGTCCCTGCGACATCATCTCCTGGCCCTCGCCGTTCGCCTTCATCCGCCAGATCCGCATCAACCCGCTGCGATCCGAGTTGAAATAGATATACTGCCCGTCCGGCGTGTACTCCGGACCATCATCCAGCCCCGCCGCCGTCGTCAACCGCGTTTCCGCCCCACCCTCAACCGGGATCGTGTAGATGTCGAACTCGCCATTCCGGCTCGCGCAGTACGCCAGCGTCTTCCCATCCGGCGACCACCCATGCCAATACGACGGAGCCAGCGGTGTCACCAGCTTCGGCTCGCCGCCCATCACCGGCACCAGGTAGATCTGCGATTGCCCGCGCCCCACGCTCCCACTGATCACCAGAGTCTTCCCGTCCGGCGACAATCCGTGATCGTTGTTGCAGCGCACGTCGCCCGTAGGAACCAATACCGGCGTGCCGCCGGCCACGGGGATCCGGTAGATCTTCCCGCCGCCGTTGTAAACCAGCGTCGAACCATCCGCCGTCCAGTTCGGGGCCTCGAAGTGCGACAGCACCCGCTGCACAATCCGCCGCTCGCCGGTCGCCACCGTGACGATCTCCAGCGTACTTTCGATCACGCGATCCTTCGCCGCCACCACGCCGTCTTCCTGCACTGTCACGCCGCTGAACGTTGCCAGTCTCAGCTCTTTCTCGTTGTGCGAAGACACAGCCAGCCCCAGATACACGCTCTCCGGCAGCACCACCGTCAGCGCCCCAGCGGGCTGCCACTCTCCGCCCGGCCGCGCCACTTCATACGAGATCACGTCCCCGTGCCGCGCCATCCGCACGCGCGCCGGACCCTTCAGGAATGACTTCACTTCCGCCGTCGGCCCGCCCTTCTCGCGCCGGTATTGCAGCGAGATCAGGCCATCGGCGTGTACCATTACGCTGGCGTGCGGCGAATCCGCGTCCAGCGTCGCCCGCAGCATCAGCCCGCCCTTCTTGTGCGGGTCTCCCTCTTTGTCCGGGAATCCGATCTCGGCCGTTGCCGTGACATCTCCCGCTACGCGCCGCTGCACGTACTGGAATGCATCCACCGCCCCCCAGATATTCGCGCCGGCCCCGGTCACCCGGTACACCCCGCTCTTGGCATCGACGGCGGCCGATCCAGCCAGACCCACGTTCCCCACATCGGCGGCGGCTTCAAATTGCCCGACCCGCTCGGCCCCCTGGCAAATCAAGGCCGCACCGAACAGGAACACTAGTCTGCGCATGGCGCCATTCTATCGTCCCGCGCGACGGACGGATAGGATCCGTATCGGCGGCTTCAAATTCTGACCCTCCGCCGGCGCCTGCTGAATCCGACGCACCACGTCCATGCCCTGCACCACACGCCCGAACGCCGCAAAGCCCTGCCCATCCGGATTCCTCATCCCGCCGAAATCGAGCGTGGGCTGATCCCCGATGCAGATGAAGAAGTCCGACGTGGCGGAATCCGGCGCGCTGCGCGCCATCGAAATCACCCCGTCCAGATGCTTCAAGCCAGTCTGCGACGTCCGCTCCAGCGGCACCGGCGGCTGTTCCTGCCCCCGCTTCTCGGGGTTGATGCCCGCCTGCACCACCTGAATCCTGATCTTGCTCGCCGGCTGATTGTCCGGCTTCACCGTGCGGTGAAACGCACCGCCGTCATAGGAGCCGCCATCGGCGTACTTCAGAAAATTGGCCGCCGTCAGCGGTGCGTGCGCCGTATCTACGTCTATTTCAATAACGCCAAGTTGTGTCTCCATGCGGAGCCGAACGCTCTGCGCCAGCATCGGCGTGGCGAGAATCAGAAGTGCAGCAATCCAGCGCATGCTGGGATTCTCTCACGCGCGGGCGCCTCGCGGATGCGACAATTAGAGGGCATGCCTGAAATTACCAAAGTTAAATTCGAGACCACCAAGGGTGACTTCATCGTTGAGGTCAACAAGGACTGGGCGCCCCTCGGCGTCGAGCGCTTCCTCTCCCTCGTCGGCGCCGGCTACTTCGACGACGCCAAATTCTTCCGAGTCCTGCCCGGTTTCGTCGTTCAGTTCGGCCTCGCGGCCGATCCCAACGCCGCGGTCGCCGTCAGCACGGACAACATCAAGGACGACAAGGTGAACGCCAGCAACGTCAAGGGCACCATCAC
The DNA here is from genome assembly GCA_964450255.1 of uncultured Candidatus Solibacter sp. Taxonomy (GTDB): domain Bacteria; phylum Acidobacteriota; class Terriglobia; order Bryobacterales; family Bryobacteraceae; genus Paludibaculum. The sequence continues at coordinate 4,550 of CAYVDY010000123.1, read as the reverse complement.
CTTCGCCACCGCCGGTCCCAACACCCGCACCACTCAGCTCTTCATCAACCTCGGCGACAACCCTCGTCTCGACGGCATGGGCTTCTCTCCGTTCGGAACCGTGACAGAGGGCATGGACGTCGTGGAGCAGCTCTACTCTGGCTATGGCGAAGGCGCCCCTCACGGCAATGGCCCCGACCAGGGCCGCATCCGCCGCAACGGCAACGCCTATCTGAACGAGAGCTTCCCCAAGCTCGACGCCATCAACAAAGCTTTCGTCGTCGAATAGCGTCCGCTCTCAGGAGAGACGGTGATCCTGCACATTACGAACGGCGACAGCGCAGCCGTCCGGCTGCAAAAGCTGTTCCAGCACGACACCGTTCTCCCCTGGAGAGACTCGTTGGCCGACGGTCCAGTGCCGCCCGGCCTGACGCTCGAGGAGCTCTCCACTGTCCGCGCCGGCTTCCTCGCCTCATGGTCCGGCCGCCCGCTGGCCGCGGTCCTCACCGAACTGCAGGCGCGCGACGCCCTGCTCGCCCGCCACGCCGACTTCTCCGAAACCGTGCTCTGGTTCGAGCACGACCTCTACGATCAACTCCAGCTACTCCAGATTCTCAATTGGTTTAACGGCCGCACCTGCAACCTCACGCTGGCCCAGTCGGGCGACTATCTGGGTGTAATCCCCATCCGTGACCTTGCCGCACTATTCCCCGAACGCCAACCCGTCTCCCGGGAGCAGTTCGAGCTGGCCTCGGCCGCCTGGCGCGCTTTCTGCTCGCCGGACCCGCGCGCGCTGGAGTCCTTCCTGGAGAAGGACGATGCCCTCCCCTACCTCGCCGCCGCCATCGAGCGGTTCTGCGAGGAATTTCCGTGGATGGCAGACGGCCTGTCCCGCACGGAGCGCACCATTGCCCGGCTCCGCGCCGAAGGCATCTCGGATCCGCGCGACCTCTTCGCGGCCTTCAGCAAAACGGAAGAGCCGCGGTGGATGGGCGATTCCTCCTTCTACCGCATTCTGGAGGGCGCCCGCGACCGCGGCTCAGATTGGCTGTGGGACTCTACTCGACGGCGCTTCGTGCGTCGCCCTTCATGAACGCTTCCAATCCTTCGGAAGGCACCCGCAGCCCCAGATAAAACGTCCCAAACAGCGCATACACCGCGCTGACTTCGTCGAAGCGCATCTCGTAGATCAACTGCTTGAAGGGCAGCGGCGATTCTGCAAACAGGTCCACGCCCCACTCCCAATCGTCCAGCCCGATCGACCCCGAAATCACCTGCTTCACCACGCCGCCGTAGCGCCGGCCGATCATGCCATGCTCATGCATCATCTTCTGCCGGTCCGCAAACGGGATCTGATACCAGTTCTTATCCTCACCGCGGCGCCGATCCATCGGATAAAAACACAGATACCGCGACTCTGGAATCTCCGGCCACAACCGCCCCGACATCGCCTTCTTCTGCCGGTCCAGCGTCTCCGCGACGGCCGCATCCCACTGCTCTGTGCCCGGCTGCAGGCCGCGCTCGTCCAGCTCATCGTAAATTTTGCGCGTGGATTCGTAGAGGCCCAGTTCGACAATGCTCAGGTAGGAATGAACGATCTCCAGATACTCGCTGATCCGCAGGTGCTGAACCTGCGTTTGCGCATCCAGCAACCCTACGAAATCGCGCCGGTAGTGGAGCAGCAACAGGTCGCCCTTATGCCCCAGCAGCGCAAAGGCAGCCGATTGCTCACCGCCCTCGGCGGCTTCCTGTGTCTGGAGCCAGTCCGTGGCCTCACTCAGAATCGAGTGTCGGGTTTGATGGTCCAGCGTGCGCCATTCGTCCCACCGCACGCGAAACATCTGGTGCAGAACGGAGGCGCCCTCGAGAGTCAGCGGAACGACCGGGTTACTCATCTTATCTCCAGCTTACGCGATGGCTCAGACGCCGGGGTGGCGATACGGCGCCCGGTATGGCCGGACCATCATCTTCGCCGCTGCCGGATCGTTCACAATCCTCTGCGCTTTAGCGTCCCACTGAATCGTCCGGGCCGCTCGATACGCAATCATCCCCAACTGCACCGTGGCGGTCGAGAGAAACGCGTCCTCCGGCGTGCATGCCGGCTTGGCGCCGCCGCGGATCGCGTCCAGCCACTCCTTCATGTGCCGCGGCCCCACCTCTGGCGTGTGTTTCACGTCCATGACCTTGCGCTGCGCATCGCGGCCTTTCGGCAGGATCATCCAGCGGTTGTCGCTGACAAACAGCGTCTCCTTCTCGCCGAATAGCGTGACGCCGTTCGAAAACTCCGGATCGCGCTCCACCGCGCCCCAAAGCCGGTGCCGCCAGACCACCGGGCACGTCTCGAACTCAAAATGCGCCGTCAGCGTATCGGGCGTCGTGATCTTGCCCTTCAGCGCGTATAGGCCGCCCACCGCCGTCACCGCCTTCGGCATGCTCTCGCCCAACAACCTGCGAGTGCCGTCGATGAGGTGAATGCCCCAGTCCACTAAATGGCCGTTGCCCGTGGTTTGTTCGAGCCGCCACGAACGGTGTCCAATGGCTGGCGAGTACGGGAGTTTCGGCGCCGGGCCGCACCACTGATCCCAATCCAGCGTTGCCGGCGGAGCCTGCGGTGTCGGATCCGGCGTGCCCGCCGCATAGTGAATATTCACATCCACCTGCACGATGCGTCCCGCGCTGCCGGCCTGAAGGTACTCCCTCGCCGCCTTGAAGGAATCGCTCTGGCGCCGCTGGAAGCCCACCTGCACCAGATTGCCCGCCTTCTTCCAGGCAGCCACCATCGCGCGCCCTTCGCCGATGTCGTAAGCCAGCGGCTTCTCCTGATACACGGGCAGCTTGTGACGGCATGCCTCGATGAATTGAAGCGCGTGCCAGTGCGGCGGCGTGGCGATGATCACGCCGTCCAGTCCGGGCATGGCCAGCATTTCCTTGTAGTCTTTAAACGTCTTCGGTTTGGCGCCCTGCTTCTTCTCCGCCTCGGCGACGGCATCGCTGAGCATTTTAGTATCGGCGTCGCAAAGTGCCGCGCACTCCACGCCACCCACGGCCCAGGCTGCATTGAGGTCCACCAGCCCATACCAGCCGCAGCCGATCAGGCCCAGCTTTAGCTTCTTCTCCTGACCCAAAACTTGCGAGGCGCCGGCGAGAGTGGCGGCCCCCAGAAAACTGCGGCGATTGAGTTGGTTCATTGATTTTCCCGAAACAGTTACCATATCACCGTGCGCGACCAGGCGATGGCTCTCCGTGATTATGTCCTCTCGCTCCCTGAAAGGGTGCTGCGGTCTACCTCCGCCCTGGCGGGCGGATTACTGAATGAACTGGGCGAAGCGGCCCTGCCCGCCTCGATACGCCGAACCCGCCTCTACCGCAGTCTGGTGGAAGCCGCGCTTCGATTTCTCATTGAGCAGGTGGGCGAAGTGGAAGGCGTCTACCCGCCCGGTACGAAGCTCGCTGAAGACTTCCTGCTGCGGCGCACGGCCGGCAATGGCATCGAACTGATCGGCATCCTCACCTTCCGCGCCTCCCCGGTATGGGTCCTGGCCGCGCTGGCGGACCTGAGCGGCGCGGGACGCTCGCTGATCGGAGAGATCGCTGACTCTCTGCGGGCCGAGGGCTTGATCGCGCCGGAGTCCAGGCCATCCACTGTCGATCAGATCCTCGACGCACTCGAGGAAACCGCCGGAAGGGCGGCAGAGGCCATCAACACGCCGCCGCTGGATGTGGCGGCGCTGCGGCAGGAGTGGGCCGCCATTCAAAGCAGCGCGCGCGGCCTGAGTCCGGCGCGCCTTCCTGGAATTGACGCGCTGGAGCGCACTTGGCGGGATCTTGATTCAACCGCGCGGCGCGAGCGAAGATCCGTCTTCGAACTCTCGGCACTCCTGGCGCTGGATGCCGTCACCCGTCTGCCGCGCGGCGTAACCTGGCTCGGCAAATCGTCACTGGTGGCGGCTCGTGTTACCGGCGACGCGGTTGCCACCCACATTCTCGAACACTACTCTGAGACCCTCGATAAGATCCGGACGATGGGCTTGGCCCACTGGTGGATGGTCCAGTTCCGGCCTTACCTCGCAGCGGCGGCAAGGCAGTTTTCTCCGGATAAAAGCTCCTGGACTCAGCGGTTTCTGAAGAGATAACCGCTCAGCGATTCCGCTTCCTCCGCTTGAGGACACCCAGTGCCACCAAGCCACCGCCGATCATCAGATATGTGCCGGGTTCCGGCACCGGAGCCGGCGGCGGAATGTCCGGTGGCGGAGCCGATGGCGGTCCTCCCGTCCCTGTCGGTGGCGGCGCCGGCGGAGGTGTGCCCGGGGGCGGATACAGTATTCCGCCCGGAGGTGGCGGCCCTTGCGCGCTTGGGTTGCCGGGCGGCAGTCCTCCCGGGCCCGGCGGCGGGAGGGTTCCGGAAGGGGGCGCAAATGGCGGCCCAACCGGCGGCGTCACGGGTGGCGTGACCGGCGGCCCAACCGGCGGCGTCACGGGTGGCGTGACCGGCGGCGTCACCGGCGGCGTCACTGGCGGCGTCACCGGCGGCGTCACTGGCGGCGTCACTGGCGGCGTCACCGGCGGCGTCA
>CAYVDY010000122.1:0-14186 GCA_964450255.1 uncultured Candidatus Solibacter sp. | reverse complement strand
GCCCATTCTCGACCGAACGCCCCTGGGCCGCTGGGGCAAGCCGGCGGATCTGCTCAGCTTGACGCCGTGCCTCGGCAAAGGCGCTTGATGCTCTGGCGGTATCGTGGAAACCGATGGTGAGCCAGGTGTCGGCCAGCGCGACGCGGGCGCGGACGTGGGTTGGAGCCTCATCGACGGCTTGCTGGAACGCCAGGCGGGCCTGTTCGAGACGCTCAGGGTCGTGCTGGCTGCGAAGGTAGAGGCCTCGCAGGTATGCGTCGTGGGCTGAACTGATCGGGGGCGCGGCCCTGATGTTGGAAGGAGTGGGCGAAGGGCCGAGGTTCAGTATTAGGGCCATCGCTCCGGCGATCTCCTCCGGCAGAGACTCCAGAAATGCAGCATCCCGGACATAGTGATCCGACCAGATAATGGTTCCGGTTTCCGAATCCGCGAGCCGGGCGGTGATCGACCAAGAGCCGTTTGGCTGGTCTCCGGCCGGGCGGACAGATCCGGAGACGAGATAGCGCACTCCCAATTGCCGGGCGGCGGCCGCCAGGCCCTGGGATTCGGTGACACCTTTGGTTGACGTGGCGGCGACGCGCGAGTTGGGTGAGCGAGCCAGCATGGACGTCAATTCCTCCGTCAAGCCGGCGGCGACGTGCGCCAGTGCGGATTGGCCCGACAGGTTCTCGAAGGGCAAAACGGCCAGGCGTACAGGGGCGCTGGCTCGTCTCTGCCATGCGAAGATCGAGATGATGGCGAAGACCACAACGGCCAGGACGGCGGCAAGCCGCCGTTTTCTCAAGCGGGGTTTGGGCGGCTCCTGCTCTGGAGTTGGCGGCGGCAACTTCCAGGTAAGGCAGGGGGCGTAGCTGCCCTTCGGAATAGTCACGATAAGGCGGTCGTCCTTGCCCTCCGTTTCGAAGTAACGGCTCAGGTGCTGGCGCAGGTTGCGCATCTGGACCCGAACCAGAGCGTCAGACTGCGGATCCCAGGAGGGACCGCGATTGAAGACCTCGATCGCGATCAGGGACTCTTTGATCTGCTTGGATCGGCCGTGAAGCGACTCGTCGATCAGCCAAGCCAGCATCTGGCGGAGTCGCTCAGCCTCGGCGAAGCACCGGGATGCGAGGATTTGGCGCAGTGCGTGCCGAATCGCCTCCGGGTCAGGAGTTCCAGGCAGGTGCGGCTCAATTGGAGGCATTTCAAATGCTCCTGCAGCTTTCGCGGCCTAGACAGCAGCCCGAACAGACGAAAACACGTTAAGAGCGCCTTGCGGTAACGCTGCTAAGCCACTCGTAGGCCAAGGCTTGGCTGCCTTTACGGTAAAAGGATAAACTTATCCGAAGAATGAGTCAAGGAGGGAGTAGGATACAGGGGCAGGGTAAACGGATTGGATTCTTCGCGCTTCTGAGGCCGTGCATGTGGTCCACACTGCGCGCTTCGGCCCGGAACCAGAAGGCCGTGCCGGCCTGGACTCTCCAAATGAAATATGAGAGTCCGGTGAGTAGGCACTGGAGGAGTCGTCAGGTTCCGGGCCGGAAGCCGGGTGTGTCACTCGAGGGTGTGGACGGTTTCGATCTCGAACATTCTCTTACGGCCGTTCGTGAGTACGTGCCCCTGGAATTTGAGGGAACCGTTGACCAGCAGACCCACCGGCTTGTCAATGGGGTAATCGAATGCCAGGGTATCGCCGTCGCTCAGCGCCAGCATCTGCTCCACAGTCAGGGTGGGGCCTTGCAGGCGGGAGTCGAACTTGAGCGTGGATGGCTTGAGCAGCTTCAGCATTCGAATCCGTTCCTCCTCAGTGGATTCCGACTTCCGCACGGACCATTGCTGGTCGAATTTCTGCCGCAACATCTTGATGATAATGGAAGGAATGCCCAGATTCATCATGCCCGCGACATCGCCGATGCGAATCTCCATGCCTACAGTAACGACGGCTTCGTTGGGGGCGAGGATCTGAAGCAGTTGTGGTTCGGTTTCGTGGGTCTCGATGGCGAAGTTGATTTGAGAGATGGGACTCCAGGCGTCTTTCAGGTCGTGGAGGATGATCCGGAACAGTCCGTCGAGGATGGATTGCTCGATCTCCGTGATTTCGCGGTTGGTCTTGAACGCGGTTTTGCCCGATCCGCCCAGCAGCATTTCCAGGATGGGGTACACCATCGAGGGGTTCATCTCGAGGACCGCACTGCCGTCGAAGGGTCGCATCCCGAGACTCACGATGCACGTGGGCGCCGGCAGGCATTGGGAGAACTCCAGGAACGAGAGTTGCTCCACCGAGATCAGATTGACCATCACGTAGGCGCGCAGGTAGGCGGAGAGACTGGAGGCGAGGGACCTGGCGAAGTTGTCGTGGAGCAGGTGGATGGCGCGGAGCTGGTCCTTCGCGATGCGATCCGGACGGCGAAAGTCGTATGGCTGCGCCCGCCGGGAGGGGTCGTCTTCCGCCTTCGCCCCTTGCTTACTGCGGAATACGCTGTCGATCTCGTCCTGACTGAGTAACCGTTCCGAGGCCATACATGTTCATATTCGGCTGATGTTCGCCGACAGGCCATCGGGCAGAACCACTACTCCTCCGTTTGAATGGGGGAGGTACTGGTAAACTGGCAGGGTGAGGAAAGTCTTCATCCAGAACTTCGGCTGCCGCGCTACCCAGGCCGACGGGGCGGCTCTGGAGGGCCTTTTGGAGAAGCAGGGATATGAGGCCGCTGATGCGGCTTGTGTGGCCGATCTGGTGATTCTCAACACCTGCACTGTCACCTCATCGGCCGATGATGACGTGCGTAAGAGCATTCATCGCGTGCATCGCGAGAATCCCGAGGCCCAGATCCTCGTGACGGGCTGTTTCGCACAGCGGGCGCCGGAAGAGCTGAGCCGGATTCCCGGTGTGACCTGGGTGGTCGGCAATTCGCACAAGACGGAGATTCCGGAGTTTCTGGCGGCCCCCTACCATGGCCAGATCCTGGTAGGCGACATCTCGGAGGCGACCGGTTTTCTCTCGTCGCCGGTGGATGACGCGTTTGGGGATCGGACCCGGCCCAACCTGAAGATTCAGGAGGGCTGCAACAATCCGTGCACCTTTTGCATCATTCCTTCGGTGCGCGGCCGCAGCCGGAGCATGCCGCTCGCGCAGGTGCTGGGCGAGATTCGGGCACTGTCGGCCAAGTATCGCGAGGTGGTGTTGACTGGAATCAATTTGGGGCGTTGGGGCAGGGAAGCTGGCTTTCAGATGGAAGAGCGAATGCGTCTCTCGGACCTGCTGACCGTGGTCTTGAACGAGACGCCTGTCGAACGCCTTCGGATCAGCTCCGTCGAGCCGATGGACTTCACCGACGAACTGCTGAACGTGATGGCCGGGTCGCGGCGGATCGCGCCCCATATCCATGCGCCGCTGCAATCGGGCTCAGACAACGTGCTGAAACGCATGAAGCGGCGGTATCGTGCGCGCCACTATGAAGACCGGCTGACGCGCGCCCTCGCGCTCCTTCCAGACGCGGCGTTCGGGGCCGATGTGATGACGGGGTTTCCCGGCGAGACCGGCTCGGAGTTCCGGGAGACCTGTGAGCTCATCCAGCGCCTGCCGCTCACGTATCTGCACGTCTTCACCTACTCGGCACGGCCCGGCACACCGGCCGCTGAGGCAGGGGACCCTGTGCCGCACCCGGCGCGCAAGGAGCGTACGCGACTGCTGCGCGATCTGGCGGCACAGAAGAATCTGGAGTTTCGCCGCCGAATGGTCGGGCGCACGCTGAGCGCCGTGACTCTGGACAATGGCAAGGCTCTGACGGAGAACTATCTGAACGTGGAGTTGGCGACGCCCCGGACCGCCAATCAGATGGTGGATTTGCGCATTGGTGCGGTGACGGCGTCTGGGCTTAGCGAAGCGGGCGCGCTCACCGTGCTGGCATCGTAAACAGCCCGGTAAATGCTGCAATCCCCTGCCGGAGATTCTCCAAGCGCGGATTCTCGTTGCGGCTGCGCTGGTTGTGGCCGAGAACCGCGTCTCGCACTGGCGATGTCCGTCCGTGCGGCAGTTCGCCAAACTTCCGGCGCACAATGAGTGTCAAGCGATGCGCGCGGTGGGAGTCCGACTCAGTGCCTCTCCGGGCTATGCAATCGTACACGATCTCCACGGGAGCGATCTATCATTGACGCCCGCCAGCCTCCACTCTGCGACCGGGCCCATCCGCCCGCCCCGCCATCCGCCTCGCTCATGAGATAAGCTGTCCTGAGAACATAGGAGTCCCCGCCATGACTGAAATCAAGAATCCCGTCACCTCGCGCCGTAGCTTCCTGGCCAGCACAGGTCACATCGCCGGCGCATCCGCCCTCGCCGGTGTCGCACTGCCCCATGTCCACGCCGCCGGCACCGATACGCTCCAGATCGCCCTCGTCGGCTGCGGCGGACGTGACACCGGAGCGGCCGTCAACGCCCTCTCCGTCACCAACGGCCCAGTCAAGCTCGTGGCCATGGCGGACGTCGTTCCGCAGAAACTGAACTCGAGCTACGACAAGCTCAAGACCCAGTTTGCCAACCTCGTTGACGTGCCGCCGGAGCGCCGCTTCCTCGGCTTCGACGCCTTCCGCCAGGCCATGGATTCCATGAAGGCCGGCGACGTCGTCATCCTCGGCACTCCGCCCGCGTTCCGCTGGGTGCAGTTCACACACGCCATCGACAAAGGGCTCCACTGCTTCATGGAGAAGCCGGTCACCGTCGATGGCCCCACCACACGCCGCATGCTCGCGCTCGGCGAACAGGCATCCAAGAAGAATCTGAAAGTCGGCGTCGGCCTCATGGTTCGCCACTGCCGCGCCCGCCAGGAGCTCCACAAGCGCATCCAGGACGGCCAGATCGGCGATGTGATCGCCATGCGCGGGTACCGCATGGGGCAGGGAGGCGGTGTCGCCGGTCCCCGGCCCGACGGCGTCAGCGAACTCACCTATCAGATCCAACGCTTCCACGCCTTCCTTTGGGCCAGCGGCGGCGTATTCAGCGACTACTACATCCACCAGATCGACGAATGCTCCTGGATGAAGAATGCCTGGCCTGTGGAGGCTCACGCCGTCGGCGGGCGCCACTATCGCGGCGACTCACTCGATCAAAACCTCGATTCGTACCACGTCGAATACGTCTACCCCGACGGCACCCGCCTCTATTTCGACGGCCGCAACATGAAAGGCTGCCGCGACGAATTCGCCAGCTATGCCCACGGCTCCAAAGGTTCCGCGGTAATCTCTACCCTTTCCCACGCTCCCGGTATGACCCGCATCTACAAGGGCCACAATATCCCGCGCGTACTCTCGAAGAAAGACCTGCCGCTGGCCTCCGATCCCAACGTCGTCTGGGCTTTCCCTCAGCCCGAGAAAAGCCCATACCAGTGGGAATGGGACGACCTGACGGACGCCATCCGCCAGAACAAGCCCTACAACGAAGTGAAGCGCGGCGCCGAAGCCAGTCTTGTGACCTCTATGGGCCGTATGGCTGCCCACACCGGCCAGATCATCACTTTCGACCAGATGCTGAACTGCCCCCACGAGTTCGCACCCAACGTCGACAAGCTCACCATGGACGGCCCCGCGCCAGTCCAGATGGGCCCCGATGGCAAATACCCGGTGCCGGAGCCCGGCATCAAGATCGACCGCGAATACTAGCCCGCTCAGGCGCCGCTGGAGCCTCCCTCCAGCGGCGCTCCTCAATTCGCTGGCACAGTTCTCCAGTTCCCGCCTTACAATAGGACTGGGTGCCGGCGATGACGTTGGCCGAACAACTCCTCTCGCTCACGCGAGAGGGCGATTTGTACGAGCCGCTGGATGGCAATCGCGTCCGCTGTTACGCTTGTGGCCACTGCTGCCCCATCCCTGCCGGATTCCCCGGCGTCTGCAAGGTCAGATTCAATCGCAACGGCAAGCTGATGGCGCCCTACGGCTACGTCAATTCGCTGCACTGCGATCCAATCGAAAAGAAGCCCTTCTTTCACGCGCTGCCTGGGTCCCATGCCCTCAGTTTCGGCATGCTCGGCTGTGATCTCCATTGCGGCTACTGCCAGAACTGGGTCTCCTCCCAGGCGCTGCGCGATTTCCGCTCCTATCTCGACTTCCGCGAAGCCGAGCCTGCTGAGATCGCCAGGATTGCCGTGCGCCAGGGCGCAGCCAGCGTCGTCAGCACCTACAACGAACCCCTGATCACCAGCGAATGGGCAGTAGCCGTATTCCGCGAGGCGCGCCAGGCCGGGCTGACAACGGGATTCGTCTCCAACGGGAACGCCACTCCCCAGGTGCTGGAATACCTGCGGCCCTGGGTGGACCTCTACAAGGTGGATCTCAAGAGCTTCGACGATCGCCGCTATCACGAGTTGGGCGGCCGCCTGCAGCCGATCCTCGATTCGATCGTCCGTATCCACGAGATGGGATTCTGGCTGGAAATCGTGACCCTGCTGGTACCTGATTTCAACGATTCGGAGGTCGAACTGGAGGCGCTGACGGGCTTCGTGGCCAGCGTATCTCCAGACATTCCCTGGCACGTCTCCGCCTTCCATCCGGACTACAAGATGACCGCGCCACACCAGACCAGCGAACAGATGCTGAAGCGTGCCGCGTCCATCGGCCGCGCCGCCGGGCTCCGCTTCGTCTACGCGGGCAACCGTCCGGGCCGCGGCAGCGATCTCGAAAACACCTACTGCCCAAACTGCCGCGCGCTCCTGGTGGAACGCCACGGCTTTGAATTGATGCAGAACAGAATCACGGAGGATGGCGCCTGCCCGCAGTGCCGGTCGGCGATTCCGGGCTTTTGGCGGCCCGGCGCGCGACGGGCAGGTGAGGAACATGGCACGATCCAAGCCCGTTGTGGGTGATGATATGGCGACTCTACACGCAACACCATTTGCCGGCTCATGGTATCCGGAGAATCGCGCGGAATTGGAGGCACTGCTCGAACGGCTCTGCGAATCCTCTGTGCAGAGGACCGGTCCGAACCTGCTTGCTCGTCCTTTGGCATTTGTGGTCCCTCATGCAGGCCTCATCTATTCCGGTACCGTGGCTGCTTCCGCTTTCCGCCATTTGCGGGCCGCTAAACCCCAGCGCGTCTTCCTACTCGGCTTTGCGCATCGCGGCGGCACCTCGGACGTGACCATACCAGACGTAGCGGCATTTGAGACACCGCTGGGCGAGATCGCCGTGGACCAGGTGGAGGCGAGGGCGCTCGCGTCAGAAGGCCCGTTCTCGATGATCGCTGAGAGCCGCGTGTGCGACCACTCTGTGGAAATTCAGCTCCCGATGATGCAAAAAGCGGCGCCTCACGTACCGGTTGTTCCGCTGTACGTGGGCTCCATGAGCGAATCGCGCCGGCGTGATGCCGCCCGGATTCTGGCGCAACATCTCCGGCCCGGCGACATTCTCATGGCCAGCTCAGATCTCACTCACTACGGGCGGGCGTTTTCCTATCTGCCGTTTCCCGCCAATGCGGATGCCGGTGAGAAGCTCTCTGAGCTCGATTCCGGCATTATCGACATCGCTGGAAGTCTCGATTCTTCCTTCTTCCTCGACACCCTGCACCAGCTCCACTCCACCGTCTGTGGCGGCCAGCCGGTTGCCCTCCTGCTTGAGACACTCACCAGCCTGGGCGGCGATGACGTGTACCAGGAAACACTGGATTACCAGACATCTGCTGATCTCACCGGCGATTTCCAGCACAGCGTCAGCTACGCCTCTCTTGGCTATTTCCGTGCGGACTCCTTCTATGCGGATGAAGCGGTCCAGCACTCGCTGCTATCGAGCGCGCGGACGACCCTCCAGCACCTTTCCCTGACCGGTGAGCGCAAGCCGATCCCGCCGGCCGGTAGCAGCCCGATGTTGAGCCGCTGTGCGCCCGTCTTCGTAAGCCTGCACGAGCACGGCGAGTTGTTTGGCTGTGTCGGCATGCGGACGAGAAAACTCCCGCTGGCCGAGGCTGTTCCGGAAATGGCCCTGGCGGCTGCATTGGACGACCCGCGGTTCTTCCGGCGCTCCCGTGTGCCGGAGGGGCTTGAGGTTGAGATTTCGCTTCTGACCCCTATGAAGCGAATCCGAGACTGGAAGTCGTTCCGTATCGGACAGGACGGGGCGTTCCTGGAGCACGGCTCCCACTCCGGCCTGCTGCTCCCGCAAGTCGCATCCAGAGGCGAATACACGGAGACGCGCTTCCTGGAGGCCCTCTCGAAAAAAGCCGGACTCCGGTCCGGCGATTACCGCGAATCGAATGCGCAACTGTCTGTGTTCCGGGCCCAGGTGTTCGGCGGCCCATCCTTGCCGAAAGAGCCTGGCTTCGGGACGTATGCCGGTCAGCGGTGAAGTGAATGGCGCGCCTGTGCCTGAAATTGCCGAAGACCGGCCGGCCGCATGGAGATTGAGCATATGCATTCCGTTTCCATTCCCGAAGACCGCCTCGGCGAGTTTCGCATTGTGGGAAAGATGCCATCCGCATTGCACGTCAATCCATATCGTGCCGCACTCGACTTCGTGCACGGGCGGTTCTGGGTCGAAGGCGACCTGCCTGCTGCCGTCCGCGCCTACACCACACAGGCCCGGCCCGCCCTGGCCTCCTGGCTCAGTGGAGGACTCGGGCGGCTCAGCGAGATGCCTCCCATCGCCTGGCTGGAAGCGGCACGGTCGGCTCGGGACATCCGGTTTCATTACGACCGCTCGAACGAATTCTTCCGCCAGTTTCTGGACTCACGCATGGTCTACTCGTGCGCCTACTTTCGCAACGCGAACCAGTCGTTGGAGCACGCGCAGGCTGCCAAGCTGGATTTGATCTGCCGCAAACTCGATCTGCCGCCAGGCGCTCGCCTTCTCGATATCGGCAGCGGCTGGGGCGCCCTGCTCATCCACGCGGCGGAGCAGTATGGCTCATTCGCCGTCGGGTGCACGCTCAGCCCGCAACAAGCGAGTCACACCAACCAGATCATCCTGGAGCGCCATCTCCAGGAACGCGTCACGGTCTTTGAAAGCGACTACCGTGACATGCAGGGCACCTACGACAGAATTGTCTCGGTTGGGATGTTCGAACACGTGGGCAGAGCGCACCTGCGGAACTACTTCTCCAAATTGCGCACCCTTCTGAAGCGCGACGGCCTGTTTCTCAATCATGGAATCGTGCGGCGCCAGGGTGTTGCACCCGACCTGGGATCGCTCTTCGTTCAGCGCAACGTCTTCCCCGGCACGGCCCTCGTTTACCTCTCCGACGTCATCCGGGAGGCTGAACTGTCGGGATTCGAGGTCCTGGATGTCGAGAACATCCGCCCGCACTACGCACTCACATGCCGCGCCTGGGTCGAGCGCCTCCAGGCCAATGCAGACGCCTGCCGCCAATTGGTGGACGAAGAGACGTATCGAACCTGGCTTATCTATCTGGCCGGTTCCGCCGTGAACTTCGAGGATGGCGACCTGGACGTTCATCAGGTCCTGCTCGCCCGTCGCGGCAGCCGTATGCGGCCGCTCACCCGCGATTACATTTTCGCGGATCGCGCCACCCCCGATCCCCAATCGGGCATAAGACGGCCGTAATAGGCTAAAGTTATGCCCGAACCTATGCGCCGACGGGATTTCCTCGCCTCCTCCCTGATCTCAGCCTCGGCCGCCTGCACCCGGCCCGCGCAGCAGCGCCCTAACATTCTGCTCGTCGTCTCGGACGACCAGTCCTGGCTGGACGCTGGAGCCAACGGCGCCCGCCACGTCTCCACACCCGCCTTCGATCGCCTTGCCGCGGAAGGCGTGCGCTTCACCAACTCCTTCTCTGCGTGCCCATCCTGTACGCCGTCCCGTAGCGCCATCCTGATGGGCCGCCACGTCTGGCAACAGGAGCAGGCCGGCGTCCTCTACGGCTCCATGCCGCCGAAGATTCCGCTCTACCCGAATGTGCTGGAAGATGCCGGCTATTTCACCGGATACACCGGCAAGGGGTGGGCGCCCGGTAATTGGAAGGCTCTGGGCGCTACCCGGAACCCCTGCGGACGCGAATACAACGCGCTCAAGCATGCCGCCCCCGTTCGCACTGGAATCGAGCCGTCCGACTACGCCGCCAATTTCCGCCATTTCCTCTCTGAAAAGCCCAAAGACGCTCCTTGTTGTTTCTGGCTCGGCTCCAAGGAACCCCATCGCATCTACGATCAGGGCAGCGGACTCCGCCTCGGCAAACGCCTGGAGGACGCCCAGGTTCCTCCCTTTCTCCCCGACACGCGCGAGGTCCGCTCGGATCTCCTGGATTACTACCTGGAGATTGAGTGGTACGACCAGCAACTCGCCCGTGCCCTGCGTGTTCTGGAGGAAGTCGGCGCTCTTGAGCAGACCCTCATCGTTGCCACCAGCGACAACGGCATGCCCTTTCCGCGAGCCAAAGTGAATCTCTACGATTGGGGCGTCCATATGCCCCTCGCCATTCGCTGGGGCAGCCGCTTGAAAGCCGGCACCGTAGTCCAGGATCTCGTCAGCCACACCGACTTCGCTCCGACATTCCTCGCTGCTGCCGGTCTGCCCAGTCCCGCCGGTGTGGCCGGCAGAAGCTTACTGCCGCTGCTACTCACCGGCAAGGACGATCATCCGCGGGATCAGGTCTTCACCGCCATGGAGCGCCATACGATGTGCCGTCCTGATGGCGCCACCTACCCCATGCGCTCCGTGCGGACCCGGGACTTTCTCTACATCCGCAACTTTGCTCCAGACCGCTGGCCCACTGGCGGACCCTTCCTCTCCTCCAACAAGACGACACACGGCGACATCGACGCCGCGCCCACCAAAGACGTTCTACTCTCGGATACAGCCGCGAAGCAGTTCCCCCAACAAGTCGAATGGTGCCTCGGCAAGCGTCCGGCAGAGGAGCTCTACGAGATCGCCTCTGACCCCGGCCAGGTCCGCAACCTCGCCGCTAACGCGCAGTTTGCGCCGCAGCTCGCAGCCCACAGAAAACGTCTCGACGACTACCTCACGCAGACCGCTGATCCACGTGTGGGGGGCAGGGACCCCTGGCAGTCTTACGTCTACCACCAGACTGACGGCTACGGTGCCAGTTTCAACACCAGCCTGCTCGAACCTGTCCGTGAACGGGCCCGCGAACGCACCACCCACAAGCCCGAGTAATGGCAGATCAGAGGAGTGGGTAGCAGCGGACCGGAAATCGTGATAGGAATGATCCCATGCCGGATCGGATTTCGCGTCGATTGATGTTGGGCGCGCCATTGGCCGCGCAGGTTCTGCAAAGCTCCGCCGCCTCGTCTGAGGCTCTACGCAAGTGGGAAGGGATCTTCGTCATCATGCAGACGCCCTTCCATCAATCACTGGAAATCGATGAGGAGTGCCTGCGGAGGGAATCGGATTTCCTGGCGCGCGGGCGGGTCCATGGAATAGTGTGGCCGGCCGGGGCGGGGGAGACCGTCTCGCTGTCCTACCGCGAACGGATGCAGTACTCGCAGTCCGTCGTCAAGGAAGCCAAGGGCCGCACCACGGTGCTCATCGGTGTTCACGGGGTCAGCAAGTTCGAGGCGATGGAGTATGCCCGGCACGCTGAGAAGATCGGCGCCGACGGGCTACAGGCACTGGGTCCGACGAATGGAGCGGCAGATCAGGAGATCCTGGAAGACTACTTCACCGCCATCGCTTCGGTGTCCAAACTGCCGTTATGCCTTCAGGTATCAACGCCCGGCATGACCACCGACTTCCTGCTGAGACTCTCTGATAAGTTGCCGACGGTGCGGATCCTGAAACTCGAAAACGGTGATGTGACGCAGGATGTGACGAAGGTGCTGCGAGAGAGGAAGCGGCCGGTGATTCCGTCTACCGGCGGCGGGGCGATGAATCTGCTGAACGAGATGGAGCGAGGTTCCGGCGGGACGATGGCGGGCGCAGGATTTGCGGATATTCAGGCGGAGATCTGGGATCTATTCCACGCGGGGCGGAAGAAAGACTCCGAGACCATTTTCATGAAGTTCCTGCTCTCTGCTGTCCTGGAGCGGAGGACAACATACGTGCTTCAGAAGGAGATTCTGCGGCGGCGGGGCATCTTCCGCAATGTGGTCATGCGCAATACCCGGCGCTTCACCATGGACGACGGAGACATGAAGGAACTAGACCGGATCATGGAACTGCTGAAGCCGCACTTCCGGGTTTAGTGGCTCGGAACTTAGCCGCCCTTAGGCTTGCAGCGCCACGTTCACCTTCATCGTGTCCGTGTACTGCTCGAAGTTGTACGCCTGCCCGTCCCGCACCTTCCAGACGTGCGCAAACCGAGCCTCAAAGCTCTTTCCGGTGGCTTTGTAGCGCCCGCTGTAGGTGCCCAACGCCACTATCGTGTCGCCGCCGTCGACGAATTCGGCAGGCACTGCTGCAAAGCCATCCCACTCGGTCGCCAGCCGCATGAATACCCCGTCCAGAACCGCCGTCGGCCCATGATAGGTCCCTCCGTACGGGAAGCCCGCCGCCTCTGTCCAGGCGATGTCGGCGGATAGACAACCTAGAACCGTGGCTACGTCTCCCTTGGCAAATGCGGCGTAAAGGTTCTGAACTGTGGCAAGGGCTTGGCTACTCATGATCGGTTGGTCCTTTCTTTACTCCTGAGTCTATTTTGACCGGGAGGAGGACGATGATAGCATACCCTCCGCTGCCTGGTCTGCTCTTCGAGTCTTCGGGGCATCATCTTCGGGGCATCATCGGGGCAGCGATGCCTTCAATGTGTACAATGTTGTATCTGCTGGAGACAGATTCACCATGAGCGGCCAGGTTACACCCGATCATATCCTGCAAGTCGGCCTTGGATTCTGGGCCTCAAAGACGCTTCTGAGCGCAGTGGAGATGGAAGTCTTCACTGAACTCGCCAGGCGCCCGGAGGACCTGAATACGCTGCAAGGCCGAATGGGTTTGCACCCCCGTGCCGCGCGCGATTTCTTCGACGCCCTCGTCGCTCTTGGCTTCCTGCAGCGCATCGACGGCCAGTATCGCAACACCGCTTCAACTGACCTCTTTCTCGATAAGCGCAAGCCGACCTACATCGGTGTCAACATGCTCATCGAGACCCCCGGCGGCTTTGACTATACCGGCGCCGATTGCCAGGGCTGGATGCCCGAAGCCGGCTTCCGCGAGACGCGAGTGGAACATCTCGCCGGGCCCGACTCCATGATCGTCGGCATCAAATAACCGGGCGATCAGGCCGATTTTCGTTGCCACCCAGAGTACGCTCCTGTACAATCACGAGAATATTCTGGGCTCCGAGCCATCGATCGAGTGAAAGGACACACCTATGCCAAAATACCTGATTCAGGCCAGCTACACCCCGGAGGGGCTTCAGGGACTGGCGAAGGACACAGCCTCCGGGCGCAAAGCCGCCGTTCAGGCCGCCATCAAATCCATCAAAGGCAAAGTGGAGTCCATGTACTTCACCTTCGGCGCCGACGATGTCGTAATCATTGCGGATCTGCCGGATAATGTAGCCGCCGCAGCCGTCTCTCTCAGTGCCGGCGCCAGTGGACTGGTCAATCTGAGAACAACCCCGCTGCTCACGGTTGAAGAGGTAGACCAGGCGCTCGCGCTGCCTTCCAGGTACCGCGCGCCGGGTGCCGGAAAGTGAGCCGCCAGCTCCTCTGTTGCCTGGCCGCAATAGGCCTCTCTGCCAATGCCCAGTGGCCGCAGTTCCGCGGCCCCAACGGTTCCGGTGTCGAAACTGGATCCGGCTACCCGGTCGAGTTTTCCCCCTCGAAAAACGTCGTCTGGAAAGCCCCCATCCCGTACTCGCAGTCGTCGCCCGTCATCTCCGGCGGCCATGTCTACCTCACCGGCAGCGAACCCACCCGGCTCCTCACCATCTGCCTCGACGCCAAAACCGGCCGCGAGTTGTGGCGCCGCGAACTTCCGCGCACCCGCGTCCAGAAGATCTACGCAGCCAACGATCCAGCCTCGCCGACCCCCGCTGCCGATGAGTACGGCGTCTACGCCTTCTTCCCGGACTTCGGACTGGTCGCCTACTCACCCGATGGAAAGCAGCGCTGGAATCACCCACTGGGTCCCTTCAAGAATTTCTACGGCATGTCGGCCTCGCCCATCCTGGCCGGCGAACTCCTGATCCAGCTCTGCGATCAGTCAAGCGGATCCTTTCTCCTTGCTCTGGACCGCAAGACCGGCCGTCCCCGCTGGAACACTCCACGCGCCCAGCCCTACATAGGCTGCGCGGCGTCCCAGGACTTCTG
>CAYVDY010000121.1:0-14223 GCA_964450255.1 uncultured Candidatus Solibacter sp. | reverse complement strand
GGAGGCCAGGGGGGGCCAGGTCTTCCACAACCTGGCCGAAGGAGCCAACCTCTCCCAATTCAGTGGCGTCTACCACCTCCGCGAGCGACTGCTGGCCAACCGCATCGCCAAAGCGAAGCTGCCGGTGATCGAGATCATCGCGCTCTTCTTCAAGGCCTGGATCGCCTACCGCGACAATCGCAGGGTACGCACTCTGAGGTGGCGATCGGAAGGCTCCGCGCCGGAGAGGTTTCCCGACATCACGGAGGCATCGAAATGACCGGCGAGCAGGTCACGGCACTTCTCGCGCAGCGCGTCATGGGGTGGGGCATCGCGCCAGACCGGTTCCTGATCGGCAACCGCCAGTGGATGCCCCGCTGGCGATTCGATCCGCTGCACAAGGTGGAAGACGCCCTGCGCCTCTTGGAGACGGCGGCACCCGACCGCTACGAGATCCGGCAGGAACGCCCGGGCGTGTTTTCCGCAGCGGTCCTCGTCGGGCGGCAGGTGGGAGAGGCGCGTGGAGACGACAAGGCGCGGACGATCTCCATGGCGGTCGCGCGGGCAGTGGGCATCGAGGTGGGGGCGTGAAGCAGACCAGCAGGGAGTCATCCATCGTGGCCGCTATCCTGCGCGCGCTACGCGGTCTTCCCGGCGTCGTCGCACGCAAGCGCCACGGCACTGCAATGGGTGTCACCGGCGATCCGGATCTGTATGGCTCGATCCGCGGGCGGCACTTTGAGATCGAAGTGAAACGACCTCGCAACGCACCGACCGAACTACAACTGGCGCGCCTGCGCGATTGGGAGCGGTCCGGTGCCTTGGTGGGTGTGGCGCGCAATGTCGAGGAGGCTCTCGCGATCGTCGGAGGGTCGGAGGAAACGTTCTGATGGCCGCGCCCGCATACAGCCTGGACGCCTGGCGGCAATTTCGGGCACGCAGAGAGTCGCCACCGGAGCCCGTCGCCCCACCGCGGTCGGTGTCGCTGGCCGACATCCCCGCCGACGCGGAAATGGATGACGACATCGTCATCGGCTTCTGGAACGGCGAGCGATTCGTTTCGTGGGAGAAGTGGATCGTCACCGCGCCCATCCACTTGGAACCAACGCCCCTCACTGCGGCGCGCGGTAACGCCGCCGTCTATCGCGCACTCTGCGGGACCACACCGGTCTGGCTCCGCAGAGATGGCGACCGGTGGCTCATGTTTTCCGGTACACAGAAGGGCAGGCGGCGGGACTTCGCATCACCCTTCTTGGAACACGCCATGCGCACGGCGGAGGGCTGGTATGGCCCGGCGGCGGAAGGCTGGCAGCCCGGCACGCACCACTCGCAGGAGAGTCAGGCGGGAGGTGCGCAGTGACTTCAGACCCGAGAGCGTTCCTTCATGACCTCTTCGGCGCCAAGCCCGATCACGCCTACCTGCTGATTTGGACCCTCGCCGGCAAGCGTTCGCACTGGTTCCAAAGCGTCGATGACGCCTCAGCCTTTGTTGCCGGCGCGCACGGGCGTGACGTTTACGTCGGCGTCGGCCTCTCTCCCCAGGATTTCGGTCCGTCACATCGTTGCCCATCGGACAAGATCATGGGGCTCGCCGGCTTCTGGGCAGACCTTGATCTCCAGTCCGATGCTCATGCCAAGACGAAGCTCCCCACCACGATCGAAGACGCGCTCAGCGTGATCCCTGCGGAAATGGCGCCGACGGTGGTCATCGCGACCGGTAACGGCGCCCACGCATGGTGGCTCTTCAAGGAGCCGCTGCTGTTCGACTCGGAGCAGGAAAGGCAGCAAACCGCCATCCTCATCACCCGCTGGCAGACGCTCCTGCGCTTGAACGCCGCGAGCAAGGGTTGGGCCTTCGACCGCCTGTCCGACCTGGCACGCGTGCTCCGCATCCCCGGAACCGTCAATGCCAAAGACCCGCGGAGTCCCAAGATCGTCGCCGTCCACTCCAACGCGGGCCGCCGCTACAGCCCCGGTGATTTCGAGGAGTTCCTCGACTGCGCGGCCGTCCCTGACCCCGAAGCCGAAAGCCGGTCAGCGCGTGAGTGGGCCGAGCAGTTCGCCGACAAGCCTCTGACAGTTGACTCGAAGGCGCGCATCCCGCAGCAGGTTCTGGACGGATGGATGGCCCAGGATCTGCGCTTCAAGAACACCTGGCTCCGCCAGCGCCATGACCTCCGCGACCAGAGCCAGAGCGGCTACGACCTCGCGCTCGCTCATTTCGGTATCGAGGCCGGTCTCAGCGAGCAACAGATCGTCGATTTGATCATCCACCACCGTGCGATCCATGCCCAGAAGCTGCGGACCCGTGCGGACTACTTCGAGCGGACCATTTCTGCCGCTGCGAATCGTGCAAGCACCACAGACGATGCGCCGCCACCGCCCGTAGTGCCGCCACAGGAGAGCACCGAAGAGCCCCCGCCCCAAGACCCGGCGACCGCCAAGGCGCGGCTCTGCGAACGGATCTCTCAAGTGCTCCAGGTGGTACGAGTGCTGCGCCTTTTGAAGATCACGGGCGAGGAACCCACCTACGTGATGGAGCTTGCCGATGCAACCATCAAGTTCCCGAACGTCGCCAAGCTCATCGACCAGAACAATGTCCGCGTGGCCATTGCGGCCGCCACGAATCGCCTCATCCCGCGGATCAAGCCGAAAGCCTGGGAGCAACTGGCACAGACCATGCTCGACGCACTCACGGAACGCGAGGGCGGCGACGAGACCGATGCCGTCGGCGCGACCAAGATGTACCTGGCTCGATATCTGTCCGAAACCGCCTTCATTCCATCCATCGAGAGCCAGCCCATCCAGTCCGCCCACAAGCCCACTGTCATCAACGGGCAAATCGCCGTCTCTGCCAGTGATCTTCAAATGCACCTCAACAAGGTGCTCTTCCAGAACCTCTCGGTGAAAGCCATCGCGCAGATGCTGACTGTGATTGGCGCGAAGAGCCTGCGGATCCGGGGCGCCCGTCTCCGCGACCAGAGCCGCTGGCTACTACCCACCGAGATGTTCGACCCAGGTGACTTCGTCGCGCAATCGGATCCGCCACGCCGGCACGCGGACTCGGAGGAGGCAACGCATGCTCGCGACTGACCGCACTGCCACTGGAACGCTCCAGGACATCGGGCAACTCGACCACTCGGTCACGTCCGAATACCGCATCTTCGGCCCGCCCGGCGCGGGCAAGACGACCAACCTCACCCGCCAAATCCGCCGCGCCGTCGAGCGATTCGGCCAGGACTCTGTCCTGGTGACCAGCTTCTCTCGCACTGCCGCGGCCGAACTCGCTGGACGTGAACTCCCGCTCAGTCCAGACCGCATCGGGACATTGCACTCGCACTGTTTCCACGCACTAGGGTGCCCTCAGATCGCCGAATGCAACGTAGACGACTGGAACAATGACAACCCGCACCTCCAGATCACGCCAAAGAAGAAGCAAGGCCGCCTCGATGGTGACGAAGCCGCCAGCGACGACGGATCCGAGAGGGAGAGGGCCGGCGACGAGTACCTGGAGCAGTTGAGCCGCTGGCGGGGCATGATGATCCCCAGGGGCGGCTGGCCGGCCATCGTCCGCGAGTTCGCCGCCAAGTGGCAGCAGTACAAGGACGCGCACGGGCTACTGGACTTCTGCGACCTGATCGATATCACCCACCGCGATGTGCCGTTCGCACCCAAGCACCCCTCAGTGATCTTCGCGGACGAAGCGCAGGATCTGAACCGCATGCAGCTACGGCTCATCCGCAAGTGGGGCGAGCGTGCGAATTACTTCATCGTCGCGGCCGATGACGATCAGTGCCAGCCTCCTGGAACCATGGTTCGCACCAGGGGAGGTGAAGTCCCAATCGAAGATCTCGATCCAGAGCGCCACGCCGTGTTGGTGTACGCCCCGACTGATGGGAGGATCTTCGGCACGCAAGGCCGGAATTATCGATTCCGAAAAGCTTCGCGCCGGCACGACTGGCTCATGCACACGATCCATGCTGGCAGCAGGTCAACGCGTTGCACGCCAGAACACAAGTTCCTGGTCCGGTGGGTGAAGGGGGAACTGTTAGAGCGGGCGCACGTGATCTACCTGATGCGGCAGGGGTACCGTTTCCGGGTGGGCTGGTGCAAGCTGATTCGAAGCGACGGGGTCTTTCACCTCGGGCATCGGGCGCGTCTCGAACACGCAGATGCGGCGTGGGTTCTGCGGGTCGTTTACAACCGGACCGAGGCTAGCATTTACGAATCGTACATCGCCGCCAAGTACGGCCTGCCACTGGCAACCTTCCATCCGATGAATGGAGCTGCACATTACACCGAAGAGTCGCTCGGGCGCCTGTTCGATTTGCTCAAGGACGATCTCCCGTTGCGTGCGGTCCAGTGCCTCTTCGACCACCATCGGGATCCGCGATTTCCCCTCTACTCGCCGCAGCGTGCGGCAGCGAAGCGTGGTGGCTCCACTGCTTTCATCGTGGAGGCGGCGAACCTGTTGCCGCGTCTGATGGCCGTTCCGGTTCACGACAGTGCAAACCGAGTGGTATGGGTTCCAATGGACACCGAGACCGGGCATTACAGGGGGCTGGTCTACTCACTGGACGTCGAAAAGTATCACACCTACATCGCGGACGGCATTGCGACACACAACTGCATCTATGGATTTACCGGGGCGACACCTGACGCCGTCCTCGACCCGGAAATCCCGGACGATCACAAAATCATCCTGAAGCAGAGCTACCGGGTTCCGCGGGCTATCCACGCGCGAGCTGTCCGGTGGATTGAGCAAGTGACGCGGCGGCAGGAGAAGTCGTACTTGCCGCGTCCCTTCGACGGGGAACTGAATCGCCTCTCCAGCGGCACCTACAAGTCACCCGAATACTACATCCTCAAAACGGCGCTGCAGCACCTCGAGCGCGGCCAGACGGTGATGTTCCTCGCGGCCTGCGGCTACATGCTCCAACCAGTCATCCAGGTGCTGCGCAAGAACGCCATTCCGTTCCACAATCCGTACCGCCGCTCGAACGGCTTCTGGAACCCGCTACGAATGAGCCGCGGGGCAGGCTCGAACCGTGTGCTTTCATTACTCGTAGCGCATCCACAGTTCGGCGAGGGCAGCCGGACATGGACCTGCGGTGACCTGGCGCTCTGGGTCGAGTGGCTCCACTCCGAAGGCGTCATCCAGCGCGGCGCGAAGAAGAAGCTCTCGAGCCTGACTACGGCCGACACAGCGACCATCGAAACGCTCGACGACACGTTCGAGCCCGGCGCGCTCGAAGCGCTCCTTCAGACCTTCGAGGGCAACTACAGCGAACTGCTCGACTGGTGGCGCCGCCGGTTGAACCCGACCGTCTTCAAACGCGCGCAGTTCCCGGCGGACATTGCGGCGGTGCGCGGCCCACGGGCGCTGCTGGACGTTCCGCGCGTCGTAGTCGGGACCATCCACTCCGTCAAAGGCGGCGAGGCCGACGTCGTCTACCTAATCCCGGATTTGAGCCGCGAAGGCGATGCCGCCTACCAGCAGGCCGGCGCGCCCCGTGACTCGGTGATCCGGCAGTTCTACGTCGGCATGACGCGGGCGCGGGAGACGCTCTACATCTGCCAGCAGGAGTCGGGGATGGCGGTGCGGATATGAGCGCGATGGGTGGCAAGGATAGGACTTGAGCGATGGCGACGAAGGAAGGTACCCTCCTAGCCCTGACGGGAGTCACGGCATTGAAAAAACGAGTCCAGCATCCCACGGTGCACGAGCGGAAAGACCGCAGCAGCTACTACTGGTTCTTCCGCTACCGACACGACGAGATCCTGCCGGACGGCTCGACGAAGACGTCGCGGAAGTTCCACACCGTCGGCCCGAGCCGGGGTGAAGATGCGCTGAGCAAGAAGCAGGCGAGTGCGATCCGGGATGAGTTCCTCGCCAGTCTGAACACCGCCACCACCCGGCCCAAGGCCGTGGTGGCAGCGCGCGCACCGGAGTCGGCGCCCGCGCCCGGGGACATCCTCTTCGGCAAGCTGGCGGAGTTGTGGCGCACTGACTATGTGGAGCGGTGTGCCGCCGGCAAGCCGCTGATTGCTACGACGACTCGCCAGAAGTATATGTATGCGCTCGGCCGCATCCTGCCGCGTTGGAAAGACGTGCGCCTCCACCAGATCCGCGCCAAGGACGTGATGGACTGGCTGCAGAGTGAATGCGCCTCCTGGTACGCGATGGCCGACCTCCGCAACGTCATGAGCGGCATCATCACCAAGGCGCAGGAGTGGGAACTGCTCCCGGACTCCTTCGCCAACCCGATCCGCCGCGTGCGGCTGCCGAAGAAGTGGGAAGTCCGCGAGAAGCGGATCCTGAGCGAGGACGAGATGGCCCGAGTGCTGGCGCACATCGCCGAGCCCAACCTCCTGATCTGCGAGACCTGCCTCGACACCGGAACGCGCATCTCCGAAGTGACGGCGCTGATGATCAAGCACGTCGACCTCGAGCGCGGCACCATCCAGATCGCGCAGCGCAGTTGGCACGGCGACATCGACGAGCCCAAAACAGAGAAGAGCAAACGAACGCTGGCGCTCGGGGCCCTGGCGCCGCGCTACCGCGCCTGGATCGAGAAACTACGCAACAAGGGTCCGAACGCGTGGGTCTTCCCGCAGGTAGATGACGCGAAGCAACCGCGCTGGGACTCTGGAGTCCGGGGCGCACTCAAAGACGCCGCGAAACTGGAAGGCCTCGACTTCACCGGCTTCGGCCCGCACTCCCTCCGCCGCGCCAACATCACTTGGCGGCAGGAAGTCGGCGGCAGCAGCATCGAGACCAGCAAGATCGCCGGCCACGCGAGCACCCGGATCACCGAGGAGTACACGGTGGTGCAGTTGAAGCGGCAGGACGAACTGACGCGCCGGATTCAGGACAAACGCGCGAAGGCGTCGAAGCGGCAGAAACTGAACAAGATGGCCGCCTGCAACTGAATCGACTGGAATAGTACTACCGAAGAAGCAGTCGACCACATTGCATAGCATCTCAGCTTCCGAGTGGTGCGTGAAGCGTCAACCTCGCCGCACCTGCCTACTTCGTCTGGGGCATTATGCGGGCGGACAGCGCCACCCGACGTTATCAGCCGTATTAGTAGAACCATCTCATCGGAAGCTGTTGAGCCTTGGGGTACCACGGCCTTGACTTGCCTGCACAGGCCCGAAAGTGCGAACTACAGGTACCGGCCGCGTTGGAACGGGCGTACTTCAGAACCCCCTCTCTGGACTGAGGCTGCTGATGTATATTGAGCCCATCCAGCCACCCCACGGCACTGGTGCCAAGTAGTACACTGCAGGTACTGCATGGTAAGTATGTTGAGCCGAGATCTGAAGCATCCAGTCGCTGACAGGTCTACTGTGTCCAGCGCAGTGGCTGGTCGGAGGGGTCTCAAGTGTCGTCCCCCAGAATAATGCAGATACGATGTACTCAAGGAGGAGCCACGCCTAACCCGCTTGTAGTCGACAAGACGTTCCGTGATCATTTCCGGAACTTGCATCAGGTCTTCATGTACATCACGGACCGATGCAATCTGGAGTGCGCTCACTGTATCTACAAGCCAAGTATCTCTCATTTCATCACAGAGGAGATTAGACTTAGCTCCGCAATCGATCTGCTGTACACATTCCGTCAAATGGGAGCCGGCAAGGTAACCTTCCTAGGAGGAGAGCCGACGTTATACGGACATAGAGATGGAGGTCGACCATTGCTCGAGTTGCTTGCGAGCACGAGGGCGATGGGTTACGAATATGTGCGACTGGACACGAACGGTCAAGCACTCAGGCCATTTCTTGACCAGACGGACTTTCGTAAACTCGACGAAATTGCATTCAGCCTAGATGGCTTTTCACCGGAGACGAACGATCCGCTTCGAGGGTCCGGCACATTCAACCGAGCCGTGGATTCCCTTTGTCAGGCCATTTCCTTAGGGTATCGCACAACGATCACGTGCTGCGTCCAGCGAATGCTTCTTGAGCGAGATAGCGATGGAACACTGAATTTGGAAAGGATGATCCGATTTGCCGAGGCTCTTGGTGTCACTCAAATCAATTTCCACGATCTCTTCAAAGTCGGAATCCCAATGGATACGTGGACCGGCAACTTTGCGCCTCGCCCTGAAGACTGGGTCTCTGTGTACGAAGAGATCACGCGCAAGATAGCTACTCACCAGTTTCGCATCTCCATTCGTCTACCACAGTGTTTTGTGCCCAAAGCAGAATTCGAACGTAGACCACAGTTTTACAGTTACTGTCCCGTGAAGCTTGGCGAACGAGTGATGGTGCATCCCAACGGTACCATAAGAATTTGCTCAAACTTGATATGTACTGCGTTCGGCGTTGCACGGTATTTCAATGGACGGATTGAGTGGGAGCATTCAACTGCGAATGAAGTCTCCGGCCACGAACTCGCGAAGCAGACCCCGTGCACAAACCGGTCTCGCCATCGCAAGTACGGCGACCTCGTCCCGCTATGCTTTTCATTTAAGCCAAATCAGGATGAGTTCGTTTGGAGTCGTCGTCTAAATTGGGATGAGCAACAGGGGGAGTCTTTGCGTGCAACAGGATAGGGTTGATCGCGCGGCGCTCGCCGCGACACTCCACACTGCTGGCTTTAGCTATGATATTCGAAATATCGACTGTCTCGCGTTTAGCAAGCCGACGACCGACGGCAACAAGGCCGTTCACCTCAGAGCTAATGAACAATTGCTTGAAGTACTTGTTAGAGAGGAGGCAGGGCCCTGCTATCACATTACTGGAGAGATGCGCGCCCTCGCGGACCGGTTCCACCGTCGCCTATGCACCGAGCTTAATAGACGAGAAGATTCCAGGTTCATTGTCATTTATAACATTCCTGAACAATTCCGGCGCACTCCTGAGGGTGTCGCGAAGTGGAATGCGCGCTCTTGGCGATCAAAAAGCTGGACGGAGAAACTTTCTGCCATTCGCTTGATCGGCGACCAAGTCGTGGACGTGCGCGCGTACAATACTAGTGACGAAATTCAGTATTCAGTATTTGGGAACCGTTATGTTCTCCTGCAAGAGAAGCACAGTGAAGAAGGTAGCTCGGATAGGCCTACACCGAAGCGTGTGTGGCTGCTTCGTGCTGCTCGACTGAATGAGTTTCTAACGGAAAAGGCCATAAAGATCGCCAAACTGGCGGATGACATGCCAGAGACCCTGTTCCGTCGGTACTCTGCGAGCGTTAATGGCATCACCTCGAGAATTATTTTGACCACGCTGGTCGAAAACGGTGGTCGCGCCCTCCTACCCAAAGTCCTTGACGAGGGCCTAAAGTTGTTTGACACTGAAGCGGATCAGAAACTTGAGGCATTGAAAACGATTGGTTTCGTGAGCGATGCTGGAGATGGTTCCGTGCGCCTTACGGACGACGGCGAGAGCTACCTTTCCACTGTCCGCCCAGAGCGCTAATTTGTTATGACACCAGACGAGCTAGTAGACACTTGGCGGCAAGCGACGCAGAAACAATTGCATCGAGTCAATTTTGACGATGTTCTGGCCCAGGTGCAGCGGCTCGCAATTACATTCCGTGTATGCCTAATCGCCTGTCGAGATACAGTCCTTGCACCGTGGATTCCGAGAGTGGCGGACCTCTTTCGGCAGATCGGTTTCGATGTAGTTGTACAAGATGAGGTGACTGCTGATGCACTCCTGGCTATTCGGCGTGAGCCACCGGACGTCCTTTTAGTGTGGTGCACTACGAACGAACTCCAGACTTTCTGCACCGACCTCGCGGCTGAGCGCTCCGGAAAGAGTCATTTGCTGGTTTGTGTTCCAGCCGATGACGTCGGCTTGTTTTACTGTCGACTACTGCGCGAGGAGCACAGTGTCGAGACAGTAACAATCCCGGTGCAGAAACTACGAGATGGGGAGGAATGCAGATTCGGTCTTGACCTATTAATACGATGTTCAGACCTTTTACTCGAGAAGGTGGCCATTACGAGTCGCGATGCTCGTATCAAGAATACGTATGTGCTACTTGTCCATGGCATTAGAACCAGAGCCCTATGGGAGTGCCCTGTCAGGGCGACATTAGAGCATGCCGGCCTCATCGCTTGGCCGACGAGTTACTCCAAGCTTGACGTGATTCGATTCATTCTGCCTTTTCGCCAGTTGAGGCAGAATGCAATCAACAGGGTTAAGAAGGAACTCGCAGATCTAAAAAGAAGAGCGCCGTCAACTGCAGAGGTGGGTGTGATTGCGCACAGCTTCGGATCATATATTATTGGTGATCTTATTAGCAGCGGCTACTCCTTCAAGGCAATCGCGTTTAGCGGGTCCGTGCTACCAACAGGTTTTGACTTCTCAACCGCTGGTCAGGCGTTGATTGTGAATGAGGTTGGCCGCTTGGACGTGTGGCCCGTGTTGGCTGACCGACTTGCATTGGCATACGGTGCCACCGGCACTTTTGGATTTAATAGCGGCTCCGTGACCGATCGTATCCATGCAAGCATTGACCACAGCAGCTCGCTGACGCGCGAGTTCTGCTCCAAGTATTGGGTGCCGTTCTTCTGTGATGGCCGAATCGAGAATTCTGGCGAAGACATGGCGAATCCAAAATGGTTCATTAGCCTTCTGGATGACCTTCCGCTGTTGGGTTGGCTGTTCTGGCTGTCCTTTTTGGTAGCGCTCTGTGCCATAGCGTTCGTCTGTTATTTGTTGGCTACCAAACTGTTAATGACCGTGACCGCTTGGTTGCTTCTGTTATGAGGATCTCAAGTTGGAACGTCAACGGTGTTCGATCTGCGCATCGGACTGGCCTCAACGAGTGGCTAGCGGAAAGCAAGAGTAATCTTGTTTGTCTGCAGGAAGTGAAAACACAGGAGAATTTGCTTAGCCCGGTTGTCTTTGCGGGTTATGATGCTTACTGGCACACAGCACGACGGAGAGGATATAGTGGCGTCGCCACATTGGTAGCCACATCGCTGTCAGTGACCGGGATTAGCCGCGGGTGCGGCGATCTGCAAACTGATGATGAAGGTCGTGTGCTTGCTCTCGATGTCGGGCCGTTTATCCTTGTGAATACCTACGCTCCGCACAGCCACCGGAAGCTCACACGTCTCGGCCACAAGCAGTCGTTTGCACAACAGTTTGTCATCTTCGTTAAGGAACTCCGCGACGGTGGCAAGCCTCTGGTTATTGCCGGCGATTTAAACGTGGCGTTCGAAGAGCGCGATTTGGCTAATCCATCCGAAAACAGGAAGAATGCAGGATTTCTGCCAGAAGAGAGAGCTTGGTTTGGAGCGCTCTTAGCGAATGGGCTCAAAGATGCTTTTCGTCTTTTTACGTCGGACGGCGGACACTATACCTGGTGGAGTACTCGAAAAGGTGTTAGGGAGAGAAACATTGGTTGGCGCCTTGACTACATCTTGGTGGATGAGGCGTTGTCACCGCTGGTGACGAATTGTTTTCATTGGACAAACCAGACTGGCTCAGACCACTGTCCATTGTCACTGGATATCAACATTTGATCACCCAGTTAGTGCACCGGGCCTGATCTTGCTTAGGGACTTTGCAGGCTCGCGCCGATTACCCAAGGCACCTCACAGTCGGTGCCGACTTAAGGGAGAATCCGACGGAGTTTGGTCTGGTTCCTTCTACACCTGGCCATTGCTCGTCACCGGTGCCATCCTGAGTTGATGTCCACCATGGAGGCTCCCCAGTCCATCCAGTCGACCCCAGACGCCCGCCCCAGGTCAGCCGCACCCATCCTCACCCCGGACGAGGCCAATTCCCTCTTCGCCCTCTGCCGCGCGGGCAAGCTCTACGAAATCGATGCCTTGATCGCCGCTGGCCAATCCATTCTCACTCCGCCTGAGATCAAGAAGTCCCCGCTCCAGGTGTCCATCTCAACCGGCTTCCACAGCCTGGTCGAACTACTTGCCCGGCACACCCACGACCAATCACTCCTCAACGCTGCCCTCCGCGACGCGGTGGAGTCCCGTCGCCTGGACCTCGTCGAGTTGATCGTGGACCACGGCGCCGACATCCGCTCCTACCCCTTCTCCGAGGTTCTGCTCGACTGGGAGCCGCGCCTGATCCGGTACTTCCTGGACAAAGGCGCCGACATCATCACCGGCTCCCCCTTCGCCGTGGCCTTCGCAAACAGAGTACGCACCGCGCTCCGTCTCTTCAAGGAGTGCATCGAGGCCCACCCAGAACTGGCGGCAAGATTACGCGAGCAGGCCGGCCAAGCCTTGCGCTACCACGCGAACAAGGGGGACGAAAAGTGGGTCAGCCTCATGCTCTGGGTTGGCGCAGATCCCCGATCTTGCGGTCCAGCCGCCCTGGACGACTTTCGAGACGATGAAGAGTGCTTCACCACTGCCCTTCGCGCGGCAGCCTACTGTGACACCCCTGCTGTCCTCAAGAAGTTCAAGCCCGACCCGGCCCGTGACAACCTTGCGGAACTACTCAGCACTGCGGCCATGTTCGCCCGGAAGGATACACTCACCTACTTGCTCAGCCTCGGCGTTCAACCCAACGACAAGCCCAATGGTGGCTCCTCTGCGCTGGATCAGTGTATGTGTCACCTGGACCGCTTCCACTGGGATGCCTGGCGATTCAAGAAGCTCATTCCTCGCTACAAGGCGTCTGAGACGGTGGGGTGCATCGAGTTGCTGGCTACGGCAGGTGCGCTCTGGAGGCCAGACGACAAACGGCCGATGAGTGACCTGCGGCGGTCGGCCTGCACGTGCCAGCCAGAGGTGCACCCCGAAGTCCTTCAGGTGTTGCTCAAGCACGGCGCATGTTCAGAGCAGGCGGTCCGCGAGCTGTTGAGCCCACCGCGAATGCAACAACACGTGTCGTCGGCGGAATGGCACCTCTGCAGGATTGGGATCAAGGGGCTGGTGACGGCCATGCGGGATGGAACCCTCGGAAAGGTGGTAGGAGGGGCACGACCAGGAGGGATAGGCGCAGCACGCGGAAAACCAGCCCCACGGCGACCAACCTACATCTCCTATCACACCCTTGCCAAGTACAACCGAGAGAAGCTCTACGAGGAGGTTTGGGCTGAGCCGATGCTGAAGGTCGCAGCGCGGTATGGAGTGTCAGACGTGGCACTGGCCAAGACATGCAGGAAGTTCCGAGTGCCCGTGCCGGGGCGTGGATACTGGGCCAAGAAGGCGGCCGGGAAGAAGGTCAGGGCAAGGCCCCCGCTGCCGGCGATGGAGTAGACCCCGCAAATTGATTAAGATGCGGTGCTGACTCTGTTCCTACCATGCTTCCTTGCCTCACGCGGCCTGGACTGGCCCGCGCCATTGACCCTGTATTAGCGCTCGTGGTTCTTCTCCTCGAGCATCACTTGTTCAGCGAGGCAACTGGCAATCGACGGGTACAACCGCGCGCGAGCGCGAGCGCTATCGGGAATTTGCGGGGAAGAAGGAGGAGGGGTGGTGGGCTCGGCAGAACTCGAATCTGCGACCTCATCCGTGTCAAGGATGCGCTCTAACCAACTGAGCTACGAGCCCTCAAACTGACCGACGAACTGGAGTCCAACGACTCCACCAACTGGAGTCCGTTCGGTGTCCACCTGGAGTCCAATGCCGCAAGGTAGCGCCCCTGGAGTCCAAATGGCGTCCAAATCGAACGCCCGTAAACCACTCAAAACCCAACAGCGGCACCCGCAACTCCTTGATCTCGCGACCGTGTCAAGGTAGCGCTCTAACCAACTGAGCTACAAGCCCCTTTGAACGAACATTTCTATGTTACCACGGCGGCCACGGAATGGATGTGGAGCTGGGGAATTTCTACCATCCAGGCGTCCTTGATGAGTAGCGGGGTGAGGACGGAGCCGTCCGGGACGAGCGTGACGGATTTGGGCTTCTCCTTACCGAAGAAGAGCCGGATGGGGCCGATGTGGGGGACGTAATCGGTGGTGGCGAAGTCGCCGGCGACCTGCATGTTGGTGGCGTTCAGGAGATGGACCAGGAGTTGGTTGTCCTTGCGGCGGAGAACCACTTCCACGGTGGGCGGGGCGAACACGCTGACCTTGGGTTCGAAGCGGGGAGTGATGATGCCGCGAAGGAACGCCTGGAGCGGGGCGGCGTGGGTGGCGGCGTAGTTGACGCCGAACGGGCCGGGGATCAGGATGATCTCGCCCTGACCGAGCCGGGCGGCCGTGGCGGCGGGGCGGCCTTCGGTTCGGGTGTCGAGGACTGAGTAACGCTCGGCAAGGACCTTGGCGGTGGTGGGTTGGACGTCCTGCCAGAGACCGGTGGCGTTGGCCAG
>CAYVDY010000120.1:0-14252 GCA_964450255.1 uncultured Candidatus Solibacter sp. | reverse complement strand
TCTTGGCGCGGTAGTCGATGGACAACTCGTCGTTGTCGCTGAGCGTGTAGGTGACGGTGACATCGAGCGTGCCGGGATAGCCTTCCTCGCCGTCCTTGCTGGTGTACTTCAGGACAAGGCCCTGCGAATCCGGACCCGGCTTCGGCTCGGCAGCCCAGATCTGTTTATCGAAGCCCTTCAGGCCGCCGTGGAGGCTGTTCTCACCGTTGTTCTTGGCGAGCGTGTACTCCTTGCCGTCCAGGGTGAACTTCCCTTTGGCGATACGGTTGCCGTAGCGGCCGATCAACGCGCCGAAATACGGAGGCTCCTTGAGGTAGCCGTCGAGGTTGTCAAAGCCGAGGGAGATGTTGGCCAGAAGTCCCTGTTTGTCGAGGGTCTTCAACCACACGACGATACCGCCGTAAGTGCTGATGGCAGCCTCCACGCCGTTCTTATTCTTGAGGACGTAGAGGTCCACGGCCTCGCCCTTGGCTGTCTTGCCGAACTCCTGTTTTGTCACGGAACCCTTCACTCCTGAATCTGTTGATTTGCAGGCCGCCAGCATGAGCAGAGCGGCTGTGGCCAGTACGATTTGCTTGCGCATGAAACTCCTCCTTAGAACCGTTCGCGGGTCTTGGCGCTGAAGTCGCCTTCGACTGGGGTCAGGCGGTAACGATAGGCATACGCCTGATCGGCCGGGATGCGGTACGGCGCCATCGGCAGCGCGTTGGCAGTCCAACTGTCGATGCCGCCGACACCCATCTGGCGCATGTCGAGGTTGAGGAATATCTGGGGATGGGACTGCATCATGAACGTGTAGGCGGCCCGCTCCAGATCGTCCTTGGTGAAGTGCTTGGCGCCCACGCTCAGCATGGGTGCGCCAACGGCGAGCAGGCCGACACCCTGAGCGTTGGTGAGGGCTACCCAGCGGACGTCGGTCTTATTGCCGTTTTCCTGCGGCTTGGAGTAGTTGACCCACTCCTTTTCCACAGTGCTCTTGAAGAGGCCGGCTCTTTCGAACTGGCGGTCGATGTAGGTCTCGGCGGGACCGCGTCCGTACCATGTGAAGTTCTCCAGACCAGGCGAGACCACGAGTTCGGTGCCGATGCGCGGGATCATGGGGCGCTTCGCCAAGCCGGGTTGGTAGGCGTAATCCACAATGACGTCGCCGGTGCCGTGGACGGTATGGGTGATGGTGACCTTCGCGCCGGCCATACCTGCGAGTTCGGCGATAGTGATGAGTCTTACGCCGCCGCCGGGGTTCTCCACCTTAGTCTCGAGAACAGTCATTTGCGGGGCAGCTTCGCGCCAGAGGCGGATGTTGGTCTCGGGGTTCTGCTGCGCCGCCGGGCGCATGTTCTTCCAGGCGCCTGTGTCGTTGTCGGTGAGGGCGCGCCAGAAATCGGCGCGCGGGCCGCGCTCGATCAGCGGCGTGCCCTTGTAGACATAAGACGTGATGACGCCGTTGGCACGGTCGAAGCGAAGGGAGAAGCTCGCGCCCTTGATGGTGGTGAAATCGGGCGCACTCTCCAGGGTGAGGGGCGGAGCCTTGGAGACATCCAGTTTCGGAGCTTCGGCACTGACCGGGAGCGGGAACTGCTCCCAGGCGATCTCGTGACCGCGTTTGGCCCACGACGCGTCGGCCTTCGTTGTGAAGCTGAGGTTCAGCAGGTATTCCGCGCCAGGCTTGACAGCGAGTTTCGGCAGCGGGAGGGTGAACTGCTTCTCGGCGCCGGCAGCGATGTCGAGTTCGGGCAGGCGTCCGGAGGCGACGGTGACGCCGCCGCTCTGGATGGTCCAGGAACCCTCGGCCACATCCTTCGCATTGGTGAAGCTCCACCAGTTTTTCACCTTGATCATGCCGTCCACCAGATTGACCGGCGAGGCGTGCAGTTCGCGGTAGGCGTACTTGATTGCGTGCAGGCCGGGATGGGGCTTGCGATCGGCGCTGACCAAGCCGTTGTTGTTGAAGTTGCCGTCGTTGCGGATGAGGGTCTTGTCCTCCCACCAACCGCCGTAGGCAAGGAAACGCGTGGCCTTGGAATTGTTCTTGAATTCGCCGGGCACGGGCATCCAGACGCCCTGATCGACCCAGTCCCAGACGTAGGCGCCCTGGGCGTTGGTCCCGGAATAGAAGATGTCCCAATACTCCTTCAGTCCCCCGGTGGAATTGCCCATGGCGTGCGCGTATTCGCAAAGGATCAGGGGCATATCGGGCCGCGCGGCGGCGTAGCGTTTCGTCTGCTCCGGCGTGGGGTACATGAACGAATTGA
The DNA here is from genome assembly GCA_964450255.1 of uncultured Candidatus Solibacter sp. Taxonomy (GTDB): domain Bacteria; phylum Acidobacteriota; class Terriglobia; order Bryobacterales; family Bryobacteraceae; genus Paludibaculum. The sequence continues at coordinate 12,000 of CAYVDY010000120.1, read as the reverse complement.
TGTCGGCGGACGAACCGCCGTTGGCTGTGGTGCCCTCATAGTGCCAGGGACGGGAGGGGTCGCGTTTCTTGGCCCACTCGTAGGTCAGTTTCGCGTTCAGGCCGTCGCCACTTTCGTTGCCCATCGACCACATGATGACGGACGGGTGGTTCTTGTCGCGCTCCACCATGCGCTCCACACGGTTCAGGTACGCGGCGGACCAATCGGTCGAGTTGGTGAGCAGGTTGTCGCTTTTGCCGTTGCCGTAGTGGTGCGATTCGATGTTGGCCTCATCCATCACGTAGAGGCCGTATTTGTCGCAGAGCGCGTACCATTCGGGGTGATTCGGATAGTGCGAGGTGCGGACGGCGTTGACGTTGAACTGCTTCATCAGCTCGATGTCTTTGATCATGATGGCGCGGTCCACCACCTTGATGGTGTCGGGAGAGTGTTCGTGTCGATTGACGCCCTTGATGAGAATCGGCTGGCCGTTGACGAGGAGCTTGCCGCCGCGGATCTCCACTTTTCGGAAGCCAACGTTCTGCGGGATCACTTCCAGCGTGGCGCCCTTGGCGTCTTTCAGAGTCAGAAGCAGCAGGTAAAGATGCGGGGTTTCGGCCGTCCATTTTTTCACGGAAGGGACGGGGATACTCAGTTCCGCCGCAGCGGCGCAAGCGACACTCGTTTTGCCTGCGCTCTTCACGCCGTCGAACAGCTCGGCTTGCAGCGTGCAGCCTTCAGGCTTCGTGATATCCGCCTTTAAGGTCATGGCGCCGTTGGCGTAGGCGGCGTCGAGATCCGTCTTCACTTCGTAGTCGCGCACATTGGTTTCGGGCGTGCTCCAGAGATAGACTTCGCGATAGATGCCGCTCATGCGCCACATGTCCTGATCTTCCAGATAAGCGCCGTCGCCGAAGCGGTAAACCTGCACGGCGAGCGTGTTGGCGCCGGGCTTCAGGTGTTTGGTGATGTTGAACTCTGCCGGCGTGCGGCTGTCCTCGCTGTAGCCGACCTGCGTGCCGTTCACCCAGACGTAGAACGCGCTATCGACGCCGGCGAAATGCAGGAACACCTGGCGGCCGGCCCATGCCGGAGAGACCGTGAACGTGCGGCGGTAGCTGCCGACCGGATTGAAATCCTTGGGCACGTTCGGCATGGCCTTGGGGTCCTGCGGGAACGGGTACGGGACGTTTGAGTAAATGGGGATGTCGAAGCCGTGCATCTGCCAAGACGCGGGCACGGGGATGGTGCGCCACGCGGTGTCGTTGTATTCCGAGCGGAAGAAATCCAGCGGACGATCGGCAGGGCGAAGTACTCCGGTGAACTTCCACGGTCCGTTGAGGGACTGGTACCAGGGCGAGTAGGCTGCCTGGTTGGAACGCGCCAGTTCCGGCGTCGGATAGACCATCATCGTGGCGTGCGGTTTTTCCGTGCCGACCTGGATGACGGCGGGGTTGTCCCAGTGCGGGCGTTCAGCGGCCAGGCAAGCGTTTACAAGGAGGATGAGGAAACACGACAGAGTGCGCATATTGGAAGTTCCGGAAGAGTACCGAATCCGAAAATATCACACTGTAGGGTAGCGCACCTTCTCCAGAAAGAGGCCGGAAGCGGGCGCGGTCCATGCGGCGACGTCATGCAACGGGCCTTTGTTGTTGATCAACGCGCCAAATTCAGCAACGGTAAGTTCGCGCAGGCCTACCTTGACGAGCGCGCCCACGAGGCGGCGGACCATCTTCCAGATGAAGTGCGAGGCCTCGATGCGGAACAGCAGCATACCGTCGTCTTCCTCGATGGCGGCGGAGGCAACCACGACGATGGTGGACTCCTTGCCGCCGGATGAATCTTTGGAGTAGAAGCGCGCGAAGTCGTGGCGGCCGGAGATGAGCTCAGCGGCCTGACTCATTCTTTCGACGTCGAGGGGTTCCTTGATCCACCAGACGAACTTCTTGGAGAAGGCGGTTTTGCGGCGTGCGATCTGATAGATGTAGCTGCGGGAGATGGCGTCGTGGCGGGCGTGGAACTTTGCCGGGGCTTCCTCGACGTCCAGGACGGCAATGTCGGCGGGCAGTGAGTTGTTGAGCGCGCGCAGCAGCAACTGGGGCGCAAAGGGCCGCTTGGGGTTGCCCCGCAGATGCGCCACCTGAGCGGAGGCGTGCACGCCGGCATCCGTGCGCCCGGAGCCCATCAGCTCGACTGGGCCTTGAAAGAAATCTTCGGCCGCCTTGCGCAACTCACCCATGACGGTGCGCGGCGCATTGGTCTGTTCGGCCCAGCCGTAGTAACGGCTGCCATCGTATTCGAGCACGAGCTTCCAGGTCTTCACTTCTCTTCTATGATGATGGAGATGCCCTCCACGAATCTCACCCCCGCGCAGATTGCAGAATTGCGCAGCTTCAACTCGCCGACGATTTCGAACGCGATCGAGACCTTCGAGGTGCGCCCGCGCGGCGAGGGGTGCACCGATGGCAGGATCCGCTGCCTGTTCCCGGAGTTCGGCGTGGTGGTGGCGCACGCCTGCACGGCGGCGATCCACAGCGCACAGCCGGGGGCAGCCAAGCGCAAGATCAACCGCAAGGATTATTGGGCGTGGACGCGCGAAATGCCCGGGCCGAAGATCACGGTGATTCAGGATCTGGGCGAGACTGCGGCCGGTGCGTATTGGGGCGAAGTGAACTCAAACATTCACCGCTCGCTGGGTAGCCTGGGCGTGATCACAAACGGCACGGTACGCGATCTGGACGAGGTGCGTCCGCTGGGCTTTCATCTGTTTGCGGGCGCGGTGACGGTGTCGCACGCCTACGCACATCTGGAAGACTTCAACTGCCCGGTGCGGATCTTCGGCATGACCGTGAATCCGGGCGATCTGATTCACGCCGATAAGCACGGCGCGGTGATCGTTCCGGCCGATATCGCGCATTTAGTTGCCGAGGCGGCGCGGAAGGTGGAGGCGGCGGAGCGGCCCATCATCGAGCTGTGCAAGTCGGCGGATTTCGACCTGGACAAACTGGACGCTTTGGTATCGCCAAAGTACTAGCCAGGAAGATCACTATCCGTTTTCCGCAGTTGCGTTCCCAAGTGCGGCTACTCGTGAGATCCTACTTTGGATGAGCTCTCGAGTCATGTTCGCTTTGGCGCTGGTGTTGTGCAGCGGTCTTCACGGTGAGGGCGGCAACAGCTATGCCGATCTCAGGCCGGCGCAGCAGGAACTGGTCAAGCGCTGGAACGAGGACCTCCAGAAAGTACTGAAGCGCCCCGTGAGCGCACAGACTGCATTCGACCGGTTGAGCATCTCTGCCCGCACCACGTTCGACGCGATTTCGCACGCGCTGCTCACAACCAATCTCACTGACCAGAAGACCAACAAGTCTTTGGGCACCGCAATGGATCTGGTGGAGGTAGTGGAGTCCGTCAATGGAAAGATCCCGGACGCACGAGGCGATCACCAGTTCCGGATGTACGTCCTGCTGAAGCCGGATGCTCTGCGCAAACTCTACGCGTCGAAGTAGTTCGACCGAACTGGCGACAACTCGATCTACCACATCGGCTATCCCATCAATTTCAGGTTGAAGGGCGGAGATCCGTCCATTCAGGTCTCGCTGACGCGAACTGGAAAACGAGCGGATATCGATGTGGATTACCGCTCGTCGCGGCCCGAAGGCGCTGGTGAACGGCCATCTGACGTCGGCCAATTCGGACGTTCGAGCAGGCTCCAACTACTTTGGCCACGTCCGACGCTGGAATGGCCTCGCTCGATGGTGGTTGAGCCTGTTTGAACGCCGGACGCCGGATACCGAGAGTTTGGCAAATGACGTGGCTCGACTGGAGGCGGCGGCGGCTGAGAAGAAGTCACCGGATTCCGTAGACGACGCCGTCCACGATTTCTACAAGACATGGCTGGCGGACCGGAACGCATTGGAGGCCGTGAAGTACTTCTCGGTCCGCTCCTACGCCTGCATTCAGGAGTATGAGCATGAATCCAGCGTGAACACGCCACTGATCCGGGTGAGAATGTTGCAGCGCATGGGCGAAGTGAACACGGAGATGGACGACGTCACCGATCTGCGGAAGGTCCTGACTCCCGCCAGCCTGGGCGCTCCCAACAGCCAGACAGCGGCGAACAAACACAGCGGGGAGTTTCATCTGGAATCGCTGCGGGATGATGCGGCGTTGGGTTTGGACTGCCGGGTGCGTTTCAAGACCGGGTTAGCAGAGAGGCTGGAACAACCCGAAGGCAAGTATGCAGGTGATTACGCGGCAACTGTGGAGATGAAACTGCGAGACGGGCAACGAGTGTTCATGACTCAGATTTGGAAGAGGGAAGAGGGTTCGTGGAAGATCCAGTCCTGAAGTCCGGAGGATCCGTTCAAGCATCACCCCGAGGCGCTGCCACGCATCGTGCCGAAGAATGCCCCCCGCCTGAGAACGGAATCGCGAAGGCTGAGTTGGTGACAGCGACGGCAAGATTCCTGGAGACGTGGCTGGTGCAGCGGGACATGGCGGCGGCAGCCAAATTCTTTGCGCGGACCAGCCAAGGTTGCCTGCAGAAGGCGCACGCTGGCGCACCCGCTGAGTCGCTGAAACATTGGCTCACGGAAATCGCGAAGGAAGCAGACGGGGGGAGTTCGCTCAGCCAGAGGATCTCCGCGGTCCCGTATGGGCACGAAGGCCTGATCGGCATCAAGCACCCGATGGCGGGGAGCTACGTCCTGGCTCAGATGTCCGACGGCCTGGGCGTGATGAACGCATGCCCCGCGGACGGCACGCCCACGCGATTCAGCGAAGAAGCCGTGTCTGCCAAGCCGAGGTTCAGGGCGGGCTACATTATGACCGCGTTCGCGCTGAAGAGTGCGGTGGGGCAGGGCGCGGTGGTCAAGATGGTCTGGGCCAAGCGCGGCACGGAGTGGCTGATCATCAGCTTCCATACCGAGGCGGATTAGAATGAAAGCGCAATGCTCATCGTTCATGTCAACGTCCATGTGAAGCCGGAGTGCATCGAGGCGTTCCGCGCAGCCACCATCGAGAACGCTCGGAACAGCATCCAGGAGCCGGGGATCGCGCGGTTCGACGTGATCCAGCAGCAGGACGACGCCGCGCGCTTCGTGCTGATCGAGATCTATCGCAGCGTGGAGGCTACGGCCGCGCACAAGGAGACCGCACACTACGCCAAGTGGCGGGACGCGGTGGCGCCGATGATGGCCGAGCCGCGCAGCAGCGTGAAATACGCCAATGTCTTCCCATCCGAGTTTTGATTTCGCGACTGCCGCGCGAATCATCTTCGGCGCGGGCAAGCGGCGGGAGATCGCTGGGACTGCGCGCGGGCTAGGAGCGAGGGCGTTGCTGGTCAGCGGGCGGACCTGGCGGCTGCCCGACGTGGAGGGCGTGCGGTTTGTGGTGGAGGGCGAGCCGACTGTGGAGCTTGTCGTCCAGGGCGTGGCGGCCGCGAGGCGCGAAGGCTGCGACATGGTGATCGCCTGTGGCGGCGGCAGCGCGATCGACGCCGGCAAGGCGATCGCTGGCTTGCTGACGAATCCCGGCGAGATTCTCGACTACCTGGAAGTGGTGGGGCGCGCGCAGCCCATGCCGAACGCGGCGGCGCCGTTCATCGCCGTGCCGACGACTGCGGGCACAGGCAGTGAAGTGACGCGGAACGCCGTGCTGGCGTCGCCGGCGCGTCGCGTCAAGGCAAGCCTGCGCAGCCCGTCGATGCTGCCTCGGTTGGCCGTAGTGGATCCCGAGCTGACCCTCGACCTGCCGCCCGCGCTGACGGCGTCCACCGGCATGGACGCGCTGACACAGCTCATCGAGCCGTATGTCTCGGTGCGCGCCAACGCGATGACCGACATGTTCTGCCTGCAAGGCATTGAGTGCTGTGCCCGCTCCCTGAGGCGCGCCTGCACGCATGGCATCGATACGCGGGCGCGCACGGACATGTCGATGGCCAGCCTGCTGGGCGGGCTGGCTCTGGCCAATGCTGGGTTGGGCGCCGTGCATGGTTTCGCGGCGCCGATCGGCGGGATGTTCGACGCGCCGCACGGGGCGGTGTGTGCCGCGCTGCTGCCGCACGTCACCGCGGCGAATCTGCGCCGGGCCACGGACGAGACGCTGCACCGCTACAGGCAGGTGTCGCAGTTGCTCACCGGCACGGCCGATCAACTGGCGCCGTGGCTGGCAGCGCTAACGCGCGATCTGGGCATTCCGCCGCTTCGGGCCTACGGTCTCGCCGAGGAGCATATCGCCGACGTCTGCACCAAAGCCGCCGCCGCGAGCAGGGATGCGAGCGCTCTCATTGCGCAAGCTGCCCGTCGGCGGGCTCGGCAAGCACAGCCAGGACGAGCTGCAGTCGATCCTGCGCGCGGCGCTTTGAGCAGGAGTAGAATCTCAACTGAAATGACAATTGCCCGCCGCCGATTCCTCGGCACGCTCGCCGTGCCATTGCTAGGAGCCCAGCCGGATCCATGGCAGCGCATGGCTGAAGTACTGAAGCGCATCCAGCCGCCGAAGTTCCCGAACCGCGATTTTCCCGTTACCAGATTCGGCGCCGCGCTGGATGGCAAAGCCGATTGCACAGCGGCTTTCCAGAAAGCCATCGCGGCCTGCGCGTCGGCGGGCGGGGGGCGAGTGGTGGTCCCCGAGGGCGTGTTTCTCAGCGGTCCGATTCACCTGAAGAGCAACGTGAATCTACATCTCGCAAAGGGCTCGGTGGTGAAATTCACGCAGGACCCGGCGAAGTATCTGCCGCTGGTCTTCTCGCGCTGGGAGGGCATGGAGTGCATGAACTACTCGCCCTTCGTCTACGCCGACCGGCAGAAGAACATCGCCATCACGGGTGAGGGCACGCTGGACGGACAATCCGATTGCGCACACTGGTGGCCGTGGAAGGGCCGCACCGAATGCGGCTACAAGAAGGGCGACCCACAACAGGCGAAGGCGCGCGGCCTGCTGGCAGAGATGGTGGAGAAGGACGTGCCCGTGGAGAGGCGCGTGTTCGGCGAGGGCAGTTACCTGCGGCCGCAGTTCATCCAGCCGTGCCGCTGCGAGAACGTGCTGATCGAAGGCGTTACTATCATCAATTCGCCGATGTGGGAGATTCATCCTCTGCTGTGCCGGAACGTGACCGTGCGCGGAGTGAAGGTGATCAGCCACGGACCGAACAACGACGGCTGCGATCCGGAGTCGTGCATAGATGTGCTGATCGAAAACTGCCTGTTCGACACGGGCGACGACTGCATCGCGATCAAGAGCGGGCGGAATCGCGATGGCCGCCGGGTGGCGGTTCCCAGCGAGAACATCATCGTGCGCAACTGCGAGATGAAGGACGGCCACGGTGGAGTAACCATCGGCAGCGAGATCTCGGGCGGTTGCCGCAATGTCTTCATCGAGGACTGCCGCATGGACAGTCCGAACCTGGACCGAGTGCTGCGGTTCAAAACAAATTCGGTACGCGGCGGTTTTATCGAGAACGTCTATATGCGCAACGTCACTGTGGGCCAGGTGGCCGATGCCGCCATCCACATCGACTTCCTGTATGAAGAAGGCGACACGGGCAAGTTTCCGCCGCTGGTGCGCGACATCGAGGTCACCAACCTGCGATGCCGCAAGATGAAATCTGTCATCTACGCCCGAGGTTACGCCAATGCACCGATCCGCAATCTGCGCTTGAAGGACTGCATCTTCGAATCGGCAGCCAGGCCCGATACGCTGGAACACGTCGAAGGCCTCTCGATGGTGAACGTCATGGTGAACGGCAAACTCGCGGGGCGCTAATGCGAGAATGGGAGCGAGGATCGCCCCATGATTCGACTGTCTTTCTGCCTCGCTCTTCTCCTCGCCTTTGCGGCGCAGGCGCCCGCGCAGCGCAAACCCTTCATCCGCGCCAGCGGGGAAGGCGTCGTCAGTTTCAAGCCCGACCAGATGAAGCTGAGCGTCTCCGTCAGTAATCAGGCCGACACGGCCCAACAGGCGGCCGATGAAAACGCGACACGATCCACAGCGCTGATCGACGCTCTGAAGAAACTGCTGGGCGCCAGCGCCGACCTGCGGACTCTGAGCTATTCGGTGAACCCGATTTACAGATATCCGTCGGGCGGCCAGCCGCAATTGGCGGGCTACCAAGCCAACAACTCGATCGAGGTAACGACAACGGATCTCTCGATTGCGGGCCGATTGATCGACACGGCTGTCGCGGCGGGAGCAAACAACATCGGCGGCATTCGTTTCGCGCTGAAGGACCCGCAGCCGGCGCGGCAACTGGCGTTGAAGCTGGCAACACAACAGGCCCGCAATTCGGCCGAGGCCATCGCTTCGGGGTTGAATGCCAAGCTCGGCGTGATCGTTTCGGTGGAAGAGGCTTCAGCCTTGCGGACGCTGTCCGTCGATTCGCGATTGGGCGCGGCGGCCGTCACGACGCCCGTTGAGACCGGCACTGTGGAGATCCGCGCTAACGTCGTGATCGAGGCGGAACTGTTGCAGTGAGCGAGTTGAGGTAGACCTCAACGTTGGAGTAGCCGCCGTCACCGGGCTTGGCGCCATCGGACGGGTCTTTGGGATTGAGCCCGCGGGCGGACTCCCAGGAGTCCGGCATGCCGTCTCCATCGGTATCCTTGGGCGCCGCGCCGGCACGGTACTCCGGCCAGCCGCCGACGTCCGTCTGCGAGTCGATGATGCGGCCCTGCCCCTTGCGGACTTCGTCGACGATGCGGCGGTCCACGGCATCACGGGCGGGCAGCAGGGCGCCCGCCTGCGCCAGCACCTCCGTATAGGCGACCTCAGCCGTCGTCGTTCGCACCGGTGCAGCATCGAACGCCGCGGGCATCAGCTCGACCCGGCCCTTGCCCGGACTGAACATCGCAGCCTTCTCGCTGGTATGCTCCGGCCGGCCCTCGACGATGTTGCCGTCCACGAAATAGCGGACGTGCGCCGTATCCGTCAGCACGATTGGCGGACGTTTGCTGCTGTCCGCTCCGGGCTTGAGGTAGTTGGCAACATAGTTGGCGCTGAGGTCGTCGCCGGTCATGCCGCTGCAGACGCCGCCCCAGTTGTACATCACGTTGTTGCGCACGTCGAATGTCGGGTACGGCGCCTTGCCGTAGTTGTCGCCCAGCCGCGGGTTGCGCGCTGTGTTCTTCACCCAGAGGTTGTGATGCAGTGTGACGCCACCCGTTGCGCGCACCAGCGAGCCGTAGCCATGCTCGCCCTTCTTATGCACACTCTTGCGGAGCGATTCACCGATGATGCACCACTGCACCGTTATGTCGCGGATGGCGCCGCTTGGCGAAAGCGACTCGTCCACGGACCACGTGGCCGAGACATGATCGAGGATCACGTTATGGCTGGCACCGCCGATATTCACGGCATCGACCTCGGCGCCCAGGATGTCGCCGGGGCGCACGCGCAGAAAGCGGACGATTACGTCGTGGGTTTGGATGCTCAACTCCGAACCGCGCAGGCAGACGCCGTCGCCCGGCGCGGTCTGGCCGGCAATGGTGATGAAGGGCTCGGTAATGCGCAGCGGCTTCGCCAGGTCGATCAGCCCGGCGACGCGAAAGACGACGATGCGCGGCCCAGGTGCTTCCACCGCCTCGCGCAGAGTGCCCGGGCCGGAGTCGGCCAGACTCGTGACGGCGATCACGCGGCCGCCGCGGCCTCCGGGCGTGTTCGCACCAAATCCCTCGGCGCCGGGGAATGCCGGCAGCACCGCCAGCGCAAGCAGGGTCAGCAGCATGATCAGCGTCCTATTCGTGCGAGTGTTCGATCAGCGTACCGAAGCGCTTGCCAATGGCCAGAGCTGGATCCAGCGGCACGTCCACGGCTTTGCAGTCTGGCGGAATCGAGATCAGCGGCTTGGGCGCGATCATTTTGCCGGCGAAGCCCGGCAGCCACTCGTGCTGGGCATCCATCATCTCGGCGCACATCTCCCGGATCTCGCCCAGGGTGAGCACTGCACTGGTGAGCGGATCCAGCGCCACGGCGTGCACAGCGCGTTCGGGGTCGCTTTCCAGCGCCGCCTCGGCGGCCAGCATCTGCACGTTGATATTCGTCATGCAGAGAGCCGCGCACTGCGTGGGCAGCGCGCCGATAACCGTGGGATGCAGGCCGGTGTCATCCGCAAATGTCGGCACCTCCACGCAGCAACCGCCCGGCAGATTGGAGATGTAGCCGTCGTTCCGGACGTTGCCCATCAGCCGGAAGGGCTTGCCCGTCACCACCGCTTCCATGATGTAGGAGCAGTATTCGACGCTGCGTTTCTCGATGGCGGTGGACTCGTGCTGGAGCGGATCGTGGCCGGCGTACCAATCTGCCACCGTGCGGCACCACGAGTAGTAGGCGCCGCTCTCGCCGCCGAAGCTGGGCTCGTCGCAATAGGTGTCGAGCGCGCGGCGGCTCTTGCGGAACCATGGCACGTATTCGCTGAGGTGGCCGGTACTCTCGGTCATGAAGTAGCCGAAGTGGCGGAAGACTTCGCCGCGCACCTTCTCGTTCTTGTAGAACTCCGGCCGTTCGAAGAGCTCGCGTAGTTGCGGATACAGATCGCGGCCGTGATGCTCCAGCCGCAGAAACCAATCCATGTGGTTGATGCCGCCGCAGGTGTAGGTGATCTCCTCCTTGGGCACTTCGCAGTAGCGTGAAATCAGATCAAGAGTCGTCTGCACGCCGTGGCACAGCCCGACGAAAGAGACATTCGTCGCCTTGCCGAGCGCCAGGCAGTTGGCGGCCATCGGATTGGCGTATTGCAGCATGATGGCGCCGGGTTTGGCGAGCGCCTCCATGTCTTTGGCGATCTCGACGAGCAGCGGAATAGTTCGCAGTCCACGGAAGATCCCGCCGGGGCCGAGGGAGTCCGCAATGCACTGATCCACTCCGTACTTCAGCGGGATCTTGTAGTCCATCTCGAACGCATCCACGCCGCCGACCTGGACCATGACCACGACAAAATCGGCGTCGCGGATGGCCTCGCGGCGGTCGAGCGTCGCCCAGACACTGCCGGCCAAGCCGTTGTCGCGCAACATGCGCCGGCCGAAATCCTCCATGGCGCGCAGCTTCGGTTCCGTGCGGCTCATCAGGGCGAACTCGCAGCCGGCCAGCGCCGGTGTCGCCATGATGTCACTCATCAGAGTCTTGCAGAAGACGATACTGCCCGCGCCGATCATGGCGACTTTGGTGCTCATGGTGTGCCTCCCGTGAGACACCGTTTTATCACACCCGCAGGGGGAGTCCGAGCCGCTGGCACGCGTCGTCCAGCATCGCCGCCGTTCTGGTGGCGCCGCTGCGCGTCACGCCCAGCGCGCGGACACGCAGCAGCGCGTCGAGATCGCGGATCCCTCCGGCCGCCTTCACCTGCACGTTAGCGGGAGAGTGCCTGCGCATCAGGACGAGGTCTTCATCGGTGGCGCCGGAGGGCGCGTAGCCGGTGGAGGTCTTCACCCAATCGGCTCCCAGTTCGCCGCAGATCTCGCAGAGCGCGATCTTCTGCGCGTCGTTCAGATAGGCGTTTTCGAAGATCACTTTCACCTTCTGCCCGGCGTCGTGCGTGGCCTCCACGACAGCGGCGATGTCCGCCTTCACGTAGGTCCAGTTGCCGCTGAGCACCTGGCTGATGTTGACCACCATATCGAGCTCTTCACCGCCATCGGCGAGCGCCTGTTTGGCCTCGGCCAGCTTGATGGCGGTGGTGTGTCCGCCATGCGGGAAGCCGATGGTGGTGCTGGCCCGGACATCGCTGCCCTTCAGCCGCGCGGCGCAATCGGCCAGCGCGTAGGGCAGAATGCAGACGCTGGCCGTGTCGTACTTGAGCGCGAGCGCGATGCCCGCCTCCAGGTCGGCCGTGGTCAGCGTTGGATTCAGCAGCGAGTGATCGATCATCTTCGCCACGTCGAGATACGTATAGTTCATGAGGTTCCTTTCTGACGCATTCCCGCAAATTGGGGCTTCGCCACCAGTGCCCCCAAACGATTGACAAACTCGTAGCAGTCTCCCCGATAGAGGGTGAGTTCCAGCCACAGGGGCTCCTGCGTGGCGAGATAG
>CAYVDY010000119.1:0-14258 GCA_964450255.1 uncultured Candidatus Solibacter sp. | reverse complement strand
GCTTGCCGAGCAGGCGCACGATGGGGTCCACAAGGTGACAGCCCAACTCAAACATCGGCCCGCCGGGGAAGAGATTCCACTGTTTGCGTTCTTCGGCGCCGATCTGCGTATTCATGGTGCCGCGCACGAGGTAGACATCGCCGAGCGCGCCGCTGCGCGCCGTCTCCAGCAGGCGGAGAATTCCGGGGTGGTGCCGCCACATGTAGCCAAGCTGCATGAGACTCCCGCTGCGGCGGGCTGCGGCGACGAGCGCCTTCATGCCGGCCATGTTGCCCGACGGCGGCTTTTCCAGGTGCACATGCTTGCCGGCGTTCAAGGCATCGAGTCCGTCCTTCTCGTGGCGGGCAACTTCGGATTCGATCACGACGAGTTCGATGGCGGGGTTGGCGAGGAGCTCGTCGCGGCGCAGGTTGGGGACGCCGGGCTCGGGGGTCTCCGCGGTGACGCCGATCACGCGGAAACGCGGATCGGCGCGCACAAGATCGAATTTCGCGCGGCCGTGCGGGTGCGCGAGGCCGAGAAAGGCGACGCCGACGGTGCGGGCGGACGGCTGCAGAAGAGCAGCGAGGACGGAGCGGCGAGTGAGTTCAGGCACGCTGTAATTGTAGACTGAGTGGCTATGGACGCCAAGATCGCCAAAGTCAGCCGGCTCGGGGAAGCGCGGTTCAATTCGCCGATACATTCGCGGGACTCGGACCCGGAACACCCCAGCCTGTTCGTGCGCGAGAGCGACTACGTGCCGCTTCACATCACGGTGCATCTGGACCGGCAGCGGCCGGGCAACATTCTGTTTGAGAAGGCAGGACCGCGGGAAAAGCTGTACTTCGATCCGTCAACAACCCGCGCGGCCGTCGTGACTTGCGGAGGGCTTTGCCCCGGGCTGAACAACGTGATCCGCTCGCTGGTGCAGAGCCTGCACTATGCATACGGCATCCAGGGCGTGATCGGGATCCGTTACGGCTACCATGGCATGAACCCGGAGCACGGGTTCGCGCCGATGGAGTTGGATCCGGAGATGGTGAGCGACATTCACGAGGTGGGCGGCACCATCATCGGCACCTCGCGCGGGCCGGAAGACCCCAAGGTGATGTTGGAGTTCCTGAAGGCGCAGAGGGTGGGGATCCTGTTCCCGGTGGGCGGAGACGGCACCCAGCGCGGCGCGTTGGCTATCTACGAGGAGGCCCAACGGCAAGGCTATCCGCTGGCCGTGGTGGGCGTTCCGAAGACCATCGACAACGACATCCAGTACGTGGCGCGGACCTTCGGCTACTCCACGTCGGTGGATGCGGCGCGCGGCATTGTCGACGTGGCGCACACGGAGGCGCGCGCGGTGCTGAACGGTGTGGGGCTGGTGAAGGTGATGGGACGTGATTCCGGCTTCATTGCGGCGGGCGCGTCGCTGGCCAGCGGCGAGGTGAACTACTGCCTGATCCCGGAACAGGATTTCGAGGTGGATGGGGAGAATGGGCTATTGGCGGTGCTGCGGCGTCGATTGGAGAGGAAGCGCCATGCTGTGATTGTGGTGGCCGAGGGCGCCGGCCAGCATCTGATGACCGAGGACCCTTCCAACGTAGACGCCTCCGGCAACGTGCGCAAGGCCGATATTGGGCTGTATCTGAAAGAGCGCATCGGATCGCATTTCAAGCAGTTGGGTCAGCCGGTGAACGTGCGCTACATCGATCCGAGCTACGCCATCCGCGGGCTGGCCGCGAACACGGAGGATGCGGTGCTGTGCGACATGCTGGCTCGCAACGCGGCGCACGCCGCGATGGCTGGGTGCACGGGGCTGATCATCGGCTTCATGCACAACCGGATGATCCACGTGCCGACTCGCTTGGCGACCGATGGGCGGAAAAAGGTAGAGCTGAATGGGGAGTTGTGGAAAGCAGTGCTGGCCAGCACGGGCCAGCCAGCACTGTGGAAGTAGGCGTCAGCCGTTGGCAGCGGGCTTGGCGCGGGTCTTCCAGACAAACAGCACCAGCGCCAGGGCGCCAATGCCGAACAACGTATCGCCCGGCGCCCGGAGCCAGCGCAGATTCTGCATGAGCGGGGTCTGCAGGAACTCGGTGGAGCGGGCGTACCAGTAGCCGTGTTCCACGCTGGCGTAAGTCTGCAGGAGACCTACGGGCAGCAGGCTTCCGACGCACATGGCGAAGAGGCCGATGTTCATGGACCAGAAGGCGAACTTCATCCACTTGTCGCTCCACTCGCCATCGGTCATGGCGCGCAGGCAGACAAGCATCAGGCCGATGCCGAGCATGCCGTAGACACCGAACAGCGCGGCGTGGCCGTGGAGCGGAGTGGTGTTGAGGCCCTGCATGTAATAGAGCGCGATGGGCGGATTGATCATGAAGCCGAAAAGGCCGGCGCCGATCATGTTCCAGAACGCAACGGAGACGAAGTAGTTGACCGGCCACTTGTAGCGGCGAGCCCACTCGGTGGCGCGGCCGCGGCGGATGTCGTCCATCGCAGCGTAGGCCACCAGCACCAGCGGCACGACTTCGAGCGCACTAAAGACCGAGCCCCAGGCCAGGGCGACGGTGGGTGTGCCCGAGAAGTAGAGGTGGTGCAGCGTGCCGATGATGCCGCCGGCCAGGTAGATAGTGGCCGAGAGCAACGCCGCCTTGGCGGCGAGGCCGGGCCGGACGAGTCCGAGACGCGTGAAGAAGAAGGCGATGATCGGGGTGGCGAAGACCTCGAAGAAGCCCTCCACCCAGAGATGCACCACCCACCAGCGCCAGTACTCGACGATGGAGAGATGGGTGTGCTGGCCCCACGTGAGACCCGCGCCATAGAACAGGCCGATGGCCGCGCTGGAAATCAGGAACAGCCACAGCAGGTGGCGCTGTTCGCCGGCGGTTTTCAATGCCGGCCAAACGCTGCGGACTACTAGCGCAAGCCAAATGAGTAGCCCGGCGAAGAGGAAGATCTGCCAGGCGCGGCCGAGCTCGACGTATTCATAGCCTTGGTGGCCCCAGAAGAAGGACTGCGTATCCGTTAAGCGGTTCTGCACGCTGAGCCATTCGCCGGTAAGCGAGCCAGCAACGATGACGAGCAGGGCGCCGAAGAGGACGTTGACCCCGAGGCGCTGGAACCTGGGTTCCTTGCCGCTGACGAGCGGGCCAATGTAGAGGCCGGCGGCGAGCCAGGCAGTGGCAATCCAGAAGATGCCGATCTGCACGTGCCAGGTACGCGTGACGCTGTAGGGTAGCCACTTGGAGAGCGGGATTCCGTAGAAGCCGTCGCCTTCCACACCGTAGTGCGCCGTGACGATGCCCATAATCATCTGCACCAGGATCAGGGCGGCGACGATCCAGAAGTACTTCAGAGTGGCGATCTGCGAGGCGGTGGAACGCCAGCCTGCGAGCGGGTCAACCTTCGGCAGTTCGCCGAGGGGCTCTTCCTTCTGCGAGGCGTACCACCAGACAAGGGCGGAGATGCCGGCCAGCAGCATGATGATGCTGACGCCGGTCCACATTACGCTTTCGCCACTGGGCTTGTTGCCGACCAGCGGCTCGTGCGGCCAGTTGTGAGTGTAGCTGATGGTGTCACCGACGCGATTCGTGGAGGCGGCCCAGGAGGACCACCAGAAGAAGGCAGCCATTTTGCGGGCGCGCTCGGGATCGGGGATGGCCCCGGAGGGGATGGCAAAGGCCGGATTGCCTTTGGCGAAGAGCTCTGTGTAGTAGGCGGTGTTGGCGGCCATCGCCTCGGCGCGGGCCGGATCGATGCGAATGGTGCCGGTGGCGGCATCGTAGGTGTTGACGCGGAAGGTCTGTTCCAGGCGGCCGCGGAGGCGTCCCTGTTGCTCGCCATCGAGCTGGGCGTAGGGGCGGCCGAGTTCGGCCTGCGCCCACTTATCGAGCACGAACATCAACTCCTTGTGGAGCGATTCGGCGGTCCAATCGGGCGCGACGTAGCTGCCGTGGCCCCAGACGGACCCGACTTGCATGCCGCCCATCGACTGCCAGACGTTTTGTCCGGCGGCGATATCGCCTGGGCCGATGACGGTGCGGCCGTCGGTCGTGACGACGCGATCGGGGATGGGAGGCGCCTCCTGATAGATGCGGGTGCCGATCCAACCGAGAACCGAGAAGGAAATTACGAGGACGGCGGCGAAAGCGATCCAGAGCTTCTTCATCAACACACTCCTTGCCCCGACTTGGGGGGTCTGTGTTCTACCATCGCGCGACCGACAGTGTCTTCGATATGACTGAAGTCACAAAGTGGACAAGTATGTCCAGCGGAAAACCTGACTCGCACGTCAAGTATATCCACCCAGAAGCGCCCGTGCTGGATTAAGATAGGCGACATGCTCAAACTTGCCGCCATGCTCCTCTTCACCTCCGTGGTGCTTCTCGCCGTCGAGCTGCCCACCAAGAAATACCTGAACCTTGCCGCCATCAAGACGATGGTCGCGGCCGCCGAAGCGGAGGCGCAGAAGCGCAACGTCCAGGTGACGATCTGCATTGTGGATGAAAGCGGGAATCTGCTGTTCCTGCAGAAGGCCGACGGCGCGACGCTCAACACGATCGGGTTTGCGCAGAAGAAGGCGCGGCATTCGGCGGCGTTCCGGAGTCCTTCGAAGAACGCGGCGGATCAACTGAAGCGCGGTGAGATGCAGGTGCTGGCGTTCCCGGACGGGTTCCCGAATCAGGGCGGATTGCCGATCAAGGTGGATGGCATCACGATCGGGGGAATTGGTGTGAGCGGAGCGCCTTCAGAAGTGGATGAGGCGATCGGGCAGGTGGCGATTGACGCGTTGTTCGCAAAGTAGTGGAGGCGCACTACGGCCTCGCGAAATTGGGAATTGAGTAGACCGTCCCCGATTTAGGGTTTCAGGCCGGGCTGGAGTTCCGCTGGGAGCAGAGGATTGAATAGACCGCGCTCCTGGTAATAGCCAGGTTGCACTCGCTCGACGACGTTGGCCACCGAGCGGTCCAGCATTGTGAAAAAGGGCTTCGGGCCGAGGCCGATCCAGAAGGTCAGGATCACCAGCGGCGTGAAGTAGGCGATCTCGCGCCAGTTCAGGTCCTTCAGAGACTGATTCTTCTCGTTCTTCAAGTCACCCAGCATCGTTCGCTGGAACAGCCAGAGCAGATACGCCGCGCCTAGCGCGATTCCGATGCCGCAGGCCAGCGCCCACCAGAACGACACTTCGAACGCGCCCCGTATGATCACGACTTCGCCGATGAAGCCGTTCAGCGGCGGCAGGCCCATGGAGCCCAGCGTCGCGATCAGGAAGATGAATGTGAAGATCGGCATCACCTTGAACAGGCCGCCGTATTCGGCGATCTCGCGTGTGTGCCGCCGCTCGTACACGACGCCCACAATCAGGAAGAGCATGCCGGTGGAGATACCGTGGTTGATCTGTTGAATGATGGAGCCGGAGATGCCCGCCGGGTTGAATGCGAAGATGCCCAGCGTGCAGAAGCCCATGTGGCTCACCGAAGAGTAAGCCACCAGTTTCTTCCAGTCCTTTTGCATCAGGCTGACCAGCGCGCCATAGATGATTGCGATCACTGACAGCGCCACCACGATGCTCACGACTTTCGGATCCCGCGAGGTTTCGGGCAGCATCGGCAGCGAGAAACGGATCAACCCGTACGTACCCATCTTCAGCAGGATGCTGGCGAGGATGACGGAGCCAGCGGTGGGCGCCTCCGTGTGCGCGTCCGGCAACCAGGTGTGCAGCGGCCACATCGGGACTTTCACGGCGAAGCCAAGGAAGAACGCCCAGAATACCCACCAGGCCATTTCCGGCGGCATCTTGGTTTCCAGCAGTGCCGCCATGTCGAACGTCAGGCGTTGGAACTGGATGAAGTGCTGGTAGTAGAAAGCAAGAATGCCGAGCAGCATCAGCATTGAGCCGATTAGAGTGTAGAGTACGAACTTGATGCTGGCGTAGCCGCGGCGCTGGCCGCCCCAGATCGCGATGATGAAGTACATCGGGATCAGCGTGAGCTCCCAGAACAGGAAGAACAGCAGGAAGTCACGGGCGGCGAACACGCCCAGCATGCCGAACTGCAACAGCAGGAAGTGGCCGTAGTATTCCTTCAGCCGGTTCTCGATGGCGGACCAGGAACACAGCGAGGCGAGGAAGCCGATTAGTGTCGTCAGCAAGATCAGCAGGACCCCGTAGCCGTCCACGCCGAGGTTCCAGTAGGCGCCGATGGAGGGGATCCACTTCACCTTCTCCACGAACTGGAAATCGCTGCGCGGGTCAAACTGAAACCACAGCGGCAGCGAAATGAAGAAGCCCAACAGGAAGACGAAGTTCGCCCACCACTTGATGAGCCTGGAGTTGCCGGCGGGCAGAAAGAAAAGCACCAGAAGTCCGGCGAGGGGTGTGCACAGAATGATTGAGAGCAGGTGGTCCATGTTGAGCTATCCGGCCAAGCTGTCATTCTATCCCAAATCAGATAAAAAGAGCCGCGAGGGTCAGGATTCAGTCCTGCCGCCTCGCGGCCCGGTTATTGGGCTGTGCCCCGTTTACTTGTAGCCGGCCTGTTTGCTGGTGCCGTAAGCGAAGCTAAAGGTGCCTGGCTCGGTGTTGCCGCCATCGACCAGCGGCGCCACCAGTCTGGCGGTGTTCGAGCCGCCGTCGGTATGCTGCAATGCCACCGTGCCGATGAACTCGACGTTGTTGCCAGGGTTGGCCGGCATCTGTTGCAGGATCGCAGGCGGAACGACGATCCGGCCCGCGCTGGTGGGCGCGAAGCACATGAAAGTGCGGACCACGATCTTGGCAGCGTTCTCGGGCGCGGGACCGCGCGAGAGTCCGACTGCCGTAGCCATGTCGCCGGGGTTGCCGGTGCCGGTCCAGAGGAACGTGAGATTGGCGCCGCGGTCGATGGTGGTCATCGAAGCGTCGTTCTTGTTTGTCCAGACGATCGGGTCCGGGACGTTCGCGGTAGCCGAGAACGCGCCGACTACCTTGCCTCCCTTGCCAGACAGGGTATAGGCGCCCTTCTGGATGCCCGATGCGGCTGCACCACCGCCGCCAGGAAGGCCAGGGATGGAGGGCAAGCCGGGTATGGAAGGTATGCCAGGGATGCCGCCACCTGCCGGAGCCAAGTCCAGGTTGTAAGTGTTGGTGTCCGCCACCTTTGGCACCACTTTGTCCAAACCGCCGGGTCCTTTGATGTTCAACTCGCCAGCGTCAACCGCCTCAGCGGTTACGGATGAGGGCTCTCCATCCACGGAGGTCCATACCGAGCAGCCAACCGGGTTGGCGATCCAGCTTGCGCCACTGGAGCCCAAGTACTGCGCCAGGGATGCGGCGTTGTAGCGTTCGAACGAGCCGCTGATCGACTCGACCTTCTGATCAATCGTGAAGCCAAAAGCTGTGACGGATACAGACTGCTGCAGCAGCGCGAAGTGGCCGAATGTGACCGTCCCGCCGGACTCGAGGGTCTTGAGCCCTTCCGGCGTCAGGCCCAGCGGGTGGGCGCAGGCTGAGTCGTCCTGCTTCGCCACCACTGGAATCGCGGCCTTGGCGGAAACGGCGTCGCCGATCTTGATGCTGATCTCGACGGCACAGCCAACCGGCAGGTTAGCTTCCGGCATGACAAACGTGACGCGGTCGTAGCCGGGCTTCTGCGGATTGCGGCCGAGGTAGGTGACGGGGATCTCGACGCCGCCCAGGAGGACGATCGCACCCTCCACCATGTTCATTTCCGGCGCCGGTTCATTGTCCGGAGTCTCGATGTAGCCGAGGCCGGCAGCTTCGAGGTCCACCGTCCGGCCGGGGCGCAGCGGCTGAGTGAAGCCGGCGGCTACCGGATCCGCTTCCGGGACCCGGATCCTGGCTACGGCTCCGCTGCCAACCTGTCCGTCCACGGTGAGGATGCCCAGGTTGCGGTCGGCGATCTTGGCGGCGGCAGGATCGCTCACTTCGCCGTTGAACGTGACGGTCACCTTGTAGTCGCCGGCTGTCGCATTGGACGGCAGGATGGCGACGATCTTCGTGGCAGACGCAGAAACGATATAAGCCGAAACCACGGCCGAGTCGTCGAGGGTCGTAAACGCGACGGAGATGCCGGCCAAGTCCTGGCCGTAGGGAATCTCCGCTTTCAGCTCTTCTTCCGGGCCGAGTTCTTTGCCCGTGACAACGAAAACCGAACCACGCGCAATCGTCCCCGGTTCTGAAACCGCGGTCAGATTCCGCACTCCGTTCTTTTCCGCGATCTGCGGCTTGGCCGCAGCCGGATTGACGCAAAGCGCCAAAGACAACACTAAAAGACTTGTGTGTCTCATACTCCTCCTGTGTTTTGTGTGAGTTGCGGGGCCATGCGAGCAGCCCGATCCGCCCACCAGATTCTGTCTATGGAGGTAGGGTAATCGACGTTTCGCCCCAACGCAAGTGTACAGAAAACCTAGTACTTACTCGCGCGCCGCGATTCCGAGTGAACGCATCTTTTTATACAGATTGCTTCGTTCCAGGCCAAGCAACTCCGCCGTGCGGCTGACGTTGCCACCGGACTCGTCCAGCTTCTTCAGAATGTAATCGCGTTCGGCCGCCTGCCGGACCTCCACCAGGCTCGGACTGCGTTCTGGCGAACGCTCCGGAGGGCGGCGGTTGGCGGGCAGCGGAATATGCCGCGTGTCGATGCGAACCTGCGGATACATGATCACGATGCGCTCCATCAGATTCTTAAGCTCGCGCACGTTGCCGGGCCAGGAGTACTCCCGGAGCAGCCGGTAGGCCTCCGGCGTGAGATCCTTGGCCTTGCGGCCATAGGCGGTGGTGAACTCCTGCAGAAAATGGCCAGCCAACTGGGGAATGTCCTCAATGCGCTCGCGCAGCGGCGGTACCTCGAAGGGAATCACGTTCAGCCGGTAGAAGAGATCCTCGCGGAAGTTGCCGCGTTCGATCTCCTCCTCCAGATTCTTGTTCGTCGAGGCGATCACGCGCACATCCACCTGCACGGCTTCCGCCGAGCCCACAGGTTCAAAGCGCTGCTCTTCCAACACACGCAGTACTTTGGCCTGAGTGCGCAGGCTCATGTCGCCGACCTCGTCGAGAAAAAGCGTACCGCCGTCGGCCTTCTCGAACTTGCCGGTCTTGTCCTCAACCGTGCCGGCCAGTGAGCCGCGGCGGTGGCCGAACAGCTCGCTTTCGATCAGTTCTTCGGGAATGGCCGCGCAGTTCAATTCCACGAACGGGCGGTCTGCGCGCGCACTGCCGGCGTGGATGGCGTGGGCGACCAGTTCCTTGCCGGTGCCGCTCTCCCCGTAGATCAGCACGCGGCCGTTGGTGGCGGCCATCAGGCCGATCTGCTGGCGCAGCGCTTTGGTGGGCACGCTATCGCCGATGATCTGAAGCCGGCCTCGCGTGGAGTCGCGCAATTCGTGCAATTCGAGGTGCAAACGGCGCTGTTCGAGCGCGTTTTTGAGTACTAACAGCACCTTTTCGATGGTTAGGGGCTTCTCAAGGAAGTCAAACGCGCCGAGCTTGGTGGCGCGCACGGCAGTCTCGATGTTGCCGTGGCCGGAGATCATGATGACGGCCGGCGAGCCGGGCAGTGAGACCGACTTCAGCCGGTTGAGCACCTCCAGGCCGTCGATGCCGGGCAGCCACACATCCAGCAGGATCGCCTCATAAACGCCGGCCAGGGCCGCAGCCACGCCTTCCTCGCCGGTGCCGACCGCGTGGGCCGCATAGCCTTCGTCTTCCAGCACGCCGGAAAGCGACTCCCGGATGCCGGGCTCATCGTCAACTATCAGTATTCTCGAGCGCTTCATGCCTGGACCTCAACCGGCAGGGGCTCGCTATCGGCGGGCGCCAGGGCCGGTAATTCGATGATAAAGCGAGCGCCGGCCGGATGGTTGTCTTCCACGCGAATATGGGCGCCGTGCTCGGCCACAATGTGGCTGACAATGGCGAGCCCGAGGCCGGTGCCGCGCTGCTTGGTGGAGAAGTAGGGCAGGAAGAGCTTTTCTTTGTCCTCGCTGGTGATACCGCAGCCGGTATCGGCGATGATGAGCTCGACCGTATCCGAATCGGTCAATTGCGTCTCGACGTAGAGGTGCTTCACCGGGACGTCTGCCATGGCCTCGGCGGCGTTGTCGACCAGATTGACGACCACCCGTTTGAACTGTTCGCGATCGAGAGAGACGGGCGGCAGATCGGTGGCCAGGTCGCGATGAATGGTGATGCCGGCAAGGCGGCCATCGAAGACGGCGAGGCCATCGGTGACGACGGAGTTGAGGTCGGCCGATGAGGGGTGCGCCGCGGGGAAGCGGGCGAACCGTGAGAACTCGTTGGCAAGAGTTTTGACACTCTCCACTTCGCGCCCGATGGTGGCGCAGCATTCTGTGATGATGCGCTTCACTTCGGGCGGGGCCTGCGCCTTTTCCAACTGGCGGACGATGCGCTCCGAGCTGAGCGCGATAGGGGTCAGCGGGTTCTTGAGCTCATGCGCGATGCGGCGGGCCACCTCGTGCCAGGCGGTGGCGCGCTGGGCGCGCAGCAGTTCGGTTGCATCCTCGATCACCAGAACCATGCCGGAAGTGGATGTAGCCTCCAGCGCGGCGGCGGTGACGGCGTAGTGGCGCACGCCTTCAGGGGTCCGGACCTCGAACTGGCGGTCGGCCTTGCCGGTCCGGCGGGCGCGCTTCAGCAGGCGCAGAAACTCGAGCTGCTGATCCGCCGGCAGAATGTCCGGCAGGCGGACGCCAGGTTCGACCTTGCGGGCGGGAAAGATGTCCTTGAGCGCGCCGTTCACCAGTTGCACCGTGCCATCCTGGCCGAGCGAGATGACACCGGTTGGAATGCTCTCCATCACCGCCTCGATGAAGCGGCGGCGGCGCTCCAGTTCGTCCTGGTTGGCTTGCAGGTCCTGAGTCATTTCATTGAAGGCTCGGACCAGGGCCGCGAGCTCGTCCGTGGCCTCCACCTGCACGCGGTGAGCGAGATTGCCTCCGCGCACGGCCCGTGCCGCCTCCAGCAGCGCAGTGACCGGAGCGCTGATCTGGCGCGCCAGAAACAGCGCTACCCAGACCGCGACAAACAGAATGAAGACCGTGATGAGGAAGAGAAGCTGCAGGTAGAAGCGGCGCGTCTGCTGCTTGGCCGAGGCCAGCCGGTTGTAATCGCGCAGGCGGCTATCGATCTCACGCTGCCGCTCGAGGAGATCCACCGGCATGCGGGCGCGCACCACCACGGCGCCGCCACCTTCGATAGGCGCGCGCATGGTGACCTCGATGCCTCGCTCGCCGCTGGACTGGCGCTGGCAGACGGCGAACTGGCCGCCATCGGTACGCTCGATGTGCGCTTCCTCCAGCCCGCCCTTCTCGCAGATGGAGGCAAAGAACTCGGCGGGCACATGGCCCGTTTTGAGAAACTCGGCGACATCCTTGCTGTCGGCGGCCCAGCGGGCCACGTTGAGAGCGCGGTGGCGGGTCTCCTTTTCCATCGCCTCGCCGATGGTCTGGAGATTGACCTTCAAACGCTCGGCGGGCTGGCTGAACCACTTGTCGATGTTGCGGTTGAGCACCTCGACACTCCAGACCACCAGGAATATCGTTGGGAGAAAGGTGAGGCCGAGAGCGCCGACGAGGATCTTGGTGCGAATGCGCGAGCCTTCCACTCCCGCGCGGCGGGCGAAGTAGAGCTTGGCCGCATCGCGGAAGAGCATGAAGCCGAGAAGTACTGTGAGAAGGAACGTGAGAGTGGATAGTCCCCAGAAGATGTAGGTCTGTTCCGGAGTCACGGGTCCGTTATCGCCGACCGTAAACGAGCCCTGCCAGATCACGAGGCCGCTCAGGATCAGGAGCAGCCCGAGTCCGGCGCCAAACCGGATTCTCTGTCGAACCATAGATTTGCGCCTGCCTTCTTTCAAAAAGTGTAGCTGGTTGGGCGTGGCTGTGGGTGGTGGGCTGTTTTCAGGCGGCCATCCGAAGAAGTGAAGGCTGCTTTCTATTAAGAGCCGTTCATGATCGGAGTTCCAGGACTGAAACCCTTGACTGAATAAGTGACCTTTATGTTACGATTCTCACATCGGACTTTACCAGTATCTCTTTTTGGGAGTATAAGGGTTCTTTCTATGATTGGCGATGCGGACAGCGCGAGTGGCGGATACGCCTTCCTGCGGCATGTCGCAGCGCCATACCCAGCCGGTCGCCCTGGCCGGCACATGGGAGAGTCTGCAACCCCGATTCGCAACTCGAACTCCAAACCCACTCAGAGCCTGGCCGTCTCGCTCCAGACCCATGTTCGGTCCCTGGACTTTGCAGGGCTTAACTTTTCGGGAGTTTCCAATCGAACCATTTTGGGAGGCAATTTTGACTAGCAACTTGTTTGCATGCTTCAGGGGCGGATCGCGCATCGCAGTCGCGTGTTTCGCTCTTCTTATGTTGGTATGCGGTCTTGCCATGGGGCAGGAGACGACCGGCTCGATCGCGGGCCAGATTATCGACTCCTCCGGCGCGGCCATTCCGAACGCGAAGGTCGAGGTATCTGGTGTATCTCTGCCACGCACCATCACCACCACGACTGATTCCACCGGCGGATTCACGATACAGTCGGTTCCAAGTGGCAGCTATACGATTACGGTGACCGCGACTGGTTTCTCCAGCCAGAAGGTCACGGCGGTTTCGGTGTCCTTGGGCCGCACAAGCAGGCTCGAGCTGAAGATGGAAGTCGGCCAGATCACGGAGAGCGTGGTTGTGAGCGCGAACGCGGCGATGGTGGACACGGCATCGAGTTCGTCCGCAGTAAACGTGGATATGTCGTTCTTCGACCTGATGCCCAAGGGTCGCGGCTTCGACTCCATGGTTAACCTGGCGCCCGGCGCCCGCAACGAAGGCAAGAGTGGCGGCTATCAGGTGGATGGATCATCCGGTTCCGAGAACACCTTCTACCTGGATGGCATGGAAGTCGGGAATATCCAGACCGGTGTTCTCGACGGCCGCAACAGAGTTCCGGTGGAGATGGTCCAGCAAGTCCAAGTGAAGAACGGCGTCATGGAGGCTCAATACGGTGGAGCCATGGGTGGCGTCGTCAATGCTGCCCTGCGTAGCGGTACGAATGACTTCCACGGCGGGCTCGGTTTCTATTTCAATAACAGCACCATGCAGGGCCGCCCCCGTCCGACCCTTCAGTTGGATCCGTTCGATGATAACAAGGCTCGATACTTCAATGTGACCGATCAGCAGACGGACAAGTTCTCCACATGGAACCCCGTCGTCACGTTCGGTGGCCCGATCCTGAAGAACAGGCTTTTCTTCTTCGCTGGATTTATGCCGACCGTGACGAACACAGACCGCTGGGTCAAATTCAACACCGGTCAGACAGGCACCTACTCCCGAAAGAACTACCAGAATCAGACTATCGGGAAGCTCGATGCGGTGCCCTTCACCAAGCTGCGCTTGAATGCAAACTGGATCTGGAATCCGAGTTATGTTCGTGGCAGCCTGCCGGCCGCGGACGGGACCGGGAGCTTCACCAACCCTTATGCGGATCTCGGCAGCTACAGCGCCGGCAATATCATCTCCGGCCAGGCTGACTACATGGCTACCAGCAAGTTGATCCTCTCCTTCCGGGGTGGGTACAACTACAGCAACAACAACACCAACTACGGACTTCCTTCATTTACCTCCATTTACTACTCCGGCGCATCCACTACTCTGCCTCCACCTGACCTCAGGGCGCCCAATGGCTATATCCAGAATCCGACGACCAGTGTCAAGTACGACATCTACAAGCGGACCAATCTGAACGCGGACGCATCCTACATGTTTAACTGGGGTGGCCAGCACACCATCAAGGGTGGATGGCAGGCGAACCTGCTCTCTAACTCCGTCAACCGGAGCGATTGGGCCAACGGCTACTACCGCTACTATTGGGGACTGAGTTGGCCCTGCATCACCAGCCAGTGCTCCGGTTCACAAACCGGCTCGCAGGGATTCTACCGTTACCGCCAGATCGGCACCTACGGTGATGCCTCCAGTACCAACCACGCCATCTTCTTCCAGGACAACTGGCGCGTCAACAAGCACCTCTCTCTCAATCTCGGCCTCCGTACAGAACGCGAGTACCTTCCGAGTTTTGAGATTGCCGGCCAGACCACTGCTGCGCCGCCCATCAAGTTCTCCTGGAGCAGCAAAATGTCGCCTCGCATCGGAGGCGCGTGGGACCCCAAGGGTGACGGTAAGATGCGCGTCTATGCCTCTTGGGGCTACTTTTACGACATCATGAAATACGAGATGCCTCGGGGCAGTTTCGGTGGGGATGTCTGGTTGGAGTACTACTA
>CAYVDY010000118.1:4504-14304 GCA_964450255.1 uncultured Candidatus Solibacter sp. | reverse complement strand
CCTGGCCTACAGCGGCATCAACCACGCCGGCTATATCCTGCTGGGCATCGTGGCGGGCAACCCCACAGGCATCAAAGGCGTGCTGATCTACCTGCTGGTCTACACCTTCATGACCCTCGGCGCGTTCCTGGTGCTCACCATGCTCACCCGCAAGGGGCTTGCCGGCGAGGACATCAACGACCTCAACGGCCTCATGAAGAAGGCTCCCGGCTATGGCATCGCCATGCTGATCTTCCTCGTCTCGCTGGCCGGCATCCCGCCCACCGGCGGGTTCTTCGGCAAGTACTACATCTTCCTGTCGCTCGTCGAAACCGGCCACTACTACCTTGCCGTCTTCGCCGCGCTCTTCGTCGCCGTCTCGGTCTACTACTACTTCCGCCTGATCCGCGCCGTCTTCGTCGACACCGAGGAGCAGGAGACGCCCGCCCTCTCCACCAGCTTCGGCTTGCAGGTGGCGGTCGGCATCACCGGCGTCATGACTCTGGTGCTCGGCATGTATCCGGAGCCGTTCCTGCGCCTCGCGCAGTTGAGCATCTCGCGCTAGGAGGCCTCTGAACACAATGGAAACGGTCTTTTCTCAACCCTGGTTCATACCGCTGGTCACCGGCGCGCTGCTCGTCGCCATGGCCCCGCTCGCCGTCGCCTTCACCGTCCTGCTGGAACGCAAGGTTCTGGCAGACATGCAGTCCCGCCTCGGCCCCATGCGCGTCGGACCCAATGGCGTCCTTCAGACCCTCGCCGACGCCGTCAAGCTCCTGCTCAAGGAAGACATCATCCCCACGGATTCCAACCCCTGGCTCTTCCGCTTCGCGCCCGTCATCTCGTTCTTCACCGCGCTCACCTGCCTCACCGTAGTGCCCTTCTCGGCCTCCATCAAAGTTGCCGATGTGAACGTCGGCCTGCTGGTGATCTCCGCCATGTCCGCCATGGGCATCCTCGGCATCATCCTCGGCGGCTGGTCTTCCAACTCCCACTATTCGCTCCTCGGCGGTCTGCGCTCCTCCGCGCAGTTGATCAGCTACGAAGTCGCCATCGGCCTCGCCCTCATGTGCGGCGTCATGAGCGCCGGAACTCTCTCCCTCGGCGGCATCGTCAAGGCGCAAGCCGATCAAGGCGTCTGGTTCGTCTTCGATAACTACGGCCTGATGATCGTTCCGATGATGATCTACTTCATCAGCTCGGTGGCCGAAACCAATCGCGCGCCCTTCGATCTGCCGGAGGCGGAAAGCGAACTCGTCGCCGGCTTCCACACCGAATACAGCGGCTTCCGCTGGGGTGTCTACATGCTCTCCGAATACGTCAACATGTACGCCGTCGGCTCCGTCATGATCACGCTCTTCTGGGGCGGATGGCTCCGGCCTTTCCCCAGTGTTGCCTGGCTCGCCGTCCCGCTGAACTACGGCATCCCGCTGCTGGTGTTCGGCGGCGGCGGCCTCGGGTGCCTCATGCTGGTCAAGCGCCAGCCCATCAAGGGCTACGCGATTGGCATGGCCGGCGTGGGCCTGGTACTCCTCCTGGTCGCAGCCATCTTCATGATCCCGGCGGTCAATGCGGCATCCGTATCGGTCTTCTGGTTCTTCCTGAAGCTGTTTCTGGTGATGTACATCTTCATCTGGTTCCGCGGCACGTTCCCGCGCTACCGCTATGACCAACTGATGAACATCGGCTGGAAGGTGATGATCCCCACGGCTATGGGCGCCATCTTCGTCAACGCCGTAGTCGGCATGTTGCGGCAGTAGCCGCGCGGCTCAACTCTTTGTCTTGCGCCGTGCGCCGCCGCCCAGTCCGCCCAAGTCGATAATCACCGCGATCAGCAGCCACAGGAGATTGCTGCCCGTCGTCGGCATGCCGCTGTTTACTTCCCATGCGTACACGATCGTGGTGAGCGGCAGGAAGAAGAAGCCGAGCAAGGGTATCAGAACGCCCTGATATGCGCGGCCCAAGTAGTTCGAGAAGAGCCACATCAACGCCAGCGCGAGGCGCGGAAAGAACAGAATGACAATCAGCAGGAAGCAAGGCATAGTCAGTTACGAACTGGACGGCCCGAAATCGCCCGATCTAAGGCCATCAAAAGCGAAATCGGCGTCACGAGCCCGATCGATGGAACTCGAAGAAGAACACCGCAACGCTTACGCCCGCCAGTAGGTGAATTCCAGATTTCACCAATTCCATAGCCGGGACAACACCGCTCAGAGCACCCGAGAAGTCACGGATGAATCCAACCGCCAGCAACACCGACAGCAGAGTCATCCCGATCAATGCGAACAGCGATGCGTTCTTTAGGGTCATGCGGGATGATACTTCCATTGCTTCGAAGGGTCAAGGCCCGCCTGCTCAACATGGCGCGAAAGTGAACACCGCCAGCCCGATCACGAACCACAGCACCCCGTACACCAGCCCGTACCCGAAGAACACCCGGAAATCGAGCCGCACGATCCCCGCCGTCACCACGTACCAGAACGGCGAAAGGAAGTTGCCCATGTGGTCGCCCAGGCTCAAGGCGAGCATCCCTCGTTCCGCCGATACCCCTACCGCCAACGCCGCCTTCGTCGTCACGAAGCCCTGAATTGCCCACTGCCCTCCCGACGACGGAATGAAGAATGCGAACACCGACGAAATCACGGCCGTCAACGCCGGATACGTGTAGCGATTGCTCACAGCCGCCGCCATCCATGCCACCCGGTCGCCGATGTTGGTGAACTGGATCAACCCGGCCAGCCCCGCATAGAGGTGATACAGCACGATCACCGGCCAGGCCGAGCCAACCGACTTCTCCACCGCTCGGGTAAAACTCTTGAAGTTGCCGTGCAGCAGGAAGCTGAACAGAAACAGGCTCGTGGTGAGCACATTCAGTTCAACGCTCCCGCCCTTCACGCCGAAGTGATACCACAGCCAACCCGTCAGCACGACACACAACACGAACGTGAACCACGGTTTTCGTTCGAGCCGTTCCGAGTAGGTCACAGGCACGGCAGTGTCCGCCGGCTCGGCCTCGGCCAGCTTGGCAGATTCGGGATACCCCGAAATCGGCCTCGGTTCGCGCGGCATCAGTGAATATCCCACCGCGATCACCGCGGCGACGAAGAGGCTGACGTGCAGCAGCGCGGCCGGCGACCAGATGGTCCGTGTCAGAGGCACCACGCCGATCAGCCCCTGCAAAAAGTGGCCGGGCGTGGCGATCAGCAACGGCGCTGTCGCCGACAGGCCAAACTGCCACACTGCGGTGGATGCCGTGATCGTCGCCAGATACAGTGGGAAGTCAATCGGGATCCCCTTGCGCTCCGCTTGCCGGGCAAAGAACACCGCAATCACCGGCGCCAGCGCGACGCTCAAGCCCCAGTACACGTACGCAGCGACGGCGTTCAACAGCACCGGCGCCACCAACATCGAAAGCGCCGAAGCGGGCACGTTGGCCAGCCTCGCCACCACATTGCGGAACAGCGGCGTCTGCGCCAGCGCGGAACTCAGGACGACTATCAGCGTCATCTGCATCGTGAACGGCAGCAGCGTCCACAAACCCCGGTAGTAGGCGTCCATCACCTTCATCGGAGAATCACCGATGGCCAGCGCCGCGGCCACCAGCACCACCAGGAGAATCACGCTGGCCGTGATCGCGTCCGGCACCAGGTGCGCAATCGTAGCGGCGAATCGATCGAGCCAGCCGCGCGTGGCGGTGGGTGAGGGAACGGGTGTAGTCAAGCTGCCCTCCCAGTGGGATGAACAATCCTAGCGCAACAACCCGGCCCGAATATGCTCCAAGTGCCGCTGCCCGTGCGCCGCGTATCCCTCAAGGATCGCCGCCAACGTCATCGGACCATTCTCCGGATGCAGCCCCTGCCGTGTCCACGCCTCGTCCGGCAGCGCCCGGAAGAACGACGCCCAGCGCGCGTGCAAGCCTCGTAGAATTGCCAACGAAGGCTCCAGCGGACCGCTGCACGAGTCCGCCAATTGCGCCCACGCATTCTGGTCATATGGCTTCAGCGGCGGATTGTTCTCAGTCAGGATCAGCCGGCACCGGATGAAAGCGTTCATGTGCGAATCGGCCAGATGATGCACCACCTGGCGCGCATTCCAACCGCCCTCTCGGTAAGGCTGCTTCAACTGCGCATCAGTCGCGCCCGACAGTGCCGCTTCCACGTGCCCAGGCAACTCGGCGATGGCTCGAATGAGGAATTCGCGGTTCATATGCCCTCCAGTTTGCACCACTTCCACTTCTCGTGACTCCAGTCACGGCAACTTCAGAGCCACACGTCCAGAATAGACTCATGAGCGTCGTCCGCCGCCGCGTGAGCCCAGATCGATCCCAACTCATCCGGCGTGCCATCCAGTTCTCCTTCTTCGCCCTGAATCTCTGGGTCGGCATCCAGTTCTACTTCTTTGTCCGCTACTTCGAAGTCGCCGGCTCTCCCCGAGTGGCGCGCCCCCCCGGAGTGGAGGGCTGGCTGCCCATCGCCGGCCTGATGAACACCAAGTACTTCCTGCTCACCGGTGATGTTCCGGCCGTCCACCCGGCGGCCATGTTCCTCCTCGTCGCGTTTCTCACCATGTCGGTGATCTTTCGCAAGTCCTTCTGCGGCTGGCTCTGCCCCGTCGGCACGATTTCGGAGTACCTTTGGAAACTCGGCCGCGACACCTTCAAACGCGTCTTCTTCCTCCCGAAATGGCTCGATATCGGCCTCCGCAGCCTGAAGTACATCCTCTTCGGCCTCTTCGCTTACGCCGTTTCCTCCATGCCAGTGCAGGCCCTCGCTCAGTTCCTGCAATCCCCGTATGGACTCGTCGCCGACGTCAAAATGCTGGATTTCTTCCGTTACATGAGCACCACGGCGGCCATCGTGCTCGGCGTCATCCTGATCGCATCGATCTTCGTGCAGAACTTCTGGTGCCGCTACCTCTGCCCCTACGGAGCGCTGATGGGCCTTGCCTCCCTGCTGAGCCCCCTGCGCATTCGCCGCAACGTCGAATCCTGCATCGATTGCGGCAAGTGCGCCAAGGCCTGCCCCTCCCGCCTGCCCGTCGACCAACTCGTCCAGATCCGCTCCGCCGAGTGTCTCGGCTGCTTGGAATGCGTAGCCTCGTGCCCGGTGGAAGACACGCTCCACATGACGCTGGCTCCAGCGAGAAAGCCTGTCCCCGCCTGGCTGATGGCAGCCGGTGTGGCCGTGATCTTCCTGGGCGTCGTCGGCTTCGCCAAGGCTACCGGACACTGGGACACCCATGTTCCCGACTGGCTCTACACTGAGCTGATCCCCAAAGCCCGCGAGTTCGGCCACCCCTGAAACCAATTAGTGCGACTAGTCGAGCAGCGACACCTTGCCGGATTCGATGTCGTAGATTGCGGCAACCACCTTGATGTCGCCATGGTCGTTGGCCTTCGAGAGGATCGGTTTGGCGTGGCGGATTTGACTCGCAACGTGACGGGCGTTGGCAAGCACGCAGTTGTGAACGGGGTCACCCGGCAGTTTCCTGGACGCATTCACCGCCGGCTGAATGGCCTTCATGATCGACGTGATGTGCGCCTCTCTCGTGTGGCTGACGGCCGCCGTGACCGCGCCGCAGGACTCGTGCCCGAGCACGACAACCAGCTTCACGCCCAGATGCTCCACCGCATACTCCACACTGCCGATCACGATGTCATCCACCACGTTGCCAGCCTCGCGGATCACGAATAGATCCCCAAAGCCCGCATCGAACAGCAGTTCCGGCGGCACGCGCGAATCGGCGCAGCCGATGATGACGGCGTAGGGGTGCTGGCCCTTGATCAACTCATGGCGGCGTTCCAGGGACGAGTCCGGGTGTGTTTCCTTGTGGACTACGAAGCGGGCATTGCCCTCCATGAGGATGGACAGGGCCTTGTCGGCGGGCAGGCCGCTCTGGTGGCCCTCAGCGCCGAAGCAGGGCAGCGATGTAAGAAGGAGGGTTGCAAGGACAACGAATTTCATAGCTGTAACTCTCTTACTAGTGTGCTACAGAATGAACTCGCCGGCAGACCGGGCTCAGAATCTGAGCCCCACCAGTAACACTGCCTGATCCGGTCCGGCGCCAGACAGATATCCTCTCTGCCATCGCGTGTAGCGCAGTTCCGGAGCGATGGTCAGGCGCCCGGCTTTGAACTCCACGCCTCCGCCCACCAAAAAGCCCAGGCCCCACTCCGAGTTGCGTATTTCATAGCCCTGCGGCGTGGACCCGCTGTATCCCGTGGTCTTCGCGTGGTTCAACGCGATGCCGCCTGCCACAAATGGCCGGACCCGTCCATCCGTGAAGCGGTACTTCACGAAGACGGGAACTTCCCACAAGGCCACGTGCAGGTCGTTGAACCGATCGTCGACATCGGCCTTCCTGTACAGCGCATCCACGCCCAGCGAGAACCGCGCCGGCAGCCGGAACTCCACGGTGGGTCCTATCGTCCATGCCTGGGACGCCTTAAACTCCTCCGAAAACGGCACCCCGGCCTTCACTCCGATCGACACCGGCTGGCTCGACAACGGCGCCAGCAGCGACAGACCCAGCACCGTGAATCGAGCCGCATCGACCAGTCTCATCGATCTCCCCCGATTCGTAGCGGCACGGTGGCCGCGAACTGCGGCGCGTCCGTCGCGGTGGTCAGCCATGCCTGCAGCGTATAGTTGCCCTCTTGAGTCGGCCACGCCACCTCCACCTTCACTGACCACTCGGTGGCGACGCTGCGCTCGTGTGCGGCTTGCGCGAACATCTGCCCGTCGGACCACTTCCAGACGACACTGCCGGCCTCGTCCTTCAGCACCAGTTCATATTCCTGCGCCGTCGCGAACAACAGATTCACCGGCAGCGGCGAATTGACCTGGAGCCGCAGCCTGGCGCCATCTCCAATACTCACTGTGAAACGCCCGTGCGGCAGTGCGTCAATGATCTGCTTGCCGATACGGGCGTAGACCAGATTGAACTCTCGCGGTCCGGCGATGGACCCCACCACCCGGCGCACCATGCCGATGTTGGCGGCGTACTGCTCAGACTCCACGCCCGCGTCGGCGCAACTGAAAGTGCGATAGCGCATCTCCTGAACCTGCCGGATCGGCCCGGCCGCGCCTCCGTGCTCGCCCGGCTTCTCCAGAGTCTGGCCCTCCTGTTCACACTGCCGGAACGGCGCGTTCCACCATCCGCTCTCGAACGGCTCGAAGGAGGTCAACAGACGTTCAGAGCCCGTCTCCTCATCCAGATAGACCAGCGATCCCGTTTCGTTCATGCGCACAAACAATCGCTGCTCCACGTAGCCGGAGAGCGAATAGTACACACGATCGTTCGTTACAATCGGTGTCCCGACCCGGACCGTGAATTCCTGTCCGGTCACGCCTTCGCGATAGGTCCAGGTATTACCCGCCTGCAGCGGAAACAAGTCCGCGCCAAGCAGCGAGCCGGCGCCGAGCACACACAAGGTCATAGCTGTACGAATCGAGTGAATCATGAAATTGTTCTCCATCCACCACGCGAAAACAGTTGCCGCGAGGGATCATCACTGGCACGAAAAACGCTATTCGTTACGTAGCGCAACAAGAGGGTCGGTCCGCGAGGCGTGCCACGCCGGCAGCAACCCCGCACACAATGCCACTGCAGCCACCAGCACGGTCACGCCGCCGAAGACCAGCGGATCCACCGGGGCCACCCCATGCAGCAGATTACCGAGCAGCCGGGTGAGGGCGAAGGCTCCTGCCAACCCCAGTCCGACCCCAGTGGTTACGGGGCGCAGGCCCTGTGCCAGGATCATGCGCGCCACGTCGGTGGACTGCGCCCCCAGCGCGATGCGTACGCCGATCTCCTGCGTGCGTCCACGTACCGCATAGGTCATCACCGCGTAGATGCCCAGTGTCGCGAGCAACAGCGCCAGCGCAGCCATCGCCGTCAGCAGGCTCATCGCCGATCTCTGCGTCCACAGGGCGTCAGCCAC
Organism: uncultured Candidatus Solibacter sp.; assembly: GCA_964450255.1. GTDB lineage: Bacteria > Acidobacteriota > Terriglobia > Bryobacterales > Bryobacteraceae > Paludibaculum. Next base: position 6,383 of record CAYVDY010000118.1, on the reverse strand, counting down.
AACGCTATCCATGCCGACGATGCTGGGAATGGCGATATTCCGGTCCACGCTCCAGATCTGCTGCTGGATCATGGGCGCCAGGGCAGTGGCGTCGCGATCGGAACGCAGAACCAGCGTCATGCTCCACATGGCGGAAGCGCTGTGCAGATAGTTGGCGTCCTGTAGATAGGGCACGAAGAACTCGTCGCGCGTGGCTGCGGTCCATCCCCACTGCTTCAGATCCCGGACTACCCCGACCACTGTCAGCCAGGGCTCGCTAGATTGCGCGTCGCCGGCCTTGAACCGCTTGCCGATCACATCCTCGCCCGGCCAAAAGCGGTTCGCCATGGTGGAGTTGATCACGGCGATGAGAGGAGCCTGCTCGTTGTCGGCCTCCGTGAAGTCCCGCCCTGACAGGAGCGCGATCCCCATTGTCTGGAAATAGTCCGGCAACGCCACGCGGTAGATGGCGCTCTGCGTCTGTGCAAGCGTAGGTGCAACGCGGCCTTCCGGGCTCACAGGGCTGCTCCAGATGTCGCCCAGCATCGGAGGGTGATTCACAGCGCTGGCGGAGCGGACTCCCGGCATCTGGCGGAAGCTCTCGACGAGTTCGCGGTAGAGCCGGCTGCGCGCATCGGCGCCGGCGCGGGACGATCCTGCCAGGGCGAGGCTCACCGCCACGGTGTTCTGGCTCTGGAAGCCCGCGTCCATCGACCGCAGATTCTGGAAGGTGCGGATCAACAGTCCGGAGCCCGCAAGCAGCACGAGCGCCATGGCCACTTCGGCCGTGATCAGAACGTTCCGCAGACGCCCCGAAGAGGCGCTGCTGGTGGTGCCGCGGCCAGAATCCTTCAGAACCGGATTCAGATCGCACCGGGACGCTTGTAGTGCCGGCGCGAGCCCGAACAGAACTCCGGTCACCAGGCAAACCACGAAGTTGAACACCACCACGACGGCGCCGACCCCGATCTCTTCCTGGCGCGGCAGTTGGATACCGCCGGTTTCGGGGACCGAAGCCAACAGGAGCGGCACGGCCCACATGGCCAGCAGAAGTCCCAGAGCACCTCCCGCCACCGACAACAGCAAGCTCTCCGAAAGGAACTGCCGGACCAGATGGCTGCGCTCCGCTCCCAGTGCCATGCGGACCGCCACCTCTTTGGTGCGGCCCGCGGCCCGCGCCAGCATCAGGTTCGCCAGATTCGCGCAGGCGATCAGCAGCGTGGCGGCCACCGCGGCTAGCAGGACGAACAGCGCGGTCCGCACGTCACCGGTGGAGATCTCGTCCAGCGCGGTGAGGCTGGCGCTGGCACCCGCGTGAGTGCGTGGATACTCAGCCGCCAATCGGCCCGCTATCGTGCGCACCTCGGCCTGTGCCTGTTCCAGAGATACGCCGGGCTTCAGCCGGGCAAAGACCCGCAGCGTACTCATCCGGCGGTCGTTGGTCAGCGCGGCGCGGTATGCCGGCGTAGCGTAGATCTCCGCGCGATTGGCCCAGAATGGCGGGAAATGAAAACCCTCCGGCATGACTCCAATCACGGTATGCGGAACACCGTTCAGCAGGATAGACCGGCCCAGAACCGCGGAGTCGCCGCCGAAGTTCCGGGTCCAGATCCTGTGGCTGAGCACGACAGCGTTGGGCGCACCGGGGGTGTCGTCGGCAGCAGTGAAGGCTCTCCCGATCGCCGGTTTGACGCCCAGCACGTCGAAAAGCGATGCCGAAACGTGCAGCCCGCGCAGTTGCTCGGCACGGTCTACACCAGTCAAGCTCGGCGACCACAACTCGGCGGCGGCCATCGATTCGAAGGAACGGCTCTGGTTCCGGTAGTCCAGATAGTCCGCTGGAGGCAGCGGCATCTGTCCGCTCCGGCCCGGGACAGAGCCCAGCAGCACGGCCAAGCGG
>CAYVDY010000118.1:0-4494 GCA_964450255.1 uncultured Candidatus Solibacter sp. | reverse complement strand
GGCAGCGGCCGAAGTAGCACCGAGTAGGTGACGCTGAACATGGCCGAGGTAGCGCCAATGCCCAGCGCCAGGATCGCGACTGCCAGCAGGGTGAAGCGCGGAGTCTTCAGAAGCGCGCGGAATCCGTATCGGAAATTGGTGGGGATCATGGTCGGGCAAGCTCCTCGGGAGAGAGAGGCATTTCCTGCGCCGTTTCTAACCTCCTGCAAAGACGGACTCCTGCCTGGAAAGCTTGTTCGCTTCCGGGATGAATCTGTCGCGCAACGCGACATAGACAGACAGTCTGTGGCGTTAGAATGTACAAATGCCCTCCGATGCAGTAACCCGGCTGCTGCACAGTTGGCGAGACGGCAACAGGGCCGCGCTGGATGAACTCCTGCCGCTGGTCTACACCGAACTCCGGCGTCTGGCCGAATCCCAGATGCGGCACGAACGCGCGGGCCACACGCTCCAGAGCACGGCGCTGGTGCACGAAGCCTACATGAAACTGGTGGGGCAGGAAGACGCCCAATGGCAGAACCGTGCCCACTTTTTCGCAGTGGCGGCGCGGGTCATCCGCCGCATTCTGGTGGACCATGCGCGTGCTCGCGGGGCGGTGAAGCGCGGGGAGGCAATGCCGAAGCTCTCTCTGGATGAAGCCTTGGAAGTGGCCGGCGAAAAGGAATGGGAACTGGTCGCCCTGGACGACGCACTCAGCCGCCTGGCTGAGATGGATGAACAACAGAGCCGGGTGGTGGAACTCCGGTTCTTCACCGGCTTGAGCGTGGAGGAAACAGCGGAAGCCATGGGCATCTCCACGGCCACCGTGAAGCGCGACTGGGCCACCGCGAAGGCGTGGCTGATGCGCGAAGTCAGCCGCTCCGCATCATGACACCGGAACTCTGGGAGCAGGTGAGGGAAGTCCTCTACGAGGCGTTGAACCGCACGCCGGCCGAGCGATCCGCGTTCCTGGCAGAACGCTGCGCGGGACGGCCCGAAGTGCTTTCAGAGGTGGAATCGCTGTTGCTGGCCGCGTCCACCGACACTTCCGGTCTGCTGGAGGTGGCGGACCATCATACCAGCGCCGCCGACCTCACAGGTACGCTGATTGGCAACTACCGCCTGCTGGAGGAGATCGGGCGCGGCGGCATGGGCAGCGTGTATCTGGCCGTGCGCGACGACGGCCAGTATCAGCAGCGCGTCGCCGTAAAGGTAGTCAAACGCGGCATGGATACGGAGCTGGTGTTGAGCCGCTTCCGGTACGAGCGCCAGATCCTCGCCTTTCTCAGCCACCCGAACATCGCGCGGTTGCTGGAAGGCGGGTCCACGCAGGAAGGGCGGCCCTACTTCGTCATGGAGTACGTGGAGGGCATGCCGCTGCTCGCGTATTGCCAAAGCAGGACGCTCTCCGTGCCGGCCCGGCTGCGTCTCTTTCTGCAGGTCTGCTCGGCGGTGGAGTACGCGCACCGCAACCTGATTGTCCATCGCGACCTCAAGCCCGGCAACGTCATGGTGGAGCACGACGGGACAGTGAAACTGCTGGACTTCGGCATCGCCCGCATCCTCCTGCCGGACGCGCCGGGCCTGGAGGAAGCGCACACCGTGGGCGCGCGCCTGTTCACGCCGGAATACGCCAGCCCCGAGCAGATCCGCGGCGAGCCCGTGAACACAGCCACCGACGTCTACTCGCTGGGCGCCGTTCTCTACGAACTTCTGTCCGCCCGCCGGGCGCACAGTTTCAAGGAGCGGACGCCCACGGAGATGGAGCGGATCATCTGCGAGCTGGATCCGCCCCGGCCCAGCGCTGTCCTCCCCGATCACACACCCGGCATCTCAAGACGCGATCTCGAAGGCGATCTGGACAGGATCGTTCTCAAAGCACTGGCCAAGGACCGTCATCAGCGCTATTCGTCGGTGGAGCAGTTCTCAGAGGATATCCGCAACTATCTGGAAGGGCGGCCCGTGCTGGCGCGGGATGCCACTATCCGCTACCGCACCATGAAGTTCGTGCGTCGCAACAGAGCGAGTGTCGGGGCAGCCGCGGCCGTTGCGCTGACCCTGATTGGCGGAATCGCCACCACCACCTGGCAGGCGCACATTGCCCGCACCGAACGGGACCGCGCGGAGCAGCGCTTCCGCGACGTGCGGCGGCTCGCGAATTCGTTCCTGATCGAGCATGACACGCTGGCAGCATTGCCAGGCGGCACTGGAATCCGCGCCAAACTCATTGTGAAAGCGCTGGAGTATCTGGACAGCCTGTCGAGGGAAGCAGCCGGCGACGCCTCGCTGCGGCAGGAACTCGCCACTGCCTACGAGAAGATGGGCGACGTCCAGGGCCGGCCCGACGGCTCCAACATCGGCGACACCGCCGGGGCGCTGGCCAGTTACCGAAAGTCCCTGGTGCTGCGCGAATCGCTCCTGGCCGGCGATCCTGACAACGCTCAATTGCGGCAGGACGTCGCATCCTCACTCGCACGCGTCAGCGGCGCGCTGAAACGGGCAGGAGATTACCAGGCAGGCCTGGAGTTCGACAAGCGCGCGCTGGAATTGAGGAAGCTGCTGCTGGAGGCGGACCCCGGCAATCGTGAGTTCCGCCGCGCCGTGGCCGCCAGCTACACCACGCTGGGCGGCAGTCTGTTCCAGGTGGGCGATTGGGCCGGAGTGCTGGCGGCGCGCCGCAGTGCGCTCAAACTCCATGAAGAGCTGGCGGCCGATCCACAGGCAAATGGCGACGACTATCGCGGCCTCAATCTTGCCGAGACGCGCATGGCCAGCATCTTCTCGCGGAACGGCGACCAGGCGGCAGCCGCCCGCATGTACGAGCGCTCGCTTCAGACTGCGCGGAAGGGCTTGGAGAAGTTCCCTCGCCACGTGCAACTCCGGCTCGGTCTGGCTGCGGGCTTGAGCGGATTGGCCCGGGTCCAATTCGCGGAAAAGAACTACAGCGGCGCCATTGCGAACTACGCGGCCGCGCATGAGATCTACAAATACATCGCAGCGGCCGATCCGCTGGATGCCCGCAGCCGGAGCATGCTCGCCACCAGCCACTACCGCCTCGGGCGGGCGTACACGAGTTCTGGAGATGGCCGAAAGGCCGCGAAAGAGCTCCAGATCGCGCTCGAAATGCGCGAAAAACTGGCGGAAGCGGACACCGCCAACGCCGGTGCGCAGGGCGAGGTGGCCGAGGCGCAGGCTGCCCTCGGAGATGCCGCCGCCCGCCTCAATCAGCCCGGCGTCGCGCTGAACTGGTACCGCAAGGCGCAGGCCAATCTCCAGAAGCTCCAGCAGCAGCGCCGCTCGAACTCCGCCAGCGATGACGAACTGGCGCGGGTCAACGCCGCCATGCAGAATCTCCGCTGAAGCCTACCCCGCCACCCCATACCCGCCCGAAATGTAGCTCGTCAAATGCGCAATCGTCTCCTCCTGCGCCGAGATCGTCCACTTCACCAGATCCCCGATCGACACCACCCCAGCCACCTGCCCATTCTCCAACACCGGCAAGTGCCGGATCCGCCGCTCCGTCATCAGCCGCATCGCCTCTTCCACCGTCTCTTCGGCCGTCGCCGTCACCACGTCGCTCGTCATAATCTCGTCCACTCGCATGTCCCTCGACGAGTGCCCCTTCAGAATCACCTTTCGCGTGTAGTCCCGCTCGCTGATGATCCCCAGCAGTTGCCGCTCGTTCATCACGAGAAGCGCGCCCACGCCCTTCTCCGCCATCTCCGTAATCGCCTCAAACACCGTGGCCGAAGGAGACACGCTCCACACCACGCCGCCTTTCGAGCCCAGCAACGATCCAATCTTGGCAGTAGCCTTCATCGCATCTTCTCCTTCTTACCGGAATTCTTCCACGATCTGCGCCAACACCTCGCGCGACGGCCTCACCCGGCTTTCCGGCAACGTTGCCAGCGGCGAATTCACTAACTCCAGCCCATCCATGAAATTCGGCCGCGACGGGTCCACATACAGAATCCCCGTCACCACCTCCTGCCGCTCCGCCGCCTCGTGCAGCACCGTCACTGCCCGCATCCGGCTCGTCGGATCGTAATCCGCGCCCAGCTTCCGCAGCACCAGCGTCGATCCATCGAACATCTCCACCGTCCGCGTCTCGCCCTCTTCGATCTCCACCTCGATATCGGTGAAGCTCGGCACGAAATCCAGCTCGTGCAGAGGCTCCTCGTGATCTTTCATGTACGCATAAGATTTCGTCGAGCCCTCGTGATCGTTGAACGTCACGCACGGCGAAACCACGTCGATCACCGTCAGCCCGTTGTGCGCAATCGCAGCTTTCAGAATCGCGCTCAACTGCCGCTTATCCCCGCTGAAAGACCGAGCCACCAGAGTCGCCCCCAGCTCGATCCCCATCAGGCAGCAGTCGATCGGCTGCAGCTCGTTCACAGTCCCCGTCTTCAGCTTCGCGCCCACATCGGCCGTCACCCAAAACTGCCACTTCCTCACACCTTAAACGCCTTTGTTCCCGACGCTTTAAATCCACGACATCTTCCCCCTCAGACC
>CAYVDY010000117.1:0-14360 GCA_964450255.1 uncultured Candidatus Solibacter sp. | reverse complement strand
AACTCCGCCTTCACCATCCACAACCTGATGCCCGGCCAGTGGACCCTGGAAACTGAGCTTCAGGGTGTCCTGGATTATCAGGCCGAAAGCAGCTCGACGAACTTCGTCGTGACGGACAAAGATCAGACGCTCGAGGTCATGCCGCTCCCCCCACTGCAAATCAAATGCAAGCTGCGCGGCGCCGCACCGCTGGTCGCCGTGGTGCTCAAGCCCAAAGGTCGCCCGGAGTATGCGGCCACCGGGGTCGAGGTGGCCGGCAGATCAGATGCGTCGATACTGCTCGCCCCACCCACTGAGTTCGTCCAGGCCTCCATCCCCAAAGTGCCGGAGCAATATTGCGTCACCGAGATCCTCTACAACGGTGGCGCCACCGACGACGGCATCTTCCGCGTCAACCGCGAGGCCCCCGCGCAGATCATCGAGATCACGCTGTCCGACAAGCCCGCTTCGCTCTCCGGAAGAGTCGTCCAGAAAGACAAACCCGTGCCCGGAGCGCTCGTCGTCATCGCCCCTTGGCCTGTCGCCTTGCGCGCCGATTGGCCCAAAACCCTGCGCACAGCTGCCGGCGGCGATGGCACGTTCGCATTCAAAGGCCTCGCCCCCGGCGAATGGCGCATCTTCGCCATCCACCCCAGCCTCCGCCTGAAATTGGAACAACCCGGTTTCCTCCTCGGCCTCATCGGGCGCGCCGATGAACACACCCTCGCCGAGTCCGAAAACAAGTCTCTGGAATTGAAACCCGTTGAACCCTAGCGCGCCCTATTTTTTCTTGATCCGGCTCACCGCCGGACCGCTGCCGGCGTTGTCCACCGTGAGCTTGTCCTGCCGCGAATACCAGATAATCTCCGCTCCGCGCGTCGTGCCCCGCTTGGAATCCGCCACCACCGGATTGCCGCCGTTCATCACGATCCGCTCATCGGCCAGATAGTACTCCGCATGTTCGGAATTGCCGTCGCGCGTCCGGTCCGGACTGCGCTCCAGAATCCGCACGTTGCCATCGGAAAACATCCGGTCCAGCTTCGTCTCTTCCCCGCCGCCCGCCTTCGGCTCCTTCACGAACCACGCCCGCAACTGCGCCGATTGCACGTTCAGCCCCGGCCGGTCCAGCGTCGTGCCGCCCGTATATATCGCCAGTTTCGTCTTGTCCGAATACACCAGCGATTGCGCCTTCACAATCGTAAACGAGTTCCGCTTCTTCTTCGCCGGGTTGCTCGACTGGTCCGGCAGTTGATTCACCACGTCCCCCGTGGCCTCCAGCTCCTGCGCCGTCCGGTCAATGAAGATCGTCTTCGCCTTCAGGCTGCTGGCCGATTGCCACAGCATCGCGTTGCCCTCGTACCGGATCTTCGAGTTCCGCTCCGTGGCCGCCATCCTATCCGCCTTGGCCTGCAACGGCTCCGACGAAGACATCATTCCCTCGCTCGCCTGCTTCTTGTCCGGCAAACGCGTCGACGCGACATTACCCAACGCCACCATGTCACCCGTCTGCTGCTCCAACACAATTCGGTCCGCTGAAGTCGAACCCGTCTCGTCCCACATCCGGGCCTTCTTCTCCAGCGTGATCAGTTCGCGCGCGGAATCCAGCACCGCACGGTCGGCCGTAGCGCGGCGCGTCCCCTCTTCATACTCGAAATTGTTCCACTGCTCCATCCGTGTCATCTGGCCCGTCTGCGGATCGAAGAACGCCTCCAGATCCTTGCTTTTTGTCACCGTAATGACCGGTTTCGGATCCTTTTTGGCATCTTTCGGGTCACTTTCTGCACGCGTGACGACGTCCACGGAGCGGAACTTCTCAATCACGTTGCCCGCGCCGTAGTCGATGTAGATCCGCTCGCCGTTGAGTTGCCGCCGCTTGTCGCCCTTCTTCCCCGGCAGGAAATCAATCTGCCCCGGCGCATGGGTCACCACCTTCTCCATCTCCTTGCCGCCGGCCCGCAGGTTGACCTCGATCACCTCGCTGGTGAGAATCCGCGCGCCCTGCGGCGGCGCCCCCGACCGCACCGCGGACTGCGATTCCACCCGCGCCTTGTTCGTCGCCAGAGCGCGCTTCAACGTGCTGTCCTCGCCAGTGACATCGAATTCCATATCGAAGCGTTTGGCCGTCACTGTAGTGCGCCCCGATGCCGACGTCGATACCAGCCGTGCATTGTCAGCGGCCTCGATCTGGCGGATCTCCGCCTTCGGCGTGAAGAACAGATTCAACTGGTCGGCGGCATATTCAATCTGCCGGCCGGGCTGGATATCCGTGCCATGTCCCTGCTTCGCCTCCACGCGATCGATCTGCCCGTCCTTGAGAAGGACGACGCTCGGACCGGCATCCAGCGTGAACCCGCCGCGTCGCAGCGAAGCCGGCGGCGAAAGTAGAATCTCGGCGGCCACTTCCTTGTAGATCAGCGAGCCCGCCTCGACGTGCATCGGTGGCTTCTTCTCGTCGGCGCCGCGCCAGTCGAGCTTCACCTCGGATTTCATAAACAGTTCCCGCGTCGCCGGATCGTACTGCGCGCCGACGCACTCGCCATTCCCCTGGTCGAATTCGAAAGTCGCCTTGCGTTCGGTCGTCACGCGCGAAGACTTCACATCCAGCGTCGCTCCGGAGGTGTGGATCTTCATCAGGCGGCCGACCGGCGCGCCCGTCGCCTGATTGAGATTCATCGTGATCTCGACCTCGCCCTCGGAGTACATCGCGCCGGATTCCTGATCGAACGAGGCCCGTTCGCTCTTTACCAGGTCGTAGCGCGGACCATCCACATCGCGGATCTCCATCTCCATCCCCTCGAACAGGAAAGCGGATGGCTCCTTGATCTGTTCGAACTTTCGAGCGCGAACTCGGATCTTGGCCCGCTCGCCCGATTTGATCTCAAACTCCCACTGCGAGGCGGTAGCGGAGGTGTTGACGGGAAGCGGGGCGGAGATAGTGGGGCGCGCCTTGCGGATGGCACGTTTGCGGGCAATGAAGATGAAGCTGACCGTGGCGGCGATGCCAAGTATGGCGAGCAGGATCAGCCAGCGGGCCCGCCGGAGCATACGACCAGCATAGCACCGCCGATCTTTAGCCGCCGACACTCAGATTTTCTACACCCGCACACAGCCGGCGACGATTTCCAGCCGTCTCGCCAATTCAGGCAAGAACTTTATTTCGTTTAAAATGTGCTACTTGCAGCTCAGCATTGTCACTCTTCGGCCGAGTGTGCTAATAATGGGATCGATGTCTGGCCCGTTGAGGACCAGACAACCTGAATACCCACGCGTATCGAAACCAACGGAGGTTTTGAGAGTTATGCAAATTCGCCCCCTCTATGACCGGCTGGTCGTCCGCCGGATCGAGAACCAGGAAACGGTCATGAACGGGATCATCATCCCGGACTCGGCCAAAGAGAAGCCCCAGGAAGCCGAAGTGATGGCTGCTGGCCGTGGCAAGCGTCTGGAAGACGGCACCGTCGTTCCGCTCGACGTGAAGGTTGGCGACAGGATTCTGTTCGGCAAGTACTCCGGCAGCGACATCAAGATCGACGGCCAGGAATACCTGATCCTGCGCGAGGACGAAGTCCTCGGCATTCTGGACCCCAAGTAAGCGACCTGTAAAAGGAGATTCTGAACATGGCAGCAAAGCAAGTAGTCTATGGCGAGAATGCCCGGCAGGCGATCCTGCGCGGCGTGAATCAGTTGGCCGACGCCGTTAAGGTGACCCTCGGCCCCAAGGGCCGCAACGTGGTCCTCGAGAAGAAGTTCGGCGGCCCGACGATCACCAAGGACGGCGTCACCGTCGCCAAGGAGATCGAGCTCAAGGATCCGCTCGAGAACATGGGCGCCCAGATGGTGCGCGAAGTCGCATCGAAGACCTCCGACGTGGCCGGTGACGGCACGACGACGGCGACCATCCTCGCACAGTGCATCTTCCGCGAGGGCGTCAAGTCCGTTGCCGCCGGCGCCAACCCGATGGCCCTGAAACGCGGCATCGAAAAGGCCGTCGAAGTGGTCGTTGAAGAGATCCGCAAGCAGGCCAAGCCCATCTCCGGTGAGATGATCGCTCAGGTCGGCACCATCTCCGCCAACGGCGACGCCGAAATCGGCAACAAGATCGCCGAAGCCATGGCGAAGGTCGGCAAGGACGGCGTCATCACCGTCGAAGAGTCGAAGACCATGAGCACCGAGCTCCTGACCGTCGACGGCATGCAGTTCGACCGCGGCTACCTCTCCCCCTACTTCATCACCGACCCGGACCGCATGGAAGTCGTGATGGAAGAGCCCTACATTCTCATCCACGAGAAGAAGATCAGCAACATGAAGGATCTGCTGCCCGTCCTGGAGCAGATTGCCCGCTCCGGCCGCCCGCTGATGATCCTCGCTGAGGAAGTGGAAGGCGAAGCGCTGGCGACCCTGGTCGTCAACAAGCTCCGCGGCACGCTCAACGTCTGCGCCGTCAAGGCCCCCGGCTTCGGCGATCGCCGCAAGGCCATGCTCGAGGACATCGCGATCCTCACCGGCGGCAAGGCGATCATGGAAGAGACCGGCATCAAGCTGGAAGGCGTTCGTCTGGAAGACCTCGGCAAAGCCAAGCGCATCACGGTGGACAAGGACAACACCACCATCGTTGACGGCGGCGGCGAGCAGAAGCAGATCGAGGGCCGCATTAAGCAGCGCCGCGCGCAGATCGAGGAGACCACCTCGGACTACGACCGTGAGAAGCTCCAGGAGCGCCTGGCCAAGCTCGCGGGCGGCGTTGCCGTCATCAAGGTGGGCGCGGCGACCGAGACCGAGATGAAGGAAAAGAAGGCCCGTGTCGAAGACGCCCTGCACGCCACCCGCGCCGCAGTGGAAGAAGGCATCGTGGCTGGCGGCGGCGTGGCCCTCATGCGCGCCGGCAAGGCCTTGGCCAGCCTGAAGGGTGACGGTGACGAGCAGATCGGCATCAACATCATCAAGCGCGCCTCGGAAGAGCCCCTGCGCCAGATCACCGGCAACGCCGGTTTTGAAGGCGCCATCATCGTCGAGAAGGTGATGAGCAACTCCGACCAGAACTACGGCTTCAACGCCGCTTCTGGCGAGTACCAGGATCTCGTCGCCGCCGGCGTGATCGACCCGGCCAAGGTGACCCGCACGGCCCTCCAGAACTCCGCTTCCGTCAGCGCCCTGATGCTGACCACCGAAGCGATGATCTGCGAGATCCCCGAGAAGAAGGCAGCCCCGATGCCCGGCGGCGGCCACGGCCCCGAGATGGACTACTAAACAGTAGTTTCTCGAAGTAGTGAAAAGCCCGCTGGCCCTTCGGGGTCGGCGGGCTTTTTCGTTGGTGGTCCACTTGCGACGGCAGCCAATCGTACGTAACATTATATGTAGCACTATACGCACCTTGATCTCTGGAGGGCTTCAATGGCAGGCGGGACGTTTACCAACCCGGGAGTTTTCGCTGATACGGTTTTCACCTCGACCGATCTCAATCGGAGAGGCGGAGAGGTCCTGAACCAGGCTCTGAAGCATCCGGTCACCATCAGTCGCAACGCCGAGCAGTTTGCCTTGATGCCAAGGGAACAAGCCGCCAGGCTTTATCGATCCCTGGAAGGACTGAAGGCAGTCACGGCGCTGCTGGAAGAGGTGCAGGCAACGATCGGCGGTCAGGTTCCCACGCAGACCTTCAGGTGGTTGTCTGCTTTCGAAATAGACGACCTGCAGAGACTCTCGTCGGAGGTACTGCATGAGTCGCGTCAGATCCTCGACGGAGCCGACGACTGGGAGCAAATGGACGGCCTGATCCACGCCTGGCGCGAGAGTGCGATACTCGCCGAAAGCGGAACCCTGGATGACGCGCTGTTCCGCCAGGAGCAGGACGAGGAACTCCTCCCCAGTCCGGGATCCGACATCAGAGGCGACGAGTGAGTCTGGCTGAGGACGAAGATCGGATTCTACCCGCCCCGTCGGACCGGATCGCAACTGATGGCGCGCCCGCTACATGGTCCGTAATGGCACACAACCGAAAAGTCACCAAAGGCTGGCTGAGGCTCTGCGACAAGCTGAAGGAGAATTGCATCCGCTGTTATGACTGGCTGCAGTTCACTCCGATGAAGCCAATCAATGGCCGTTGTTACGCATTGCGCCATAAGAACTATGCCGGCGTTTGGGCGTACGAGGTGGGCGCGGGTGACCGAGTCTACTACCGGCCTGACCAGGAGCGTCGCCGGGTCCTCGTGTACTACGCAGGCCCACACCCAGCGAAAGTGCCAGATCCACCGGAGAACTGACGGAGACCTTTATGCCGATCAAGAATCCGCCCCATCCTGGGCGCATTGTCAGACAGGATTGCATAGAACCCCTGGGGCTGACGATAACTGAAGCTGCCAAGGCTCTCGGTGTCACCCGCCAAGCTCTCAACAATCTTGTGAACGGAAAATCCGGGATCTCTCCAGAAATGGCAGTACGGCTATCGAAGGCGTTCGGCGCGAGTCCGGAAATGTGGTTGCGCCTCCAGGCCAACTACGACTTGGCCCGACTTCCCCAAGACCAGATCGACGTGAAGCGATACCAACGCGGAATGCCAGAACACCAGCCATTCGTGCCACGTAAGGCAGCATTGGCGCGATAGCTATTTCAGCATCACGTCAAACTCAAATGCCCCCTCGTTCGCACTGAACCCCCTACCCGGAGTCCCGTTCACGGAGAACCAAGTCCTGCCCTTCTCCGTCTTCATAACGAGAGCGCCAAAGTTGCTGCCCGGCACTAGCAGCGCACCGGAATCAGCCGGCGCGATCCCATCCGGACCACTGCACCCTTCCCTGGCCTGGAGATCCCAGCACACGTACCCTTGGGGACGAGAAACGCTCACTGACCGGGCATTTGGATTCGGGATACTGGCGCCCCAGGGAAGGTGCGCAGGCAGGATCACATGAAACTGACCCGGTCCCCTTTCCTCCACAACAGCCTCGGGTGGCGTACAGAGGTTCCGCCCCTCCAGACACTTGGTCGTGAGAAACGTAATCCTGGACTCCACCACCGAGATATCAGACGACACACTCGTCGCCACGGGCGTAAATAACCAGGCGAGGATGTCGTGATTGGCATACCCGTTCCCCGTCGACGCAGTGAACCCCACATACGCCGCGCCAGACCCGTCAGTCACCGTTCGCAAATCGACCGGCACCCTGACCTCCGGTTCACCGTCATCCAGATAGACCGACATCATCGGCGGCCTGTACCGGATGCGGGCCAGATGCACGCGGCCGTCCTTCAAACGTACCTTCAGTTTTCGTCCAACCCCCAACCGGCTCGGAGGCCATCGCATCGCGGGAATCGGACCATTCGTACAAATCGCAACATAATTATCCGAGGGATCCTCGCCGTCCGGGTTCCGATAGGTATCGAAGAACACTGCAATGCTGCGTGGAATGCCGGCCGCCTCTTTGATACCCCAACCGTCACCCAAGGCGAACCCTCCAGCGGAACCGCGTCCCGCAATGGCACTCGGTCCCTCGTTCTGCAGCACGAAAGCCAATCCGTCCGCCCCCGGCCCAAGGCCGCCGATATTCGTAATCTGAAATCGGAACACCGCTTCAAACCCGTTCGCCACCTGTTGCTTCTCCAGGAACCAGGACGCGCCCACCGTCTGCCGCAGAGCCGGAGTCAAGCGGAGACGGCCCTTCGTGAGCTCGGCGGCGCCCACCAAGCTCACCCGCAGCCCGTTTGGCGCCGGATCTGCCGCGGAACCCGTCTTTGCCGGCAACTGAGAGGCGATCAGCATTAACAATAGGAGGCCCATAGCGACGACAATATCATTTAGACACCGTGTACAACCCCGCCCACTTCCAGGAAACCCGCCCCGAAGTCCTCGCCGCCGCCATCGCCGAGCACCCCCTCGCCACCCTCGTCACCTCCGGCCCGGACGGCCTCCAAGCCTCCCACATCCCACTCCTTTACTTACCGTCGGAAGGCGTCCTCCGGGGCCACATGGCCCGGGCCAACCCCCACTGGCGGGACGCCGTCCCACCCTGCGCCGCCCTCGCCATCTTCACCGGACCACAGCACTACATCAGCCCCAACTGGTACCCCTCGAAACACGACGACGGCAAAGTCGTCCCCACCTGGAACTACGTCGTCGTCCACGCACACGGCACCCTGGCCATCCACGACGACCCGCAGTGGCTCCTGGCCAACGTCACCGCCCTCACCGACAAACAGGAAGCGTCGAGCCCCACCCCCTGGCGCGTCACCGACGCCCCGTCCGACTACATCCAGAACCTCCTCAAGGCCATCGTCGGCATCGAGCTGACCATCACCCGTTTGGATGGCAAATGGAAGCTCAGCCAGAACCGCTCGCAGGGAGACCGCGACTCCATCGCGCGTAACATCGCAAAGTTCGTGAAATAATCACCATCGGTGTGCGTTCAGGTGGATGAGGAATCGCAGATGGGCACACTCAACCTGGCAACGCACGCGGAGCAGACAACTATGATTCCGCCAGCGGGCTTAGCAGAACTCTACGAACAGCATTCCGATACGGTCTATCGCACGGCCCTGCGCGTCACCGGCAATCCGGCCGACGCCGAGGACGCGCTCCAGACCGTCTTTATTCGCGTGATGAACCAGGGGGATCGCCTGGATCCGGTGCAGACGCCGGCGCGCTACTTCCGGCGGGCGGCCACCAACGCGGCGCTCGATATCCTGCGCCGCCGGACCACCCGGCGGGAGGCGCCGCTCGACACCGGCTTTGGGCGGGCGTCGCCTTCCGGCCTGCCGCAGCTCAAAGAGGAGTTGCGCCAGGCCATCGCGAGGCTGGAGCCGAGAGACGCAGAGATGTTCGTCTTGCGATTCGTGGAAGGGCTCAGCAACGGCGAGTTGGCCGAGCTCTTCGAGATGGAAAAAGCGCAAGTGGCCATGCGGATCTATCGAATCCGGCAACAACTGCAAGAAGACATGAAGTAGGGCGGGAAGGAGTCATAGCGATGTCTGAAGAACGGTTGGATCAAGCATTGGAAGCGATGAAGAATGAGACCGTGGCGGCGAACGACGCGGCCGAAGCGCGGGCTCGAGTTTGGCAGAAGCTCTCTGGCGAACAGGTGGACAACTGCACGGCATTCCGGGCGGAGTTGCAGCAGTACGTGGACGGCGGCCTCAACGAGAGCCGCCGCACGCTGCTGGAAGACCACCTGGGCCGCTGCGCCTCCTGCCGGAAGCTGTTCGCCGAGATGAAGGGCGAACGCAAGGTGACCGTGATGCCGGCGGCTCGCAAGCCGTTGATGGCGCGCTGGCAGGGATGGGCCATCGCGGCGGGCCTGGGCCTGGCGATGATCTACGCCGGCCGCGACCGCATCGACAATCTGATGGCGCCGTCCGGACCGCGGGCTACCGTGGAGATCGCGTCCGGCGGCCTCTACCTGCTGCCCGAAGGCGCACTGCTCAAGGGAGCCTCCCTGAACGATGGCGACGTCGTCCGGACCGGGCCCGGCGCTCGCGCCGTGCTGCGGCTGGCCGATGGTTCGGCCGTGGAAGTGAATGAGCGTTCCGAGCTCTATGTCACCGCCGCCTGGAGCGGCCAGACCGTCCACCTGAATCGCGGCGACGTCATCGTGCAGGCCGCCAAGCAGCGGCGCGGGCACCTCAAGGTCGCCACGCGCGACTCCGTGGCCTCTGTCAAAGGTACGATTTTCGCAGTCTCCGCCGGCATGTCCGGCTCGCTGGTGGCCGTCGTGGAAGGCTCCGTGCAAGTCACGCAGCCGGGCGCGGACCAGCTCCTGACGCGCGGCCAGCAGGCAGCTACGCAGGCCGAACTCGGCAAGGCGCCGGTGCGGCAGGCCGTGGCGTGGAGCCAGGACGCCGAGCAGTATCTAGCCTTGCTCGGTGATCTCTCCACCATCGAAAAGAAGCTGGCAACCATCCCCACTCCCGCGCTGCGGACACAGGCCGCACTGCTGCCCTATCTGCCGGCAACCACAGTGATCTATGGCGCGGTCCCCAACCTGGCGGGCACCGTCCGGCAGGCGCTGACTCTGGCCGAGCAGCAGGCCGCCCAGAGCGGCGCGTTCCAGCAATGGTGGTCTTCCACCGCCGGCACGCAGATGAAAGAGATGCTGAACAAGCTCCAGATCGTGCTGCCGATGGTGGGTGACGAGATCGTCTTCGCCATGGCCGCTAACGGCACGGAGAAGGTCCCGGTGTTGCTGGCCAAAGTGCAGCCCGGGCAGGAGATCGGCTTGAAGACAATGATGGCGACTCTCACCGGCGCGCAGTATCAGTTGACCGACACGCTCCTCGTCGCCAGCGACACTGCGGCTCACTTGCAGTGGGTGCTCAGCCAATCGGGCTCGGGCGCCAACAGCGCGTTCGCGGCCGAGATCACCAAGCGTTACCAGCGCGGCGCGGGCTGGCTGGTGGCCATGGACGTGGCGGCCATGCCGGGTCATCAGGCCGGCACTCAGCCCAAGGAAATGATGGGCATCGAGCAGATGAAGTACGTCTTCTTCGAGCAGCGCACATCCGGCGGCGTGGAAGAGAATGAAGCCACTATGGCCTTCGCCGGAGCGCGGACAGGCGTCGCGGCCTGGCTCGCCTCCAAGGGCACCGGCGGCGCGGCGGAGTACATCTCCAGCGACGCTCTGATGGCCTTCTCGGCCTCTACCAAGGACTCCAAGCAGCTCTACGACGAGATCGTTGCTCGCCTCACCGCGGCCAAGCCTGAGTTCCCTGCCCCCCTGCAGGAGATCGAGGCGAAGCTCGGCATCAACGTGGGCAATGACCTGGCGGCAGCGCTCGGCACGGACTTCGCGGTCGGCGTCGAAGCGATGACCCCGCTGCCCGCCTGGGTGGCCGCGGCCGAAGTCTACAAGCCCGGCACGCTGGACGGAACCATCGCCAAATTGGTGGATACGTTCAACGCCGAGCTCAAGCCGGATCAGCAGGACAAGCGCCTCACTCTGTCCACGGCGACGGAAAACGGGCTGGTCTTCAAATCCCTGAAATCAGCGGCCAGCCAGATGAAAGTGGTCTGGACCTATGATCGCGGCTACATGGTGATCAGCAGCGAGACCGGCCTCGCCGCCAAGGCCATCAAGACACGCTCTGGCGGCTTCCCGCTGGTGCGCTCTGCCGCCTTCACCGCACAGCTCCCCTCGGCCTCCGGCGTCAGCCCGTCCGGCTTCGCCTGGTTGAACACCAAGGGCGCGCTCACTTCGCTAACGGCCCTGATCCCGAACCCGGCGATTCAGAAGATGGCGGCCGACCGTGACCCCATTCTCGTAGTTTTGAATGGAGAAACGGAACGAATCCGCCTCGCGAGTCGTACCAGAATAACGAGCCTGCTTCTCGACATGATGACGACAGGTTCGGCCCTTGGTGCAACAAAGACCATGCGGCAATGACTGGGACCACATGCCAAGCGTCATTGAAATCGACAATTTGAAAGTGATGCTGGGGCGGCGGGAGATCCTGAAAGGGATCTCTTGCCGCCTCGGCATTTCCGGCACCGGAAAAGCCATCGGATTGCTAGGCCCGAACGGGGCCGGCAAGTCCACTCTGATTCAGACGCTGCTCGGGTTTCATCAACCCAGCAACGGCAGCGCGCGGGTGCTCGGCTACGACTGCCACCGGCAGGTACGCCAAGTCCGTTCGCGCATCGGCTACATGCCGGAGAGCGATTCATTCATCGCCAATATGACCGCCGTGTCGTTCCTGCGGCTGATGGGCGAGATCAGCGGACTGCCTCGTGAAGTGGCGTTGGAAAAGGCCCACGAGACTCTGTTCCACGTCGGCCTGGGCGAGGCCCGCTACCGTCCGCTGGGCACCTACTCACTCGGCATGAAGCAGATGGCGAAGCTGGCGCAGGCGATCGTGCATGGACCGGAACTCGTGATTCTCGACGAACCCACCAACGGACTGGATCCCGCGGCCCGGCAACGGATGCTCAAGCTTGTACGGGAGATGAAAGAGGACCACGGAATGAACGTGGTGCTGTGCTCTCACCTGCTGGGCGATGTGGAACAGGTCTGCGATGAGGTCGTCATCATGAAGGACGGACTCGTGGTGCATCAGGCCGATCTGGAAGCTGAACGCCGCTCGAACCGCCGCTTCGTGGAACTGGAAGTCGCCGGCGACGACAGCTTGCTGGCCGAAAACCTCGCCACCCTGGGCGCCGACGCGGTGAGCGAAGGCGGCGGACGCTGGCGCATCGTGATGCCGGCGCAACTCGAAATCTCTGATCTCTGGCAGGTGATGGCGAAGCTCGATCTACCGGTGCGCAAGCTGACGCACCGCCGCGACACGCTGGAAGAGATCTTCCTGAAGGCAGTTGGACATTTGCAGCGCACGCCAGGCGAGGCGCGGGAGGTGGCGGTCAATGGCAGTCTATAAACGCGGATACCAGCGGTACGACGGTCCGCTGACAAGCCACGCCACGCGGCTTCTTTCCATGCCGCGCTTCGCATGGGACCGCCTGATGCAGCAGCGCCTGGTGGTCATTCTGATGGCGCTATCCATGCTGTGGCCGCTGTTGTGCGGTGGGTTCATTTACTTAGCGAACCACCTGGATCTGCTGAAGGGATTTGGCGGCAACGACCTCGGCAAGATGGTCGAGATCAATGGCAAGTTCTTCCTGATCTTCATGAACACGCAGGCGGTGTTCTCGGTCCTGCTGGCATCGATGACCGGCCCGGGGCTCATCGCGCCGGATCTGGCCAACAACGCACTGCCTCTCTATTTCAGCCGGCCACTGACGCGCGTGGATTACGTCATCGCGCGGATGACAGTGCTGGTAGGGCTGCTATCGATGGTCACCTGGATCCCTGGCCTGTTCCTGTTCATCATGCAATCCAGCATGGCTGGCGGGACCTGGTTCCTTGCCAACTGGAACCTGGGCGCGGCCATCGTGGGCGGCTTCCTTCTTTGGATCGCATTGCTCAGCATGGTGGCGTTGGCCTGCTCGGCGTGGGTGAAGTGGCGAATCATCGCCGGTGCACTGGTGCTCGGCTTCTTCTTCATCCTGGCGGGCGTCGCGGAGATGGTGAATGCCATTCTGCGAGTCCAGTTCGGCACACTGTTCAATCCATCGCGCGCGATGGAGATCGTCTGGCGGGCAATGCTGGGTGTGGAGGCAAGCGGAGGTCCGGACGCGTGGGAATGTGTTTCGGTACTCACCGGCTTGGTTGTCCTGCTTGCATTCGTTCTCGAACGCAAGCTGCGCCCCGTGGAGGTGATTTCATGACGGCCCCCGGCACGGCGAATGAAGTGGTGTTCAAGGAAGTTTCCAAGTTCTACGACGAGGTGCTCGGCGTCAATAAGGTCACCTTGCACATCCCCGCCGGCATCACCAGCCTGGTAGGCCCGAACGGCAGCGGCAAGACAACGCTGATGAACCTCATGACCGGCCTAATCCACCCGGATCGCGGCGCCATCACGGTGCGCGGGCTCTCCCCACGCGATCCGGAAAACCTGATGCGCATCACCGGTTACGCCACACAGTTCGATTCAGCCCCGCGCTGGGCCACCGGTATGGATTTTGTCGCCACCGGCCTGGCGCTGTATGGTTACAGCCGCGCCGAGTCGCGCGAGCGTGCCTGGAAAGCGCTGGAGCAGGTCAGCCTGACCGACGCGGCCGACCGCAAAGTGGCCGGCTATTCGAAGGGCATGAGACAGCGCGTGCGGCTCGCGCAGGCCATCGCCCACGACCCGCAGGTCCTGGTGCTCGATGAGCCCCTGAACGGCCTGGATCCGCTGGTGCGCGCCGAGACCATCGACCTCTTCCGCCACTACGCGGCGCAAGGCCGGCACGTCATTCTCTCCAGCCACGTGCTGCAGGAAGTAGACGTGATCAGCGACCAGGTGATCCTGATCGCCAACGGCATGATCGTCGCCGAGGGCGAGATCCGCAATGTCCGCGACGAAATGGTGGAGCATCCCAGCCAGTTCATCATCCGCTGCCGCGACGCCTCGCGCATCGCGTCTCTGCTGTTCAGCGAGGAGCACGTGACCGAGATCCGCATGAACGACGACCGTCTGGGGCTGTTGGTGATGACACGTAATCGCGAGGAGTTCTCGCGGGCGCTGACGAAGGTGGCCGTGGCCGGACACGTGATTGACGGCGTCATCCCTGCGGACGAGAACGTGGATGCGCTGTATGAGTATCTCATCGGGGGGCGGTCATGACGAAGTTCAGGGCACGGCAGGCTTGGACCATCGCGCGCATCGAGATGCGGCGCGCCTTCCTCTCCAAGCGCGCGTTCTGGGTGTATCTACTTGCGATCCTGCCCGCCGTGATTTTCATCGGGCACGGGCTGGAAATGAAGTTCCGCGAAAATCGCTACCAGGGAAAGGGCGTGACGCCCAGGGAAGTAGTCGATAGTTTTACCGTGTGCGAGAAGGTGGAGGAGCGTCCGAACCGCGCG
>CAYVDY010000116.1:0-14443 GCA_964450255.1 uncultured Candidatus Solibacter sp. | reverse complement strand
ATGCCGGAGTAGATCAGGGGCAGCTCCACGTTGTGAAGGGCCGTAGCGCGGGGCAGAAGGTTGAACGTCTGGAAGACGAAGCCGATTTCCTTGTTGCGGATACGGGCAAGTTCGTCGTCGGTCATGTCGCTGACCAGGCTGCCGTTGATGTAGTAGTCGCCCTTGCTGGGCGTATCGAGGCAGCCGATGAGGTTCATCAGGGTGGACTTGCCGGAACCGGACGGTCCCATGATGGCCACATACTCGCCGCGCTTGATCTCAGTGTCTACGCCGGAGACGGCGTGGATTTCCTGATCGCCCATGACGTAGGTCTTCCAGAGATCGTACGTCCGGATGACGATGTTGTTGCGTTTGAGTTCTTCGCCGCGGGCGAGTTTCTGGCTAATTTCAGCTGTTGCCATTGCGATCGCGCTTCCTTACGAACTAGGATTCCGTCTTGACCGGGGCCTTGTTGTCCACCTTCACCTTAGCCTGATTGCGCAGGGTGCGGATGATCTTGTAGCTGCCCGTAATAATCTCTTCGCCATCTTTGACTCCGCTGAGGACCTCGATATCAGTCGCGCCGGTGATGCCGGTCTTGACCTCGCGGAACTCGGCTTTCTCGCCTTTGACTACGAAGACGCCCTGGAGCTCTTCCTTGGCTTTTTTGGCCTTAACAGGATCGGCGTTGACGGCGGCCTGAACGTTACCCGGCTTCTGCTCCGGCTCCAAATCGCCGCGCTGGCGGACGGTGAGGGCCTGGATCGGAATCGAGAGGGCTTTCTCGCGCGTGGCGGTGATTACCTTGGCGGTGCAGGAGAGGCCGGGGCGGATCTCGGCAGGTGGATTGTCGAGCGCGACGACGACTTTGAAATCCTTCGCCTCCTGGCTGGAGACGGCGCTCTGGCTGGCCGCGAGGCCGCTGGAACGGAGGATGGCGGTGTTGCCGATCTCGATGACATGCCCTTTGAACGTGCGGTTGGGGATGGCGTCAATGGTGACGTCGGCGGCCTGATCGAGCTTCACGTTGACGATGTCGGTCTCGTCCACTTTCACCTCGGCGGTGATGATGCTCATGTCGGCGATGGTCATGATCAGCGAGGCGGAGGAGTTCTGCACGCCGGGAACGACCGTTTCGCCAACCCGCACGGGGAGATTGGTGACGATGCCGTCGATGGGGGTGACGGCGTTGTGTTTCTGGAGCACGTCGCTGAAGCGGCTTAGCGTGGCGCGCACCTGGGCGACGCGGCGCTGGCTGACCGAGAGTTGGGAGGCGGTCTGCTCACGCTGGGCGCGCATCTGGGAGACGCGGGCTTCGGCTTCGCGCAGGCTGGCTGCCAGCGAGTCGTACGCGGCTTTCTTGGAATCGAATTCCTGGCGCGGAATCAGCTTGCTTTCCAGCAGTTGGCGGGCGCGCTCGAAATCCAGTTTGGCGCGTTCGAGCTCGGCTTTGGCACGATCCACGCCGGCCTGGACGGTTCGCATGTTCTCGTCCATGGCCTTCACGCCAGACTCCGACGCGGATGCTTCTGCCAGGGATGAATTCAACGACGCCTGCTGGGCCTGGACGTCGGCCTGGGCTTGGACGGCCTCAAGACGGGCGAGAGTCTGGTTCTTCTGAACCCGGTCGCCTTCCTTCACGTTGATCTCGACGATGCGGCCCATCACGTTGGCGCCGATGTTGACGTAGTTGCGGGGTTTGATTTCGCCCGACGCGGTCACCTGGCTGACCAAGTCCTGTCGAACGGCGCGGCCCGTTTGCACGGCAACGATGCCGCGCTGGCTCATCTTGACGCTGGCGAAGATACCGCCGCTGACTACCAACAGGGCAGTGATGCCCAGAATCCACTTCCACTTGCGTTTCACGAGTATGCAACTCCTGTAAGGCTTAGACGCAACCCAACCTGTGTTTGTTCTCTTAAAAAATGTAACGCGAGCTGATTGCGAGTAAGTTTGCGACCACTAACATTATACCCACCACTTCAGCAGGGTGGTGACGATTCGGCAGTACTAGTACTAAGTGCGTTGAACGGCCAGGGCTGACGGCCTACAGTGAAGTCACGGCACGCTGGGACCCGTCGAGGGATAGAGACTATCTCGGAGGAGTCCGGGTCCCAGGCCGTTCCGCACAACAACTCAGGTAATTTCCAGGACGCTAAAGTCGAGTACTCTTAGAACCGATGAGTGAGGTGTGCAAGCGACTCAGCACACCGCAGGGATTCTCGCCGACGCGGCAGCCGGCCTTAGCCAGCAGTTGCAGGAGCAGCTCCGGTGGATGGCGGAGGCGGTGGCGCCACATGAGGCTTCGCTGGGCCGCCGGTTCCTGCGGCGGCTGACCGAGTTGGGCTACGACCGGGATCAGCGCGATTCTCTGGTGGCGATCACCCCGGGCGCGGCAGCGCAGCTTCTGATAGCGGGTGAACCGTTGGCGAAGTTTCTCGAAACCGTGGAATACCGCGGGCGGCGGCTGGCGAAGCTGGGATTGACGCCGGCGTCGGTGGTATCAGGTCTGGCCGAGTACGAGAAGCTGCTGGCGAAGGTGGTGGATCCGCAGTATCCCGGAGAGGCTGCCAATCTGGCCTGGGTGCGCAGTCAGCTCCAATTTCTGGTGATTCTGACGCTGAACAACGCCTTTTACCAGGTTCGCGAGGCGGAGAGCCACGCTTTCTACGAGCTCTTCCGGGTGGAGGTGGAATCGCACACGTGGGAAGAGATGCTGCCGGGATTCCTCTCCGTGCTCAGGCAGTATACAGGGGCGGACGACGCAAGGCTGTTTCTGTTGAGTGAGGATGGCAAGCAGTGGACGCCGCCGCATCAGCCATCGCAGGCGCCGTTGGCCGCGCCGCCGAGAGTGCGGGCAGCACTGGCGAAGCCCAGATTGGTGCAGGGCGGGGCGGAATCCACGATTTTGATTCTGGAACCCGGCTGGCGTACGAGATTCACACATGTCTGGTCTGTACCGATGCACTCAGAGAATCTGCTGCGGGGCGTATTGCAGTTCGCCTTTGCCGGACGTTATGAGTGGCTGCCGCGGGAACTGGAGCTTCTATCAGCGGCGGCAGAGCGCTGCTGGCGAGCGGCGGAGAAGGCGAAACTGCTGGAGAATCTCGCCATCCGGGAGGAGCAAATACGGCGCCTGGCCCACCACATGGTGGAAGTGGAGGAGTCTGAGCGCAGGCGCATCAGCCGGGAACTGCATGATGAAGCGGGGCAATCGCTGCTGTGCGTGCGGCTGCAGATGGAGATGCTGGAGCAGGAGATCCCGGAATCGGCGGGTGCGTGGCGCGGCCGGCTGAAGGAAGTCCGGCAGATGACGGAGCACACGATTGTCGAGATCCGCCGCCTGATCGCGGCGCTGAGTCCGGCGATTCTGGAACAGATGGGGCTGGCGGCGGCGCTTCGGCAGTTGATCGGGCGGTTTCGCCGGATTCACTCCGCCGACGTGCGGCTGCGCCTGCCGCGCCGGCTTGACGTTTCGAAGATGGTGGAGATCATCCTATACCGGCTGGTCCAAGAGGTTTTTAACAACATAGCTAAGCATTCTCTGGCCAGCAATGTAAACCTTTCCGTGGATTCGGCCGATGGGTGTTTGAGGATGCACATAGAAGACAACGGTGTTGGCTTCCAGGTGCAGGAAGCTTTCTCACGCCGGGATTGCTTCGGTCTCTCGGGCCTTAGGGAGAGGGTCGCCCTGCTGGGTGGGACCCTGGTGGTGAAGAGCCTTCCCAAGGAGAAGACCGCGGATTCGGCCGGCAATGTTGGTCCGTCGAGGCAGGTGGTTGGCAAGTCCGCCGGGCAGATTGGGGTGGATCGTCATGGGACGTCCATTCAGATCGAGTTGCCGGCATTGACGGTGAATGCTCCGCGCACGGGGCCTCCCGATGTGGATGAACCGCCGCCGCCCGTGAAGGCCCGCGAGCGCGCAGGGCAAAACGTGAGAACGAGCAGCCGATAGGCTCTGGAGTGATTCATGGCGAAGATCAAGATCATGTTGGCGGACGACCATACCCTATTCCGTCAGGGCATACGGCAATTGATTTCAGCCGAAGCCGACATGGAAGTCATCGGTGAGGCTGCCAACGGTGGTGACATCGTCGACCGCGCGGCGGAGATGCGGCCCGACCTGGTGCTGATGGACATTGGCATGCCCGGCCTCAGCAGTTTTGAGGCGACGCGTCAGATCAAGAAGAACCGTCCCGAGACGAAGGTGTTGATGTTGACCATGTACGACGATGAGGACTATCTCGTCGAAGGCATGGAGGTGGGTGCGAACGGCTACGTGTTGAAGGATAGTCCGGCGGCGCAACTGACGCTGGCCATTCGCGACGTGTGCCGCGGCGGCAGCTATCTGAGCCCCCGCATGCTGTCGCAACTGGTAGACGACTTCCGGTCTCGCATCAAGTCGGCCAACCGTCTGCCGCGCTTCGCCACGCTCACCACACGGGAACGCGAAGTGCTGAAGCTCCTTGCCGAAGGCAACTCCGTCAAGGAGATCGCCTGCGACCTGAACCTGAGTGTGAAGACCGTGGAGGCGCACAAGTTCAATCTGATGCGCAAACTCGACATCCACAACAAGGCGCAGCTCGTGCAGTACGCAATTCAGAAGAAGATCATCAAGATCCCGAACATGGTGTAAGCCCAGGCCGATTCAAGGTCTGAGCAAAGGTGCATGGCTCCGCGTCGGTCATCTGGGGGCTGGAGGCGATACAATCGACTTCAAGCCAGCAGAATCTGGCGCGGAGTTTTTTTATGAACAGACGAACGTTCGTTTCCACCGCGGCGGCAGCTGGTTTCAGCGCCGCCCACTCAGCCGCCCAGACGGCCACCACGCGGCTGCCAATCCGGAAGGGCATTCTCTTGGGCATGTTGCCGAAATCCCTTTCGATCGCCGACCGGTTCGCACTGGCCAAGGAGTGCGGTTTTGAGTCGATGGAATGTGGCACCGAGGACGACCTCAAAATCGCGCAGGAGATCAAGGCGGCCAGCGACAAGACGGGCATGCCGATTCATTCGGTGATGAACCGCGATCACTGGCAGTATCCGCTCTCGAGCCCGGATCCGGCGGTAGTCGCCAAGTCCATGAAGGGCATGGAGACCAGCTTCCAGAATGCCAAGCTGTGGGGCGCCAGCACGGTGCTGCTGGTGCCGGCAGTGGTAAACGCCGAGGTGAGCTACCGCCAAGCGTGGGACCGCTCAGTGGTTCAGATCAAGAAGCTGATGCCGATGGCGAAGGACATGAAGATCATCATTGGCGTGGAAGAGGTGTGGAACAAGTTCCTGCTGAGCCCGCTGGAGATGGCGCAGTATGTGGACCAGTTCAAGAGTCCATGGGTGAAGGCCTACTTCGACGTCGGCAATATGGTGCTGTACGGATATCCGCAGGATTGGATCAGAACGCTGGGCCCGCGCATCGTCAAGGTACACTTCAAGGATTTCACCTGGAAGCGGGATCCGCAGATCAAGAAGCAGACGGCGGATTTCGTGAATCTGCGCGACGGCGACATCAACTGGAAAGAAGTCCACAAGGCACTGGGCGAGATCGGCTACAAGGGCGACGCGACGGTGGAGGTGAGCGGCGGTGACGCCACGTACCTGAAGGACCTGAGCAAGCGTGTGGACATGATTCTCGAAGGCGTATAGGTTGAGATGAAGAAATTCCTTCTAGGCATTCTGGCCGGCCTGATCATCGCCGGGGTCACCGGGGTGGTGCTGCTGTTTTCCGCCATCCGCTTCAGCAAGCGGGAACCGGAGCCGCCGAAAATGGCATGGCTATCCTTGCGTCTGGAAGGCGAACTCCCGGAGGCGCCGCCCATGGCCGCGCCTTTCCCGGGGCTGGAGGACCGCACGCCGCTGACTGTGGCTGAGGTCTGGAGCACGTTGCGCAGGGCGGCGCGCGACCCGAACATCAAGGGCGTGATGCTGAAGCCGCGCGGCCTGGCGGCCGGGTGGGGCAAGCTGGATGAGATCCGGCAGGGCATCGCCGCGGTGCGCAAGGCGGGCAAGCCGGTTTACGCCTGGCTGGCGACGCCGGGGATGCGCGAGTACTATGTGGCCGCGGGGGCTGACCGCATCTTCCTTTCGCCCGAGGACTTGGTCGACATGAAGGGCATGCGGATCGAGGCGAGCTACTTTAAGGGCACGCTCGACAAGATCGGTGTGGAAGTTGAGGTGGAGCACGTCGGCAAGTACAAGGACGCCGGAGACACGTTCAGCCGGACGTCCATGACGCCGGAAACGCGGGAAGCGCTGAATTCGATTCTGGATGATCTCTACCCGCGCTTGTGCGACGCGATCGGGCGCGGCCGGAAGATGAAGGCGGAGCAGGTACGTGTGATGCTCGACGACGGGCCATTCCTGGCACCGAGAGCGATGGAGAAGGGGCTAATTGACGAACTGACGTATGAACGCGCCGCCGACGAGCAACTGGCCAAGAAAGCACAGGTGGAGGTTGGGCACTCGATCGCGGCCCGCACTTACATTCAGACTAGCGGCGGGCGGCCGAAGAAGGCTCGTGACATCGCTTACCTGGTGGCTTCAGGAGACATTCTGCGTGGGTCCGCGGCCGATTTGTTCGGGGAAGACCGGAGCATCAATCCTCATGGCATCACGCGGCAGTTGAATCTGATCGCGGCCGATCCGGGCATTCGCGGCGTCATCCTGCGCGTGGATTCGCCGGGCGGGGATGCGATCGCCTCCGACGAGATTCTGGAAGAGCTGAAAAAGTTCTCCAGGAAGAAGCCGATGGTGATTTCCATGTCGGATGTGGCGGCGTCGGGCGGGTACTACATTGCGATGACGGGCGATCCGGTGATCGCCTATCCAGGCACGCTGACTGGTTCGATCGGTGTCATCTACGGCAAGGTGAATCTGAAAGGCCTGTACGACAAGATCGGGGTGTCCAAGGAGACCTTGAAACGGGGACGTTTCGCAGACATCGACTCTGACTATCAGAAGCTCAGCCCGGAGGGCCGGGCGAAGTTGCGGGAATCCCTTACCTTCATCTACGACGGATTTCTGAAGCGTGTTGCCGTTGGCCGGAAGAAGACGCCGGCTGAGATCGATCCGCTGGCTCAAGGCAGAGTCTGGCTGGGGTCGCAGGCGAAGGAGCGGGACCTGGTGGATGAACTGGGCGGGCTGGACCGTGCCCTTGAGATTCTACGCAAGCAGGCCAGCCTGAGTGAAGATGAACCGGTGCGGCTGGTGGTGTTCCCTGCGCGGAAGTCGTTGTGGGAGCAGTTGCTGAACCGTTCCGGCGCCGATGCGTCCTCGCCCGCCGATTCCGAAGCCTCAACGCTGTTGCGGCACATGCCGGCCGGCGTGGCGCCGTGGCTGAGCGGCGGCATGCTGCGGGTGATGCCGTACCGGCTGGAATTCCGTTAGAACGCGCGGCTGGAGCAGATACCGTTGGACTGCAGCACGACGGCCATCTTCTCCAGAGCGGATTTGTGGATCTGCGAGACTCGGCTCTCATTGATGCCGAGCATGCCGCCGATTTCTTTCATCGTCAACTCGTTGGTGTAGTAGAGGACAACGACCTTCTTGTAGCGCTCCGGGAGAATGGCCATGGCCACTTCGAGCTTCTCCTTCATCTCCTCGCGAGCGCACATGGAGTCCGGCTGGGATTCGGGCTTGCTGGGAAAATCGGGAGCCGGGAGGTCTTCGTTCTCCTGGGCGCGGGTAGAGGCAGAGACCAGGCCGACGTTGCGGAGATCGAGAGCCATCTGCCGCCAGCGGGAGACTTCGACGCCCATTCTCTCGGCGAGTTCATCCTCGGTGGGCTGGCGTTGCAGGTGGGTGCAGAGGTCGCGAGTGGCCTGCTCCACCTGTTTGTGACGGCGGCGAAGGTCGCGAGAGGCCCAATCCAGTTGCCGCAACGAATCCAGGATGGCGCCCTTGATCCGGTGCTTGGCGTAGGCGGAAAAGACCACCTTCTTATCGGGGTCGTATTTAGTGGCAGCGTCGAAAAGTCCGAGAATTCCGGCGTGAACCAGGTCGTCGAGTTCGACGTGGACAGGCAGGCTCTCGTGCACGCGGACGGCGATGGCCTTCACCAGCGGAAGGTGTTCCATCACTACCCGGTCACGCTGTTCCTGCTTGGTCTCCCGTCTCGGAGTCTCTTTTGCCAATACTGCAGCCGTTGCCCTTGCCATGAGATTACCCTTCACCTTCTTTGCCAAATGTTGCCCCTCGCCGCCCTCTCTAATGGAGGGCTGTGCTTTCTTCGGGGCCGTCGGGCGGTTCCGGTTCTGGGTACTGCGTCCCGACTCCTCTTGTGAGGCAATCGGGGGGCCAATCGGGGCTAGGCTCAGGTATTCACCCGGCATTGCCGCCGTATCGGCGGCAAGTGACAGATTCTTTAGGCTCTCTTCAAAAGCCGATGATTCCGTTCCGAACAGGACAAGCTGCGGCGACTCTCTCTCATCCGGAGTTCTGTCTCGCTTTGTCACGGATCTACTACCGCGCATGCCTGCTATCCCCATCAACCTGAAACACACAGTTCCATTTCGGAACAAATTCAGTGGTCCAACTGAGGTAGATCTACGTCTTACCCTCACTCTTCGGCTGATAGTAACGGTTTTCTTAGGATTTCCCACTAGACGGCACACCTGAGTTCGATCCTGAGAATTTGCCTAAGGTTCCTCTCATGGCGCACGCAATAGTCCCCCCGTTTGTAGGGGAAGCAGCATTAGGGGAGTTCTTCGCGGCGGACGGCGATCCAGGATTTGACGGCCAAACCGGCCATCAGTATCACAACGATCCAGCGGAAATTCCCGTCGAGGGTGAACCACGCGCCGGCTCCGAGGAGGAGGTAGATGGCCAGGGCGACGCGGAGCCGTTTGCGTAAGGGTGTCATCGTGGGAGGTTGTAGGAGAACATCAATTGCAGGCGGATCTCGGCGCCCCGGAACTCGGCGGGCAGCGGCGGGAAAGGGTTGGACATGCTGATGCCGGCGACGGCGGCGCGGTCCAGCGCCTCGGCCCCGGAGGGAGTGGCGATCACGAGCTTGGGGACAGCGCCGGACTTGCTGATGGCGAACTGAATGGCCACGCGGCCCTGGCGGCCGAAGCGGGCGCTTTCCGGGAAGACCGACTGCCAGTTCCGTTTGACTGAAGCAAGAACCTGTACCAGATAGGGACGGAAATCGACGCCCTGGGGGTCACTGAGCAGTTCCAGACTGCTGGCCGTCTTCTGGGGTGACGCCGATTGCAGGATGCCCTCGCTGATGCCGCCGGAGCCGCCGGCGCCGGAATCGCCCACGACCAGGCCGCGGCCGATGCCGCTGCGAGATGCCGCGCGGACCGCCTCATCGACGCTGACCTTCGGTGGCGCCAGGGCGGACTGGCCCGGACCGCGCGTGTTGGCTCCACTGGAGGGGCGCTCAAATGGATTGACCTTGGCCGGATCGGGGGGAGGCAGACTGGGGAGCCTGGGCGCGTTGGTGATGTCCGGGACGCCATGCTGGGCGACCTCGATCTTCGGGGCCTCGATCTCAGGGGCGGGGCGGGAGAGTGGCGGCGCCGCCGGCGAAATGGGCGCCCGGAACGGCTTGCCGGCGGGTGCCGTGGGCGCCTGGCGGATCTCCGGCTTAGGCATGAGCGAGGCCAGATCGACCTCGCTGGCCGGTTTGCCCTGCTGGGGTTCCTTCTGCGTCACTCTGAACTCCGGAACGTCGCGCGGGGCGATCAGCGGTGTGGCGCGCCGGATGTCCAGCATGACCTGCGGGCCGTTGCTGTAGCGCACGTCACTGGAGGGTGCGTTGAACGCAAACACCAGCAGGGCAATTTGATACGTCACTGCGCCGGCGGCGGCGCGGCGGTGGCGTGACTTCGCCTCGGGCTCGGCCAAATCCAGCAGGAACCGGGGCTCCTCCTGATCGGCGTGCCAATAGCGTTGAAATCCCTCGAGCATGAATGGAAGATGAGCCTCTACAGTTTGATAGACGCAGCGGCCAGGGAGGAGGCTACGATTCGGCCGTGTTCTTCCATCCCGTTCTGGATGAGAGTGGCCAGTTCCAGGGCCCTGGCGGCCGCTACACCGTCCACCAGTGGCAGATTGCGGGAGACTATGCAATCCAGGAACGACGCGAACTGGCGCCGAAGGGGCTCCTCTTTCTGGATCGATTGGGGCTGGAACTTGACGCTACGGTTCTCGTCGACCCCGATGGCGACGCACTCCTGTTTGGCGTAATCCACGGAGACGTACTGGCGGGGTTGAAAGAAGCGGAGTTTGCGGACCCGCTCGGTGGAGACGCGCGAGGCTGTGAGGTTGGCAATGCAGCCGCCGGAGAAGGCCAGGCGCCCGTTGGCGATGTCGGCGCGGGCGGAGAGGACGGGGATGCCGGCGGCGCGCACCTCTTCGGGCATGCGGCCGGTGATGGCGAGCAGGATGTCGAGATCGTGGATCATCAGATCGGACACGACGTCCACGTCGAGGCTGCGGGGGGTGAAGATGCTGAGCCGGTGGATCTCGAAGAAAAGGGGCAGCGTCACCAACTTCATGGCGGCCTGAACGGCTGGGTTGAAGCGTTCCAGGTGCCCGCATTGGAGGATTCGGCCGTGCTGGCGGGCGGCGGTGTTCATCTGCTCCGCCTCGGCGAGGGTCACGGCGATGGGCTTTTCCACCATGACGTCCAGGCCTGCGTCCAGAAGGTGGCACGCGACGCCGCAGTGGGCCACAGTGGGCACGGCGACGATGGCGGCCTGCGCATGGCCGGCGAGGTCGTCGAGGCTCTCATAGGCCCTGCAGTCGAATTCCTGGGCGGCGGCCTGGGCTTTGGCGGTGTCGAGATCAAACACGCCGGCGAGCTCGGCCAGGCCGGTTTCGCGGATTACGCGCAGATGGTTTCTGCCGAACACGCCGGCGCCGGCGACGGCGACGCGGATTTTCACTTCACTCATACTTCCTCCGGCGGGTAGCCGACTATCGAGATCTTGTGCCGGTCGGCCAGTTCGAGCATTTCGTCCCGATCCAGCAGCAGAGTGCGTCCGGCGTCGAGGGCGAGGGCGGTGACGCCGGTTTCGGCCATCGTGCGGATGGTGCCGGGTCCGGCGACGGGCACGTCGAAGAGCAGGTGTTTGCGGCGGTTGGAGACCTTTACCAGGCGGAGCGCGCGGCCATTGACCAGCGAGGCGGCGCGGCGCAGCATGGCGTCGGTGCCTTCCATGGCCTCGACCGCGACGCAGGCGCGTTCGCTGATGGCGACGCTCTGGCCGATGTCGAAGCCGGCGAGGGCGGAGGCGACGCGGCGGCCGTAGGTAAAGTCCTTGCGCTCGTCGTCGTCGGGCTTGCGGCGGGTGAGGACCCCTTCGCCGGCGAGCAGGGGTTTCAGCAGAAGGGTGGAGTCGGCCAGGTGGATGCCCTCCTTGGCCAGTTCGTTCTGCACGCCGCCGATCAGCGAATCGGTGTTGCGGGCGGGCAGCGACATCAGCAGCTTGAAGAGGCGCCAATCCGGCTTCAGGGTGCTGAAGAGGGAGGTGTGCTTCACCTGGCCGGCCATCACGACTTCAGTGATCTTCTCGCCGTGGCAGATGTCGATGAGCTTGCCGAGTTCGGCGATGGTGATCCAGTGGCAGGTGGTTGCGAGCGATTCCACTTCCGGCGGTGCGTTTTCCTTCAGCGCGATGACGACCACCTCGTGGCCGAGTCTGCGCGCGGTTTCGAGCGCCAGAATGGGGAAGCGGCCGCTGCCGGCGATCAGCCCGTATTTCACTTGATGAATCCACGTTGGGCCGAGCGAATGAACTCGATCAGCTCTTCTACCTGGGGCGAGGGCGCCACATCGCTGCGGATTTGCTCGATGGCTTGCGTCGTGTTCAGGGTGTCGCTGCCCAGAAGGCGGAACGACTTGTGCAGGCCGTCGATGGTCTCCTGTTCGAAGCCGCGGCGTTTCAGGCCGACCTTGTTGGCTCCGAAGACGCGGGACTCGCGCGGGGTGACGGTTTGGGAGTAGGGCAGGACGTCGCGGGTGAGCACGCTGTAGCCGCCGACGAAGGCGTGCTGGCCGATGCGGCAGAACTGGTGAACGCCGGAGAACGCCTCGACGATGGCCCAATCGCCGATGGTGACGTGGCCGGCCAGCGTGACGGCGTTGCCGAGAATGCAGTGGCTGCCGATGTTGGCATCATGGGCGATGTGGGCGTAGGCCATCAGCAGGTTGTCGTCACCGATGCTTGTCACGGAGCCGCCGCCTTCGGTGCCGCGGTGGATGGTGACGAACTCGCGGATCTTGTTGCGCGAACCGATGCGGGTTTCGGTGCGCTCGCCGTGGTACTTCAGGTCCTGCGAGGCGACACCGATGGACGCGTAGGGGTAGAAGGTATTATCGTCACCGATCCACGTGGGGCCTTCGATGAAGATGTGGCCCATCAGGCGGGTGTGCGCGCCGATCTCGACTTCGGCGCCGATAACGCAATACGGACCGATCTCGGCCTCGGGATGAATCCGAGCCGCGGGATCGATGATCGCGGTCGGGTGGATGGACATGCTGGTTCAGCCTTGTGGCGCGCCTTGCCGGGTGGGCTTGTCGGCGACTTTGCACATGACGATGCCTTCCGCCACCACCTGGCCGTCGACGGTGGCGGTGCCCTGCATTTTGACGACGGTGGCTTTGCGTTTCAGCACTTTGAGATCCATGCGCAGGATGTCCCCGGGCAGGACGGGCTTGCGGAACTTGGCCTCTTCAATGGACGCGAAGAGGACGAGCTTGTTGTGGCGATCGGGCAGATCCTTGAGGACCAGGATCCCGCCGCACTGCGCCATCGCCTCGATGATGAGGACGCCGGGCATCACGGGGAAGTCCGGGAAATGGCCCATGAAGAAGGGTTCGTTGGCGGTGACGTTCTTCACGCCCACGATGAAATCTTCGCCAATCTCCAGGATGCGATCGACCAGCAGCATGGGATAGCGGTGCGGCAGAATGTCGCGAATATCGATGTTTTCTAGGACTACCATCGGAAAACGCTATTCTAACAGACGATGGACACCCCGCCTTCTTCACCCCTCGCGCAGATCCTGCCGCAACTGCTGGCGCAGCAGAGTTCGATTACGGAATTCCTTCGGGAGTTAGTGGAGTGCGAGTCGCCCAGCGACGACGCGGCGGCTGTGAACCGCTGTGTGGAACTGCTGGCGGCCAGCGTGGCCGGCATCGCCAAAGTGAAGACGTTCCCGGGTGGACGCTATGGCAAAAACCTTCTGATGACGTTCCAACTGCCCGGACCGCGGAAGAAGCAGCCGGGACGAGTGCTGGGCGTGGGCCACTCGGACACGGTGTGGCCGGCAGGCACGTTAAAGACAATGCCCTGGCGCGAGGCGGATGGACGGCTGTGGGGTCCGGGCGTGTTCGACATGAAGGCGGGGCTGGTGTTCTTTATCTCAGCGATGAAGACTCTGCAGGCGCTGGATCTACCGGTGTCGCGCGAGGTGGCGCTATGGATCGTCTCCGATGAAGAAGTGGGCAGCGAGAGCTCGCGCCCGCTGACGGAGCGGCTCGCGAAGGAGAGCAGCGCGGTGCTGATCCCGGAACCGGCGGCCGGGCCGGCTGGCAAGCTGAAGACGGCGCGGAAGGGCGTTGGGGATTACGTCGTCAAGGTGCACGGAAAGTCTTCCCATTCCGGACTGGACTTCCAGGCCGGCGCGAGCGCGATTGTCGAACTGGCGCGGCAGATTGAGAAGATCGCCACGTTTACGGATCTCAGCAAGGGGCTGACGGTGAATCCGGGGGTGGTTTCGGGTGGGACGCGGACCAACGTGATCGCGGCCGAGGCTCAGGTGGAAGTGGATATGCGGATCGCGCGGATGAAGGACTACGCTCCGCTGCACCGCAAGTTCATGGGGTTGAGGGCTGTGGACAAGCGCTGCAAGGTGGAGGTCAGCGGCGGGCTGAACCGGCCTCCGATGGAACGGACCAAGGGTGTGGCGGCGCTGTTCGTTGCGGCTCAGCGGCTGGCCGCGGCGCATTTGGGGCTGCAATTGGACGAATGCGCGGTGGGCGGCGGCTCGGATGGCAACTTCACGGCGGGGTTGGGGATTCCGACGTTGGACGGCTTGGGCGCGGTGGGTGAGGGCGCGCACGCGGTGAACGAGAGCATCGTGGTGGAGCGGATGGGCGATCGTGCGGCACTGCTCGCCCTGCTTGCTCACCATTTGGGACAATAAAGAGGTCTGAAGTATTTCCCATGGTTATTACTGGTCTCTACTACGCACTGTTTCTGACCGGGGCAGGCGCCCTGCTCGGCTACTTTACACGCCCATGGGCGGGCATCCCTTTCTACATCCTGGCTCTGTTCTGCCTGTGGTTCTTCCGGGACCCGGACCGCAAGATCCCTGGAGGGCCGGTGGCGGTGTCGCCGGCGGACGGCAAGGTGATTCTGATCAAGCGGAAGCCGGAATCGACGCGGGTGAGCATCTTCCTGAATGTTTTCGACGTGCACGTGAACCGCGCGCCGATTGCGGGCAAGGTGGTGGA
>CAYVDY010000115.1:0-14479 GCA_964450255.1 uncultured Candidatus Solibacter sp. | reverse complement strand
CCGATCCCTTTCACGTCCGGGTGATTCGCCAGGAAGTTCGCCAGCCCATCCGCATCCATCTCCTGATCGAAACCCATGCGTTCGGCCGCGAATTGCCGCCCGTACTTCGGATGGTTGGTCCACTGGCCTTCCAGACGAACCGCATCATTCTCTCGGGCAAACATCTTGCCGGCGAAAGTTATGAGATGACCGTCAGATGTGCGGAGGCGCCCGGCGCTGAACGCCGGGTCCGAGTAGAAAACCGTCTCTACGATTCCGCGCACGGAGGATCTAACCTCCGCGGCTGCGGCCTTGGACTTCGTCATGCATTCCACCTCGCGTGAGCGCCGAGCAAGTATGCCTGCACGAACTGACAGGCCGCCTGACGGCTGGAACAGAAAAACACCGGGATGCGGTAGTCGAGTGTGATGGCGAGCGCGCTGCCGAGCACGGCGTTCGGATGGGCGCCACCCCGGTAACGTCCTTGCAGAACTTCCAGGAGGCCTGCCTCGACCACCACGCAAGCCGCGCGATAGCCGGCCAGTTTGCGGAGCTCGCGCCGGAAGCGGGCGCGTTGGTGAATCACCGTGGAGATGAAATCGTCGAGCGTCTTCCGCTCCACGGCGACCACACTCTCCATGCCTGCGACCGAGTAATCCCCGGCTGGCAGGGCGCGGCGTTCCACCATCACCAGCCGGGAATCGAACGAAAACGGCTCCTGTTCCCGCGTGTCGGCGATCAGCGTGACCACCGCCGGGCTAGAACGGGACAAGCGCGTCCCCCGCCTCCTGCCGGAACTTGCCTGGTGTCCGGTCGCTTACGATGCGGCTATTGAAGTAGATGTTCTCGTTGTCGCCCTTGGTCTTCTTGGTGACCTCGAGCTTCACGTCGAGCAGCTTGCTCAGATTCTTGGGCAGGTCCGACAGTTTCTCCAGATCCAGACCGCAGATGTGCAGGTCGGTCTTCACGAACTTCAACGTGTTTGGAGTGAAGACGCTGTTGCGCCACATGAGGCGGTTGACGTGGCGCGGCGCGAGGACGCGGAGCGTCCACTTCAGCATCGGGTTGCCGCTGGTGTGCGCCTCGGCGATCTCCACCTTTTCAACCACAACCTGATACTTCCCGTCCGGAACGCTCTCCATGTCTGAGCGCTCCGCCGGCGTTTCACTCTGGAAGTCGTCGTCAAACTGAGTCAAATCGATCGATTTGTTAGCCATGTGCTGTTCTCCTGGTGTGATGAACTACTGCTTTGCTGCTGCCTGGACCGGACGGCTGGGATCCACAGCCTTGGCCGTGGGCGCTGCCACCGTCGCCGCGTTGTAGGACTCCCGGAACTTGCCGAAATCTAGTTCCAGCGTTTCGGGCAACCGGCCCGTGCGGTCGCCGGCCTCGTAGTAAAGGCTCGGCTTGGTGCGGATCACGCGCCGCATGCTCTGCTCGCCGTTGTCGCCCGTGACGACTTCGAGGTCGCAGAACAGCACCATGTCGGCCATCCCGAGCACGATCTTGCGCGCCTTGTCCGGCAGCGTCGGCACCACGCGCATGTACTTGCCGGTGCGCGAGTCCACCTCCATCTCCTTGGCGTGCGAGATGAGGAACAGACCGTAGGGCAGGAAGGCGAGCTTGGTGAGGACGCGCTGGAACTCGTTGTTGACCAGCGCGTAGCCCTTGCCGTAGCCAAGATCGGATTCGTGCTCGACCTTGAACTTGGCCAGGATGTATTCGGTGCAGAACTTGTAGGCGTTGTCGATCGTGTCCAGGATCACCGTCTTGAACGGGTGATTGCCTTCGACGATTTCGGCGCACGCTTTGCGCAGATCCTCCCAGGACTGGATGGGCACCTGATAAACGTCCAGGGCGTTGAGTCCGGGTTCGGTGGCCAGGAAGAGCGCACCGTCGGCTTGCGAGCAGAGGGTCGTCTTCCCGATTTTCGTTTGCCCGTAAACCAGCACGGTGAGGTCGGCCAGGTCAGGCTTGGGTTGAGTTTTCATTGTCGGCAGTAACGGCACGGTTGTGTAGCTCCTTTTAGAAAGTGGTCTCGGCGGGATCGTTGGGCAGCACGCGCAGTTCTTCGTTGGGCGCCACCCGTTGGTAGAAGTTCTCGATGACGTTGGGATTACCGTTCGAGCGGCACAGCGCGAAGTACGCGCACGGCCTGTGAAAGTTGAAGCAGAAGCCGGTGTTTTGATAGAAGACGCCGCGGCGGCGGGCGTCGAGGTATGCCTGAGTGAGTTCCCAGAGTTCGCTGCGCAGCGTGTCGAAGCGGTCGCGGGAGAGGTAGAGCATCTCCCGGTGGAGCATGGCCGGATCGGTGTACTTTTCCGCCAGGCGTTCCTGGAATTCCTCATCTGTTTCCGGCAGCTTCCGCTTGGCAGTAGTCTTGCCCGTCTTCGACTTCGCCAGTAGTTCCGCGCGGCGCGCCGCGTACTCTTCCTCCGTCTCGCCCTTGCTTTGCTGGAGCTTGGCTTTGACGAGGATGTTGTAGAGGATGCCGGTGATGGTGATGCCCATCGCCTGCTCCACGTAATAGGCGTAGATGGTGATCTGGAAGTCCGTCCACAGCCGCTCCAGATAGTCGGCGTCGAGTTGCGCGGCGGTCTTATGTTCCAGGAGGAAGTAGTCGTTGCCGATGCGCACGATGCCGTCGACCTTGCCGGCGAGGACGAAGCTGCGGGATGCCGCGCCGGTGGCCGGATTGACGATTGGACCCTGGAACGTCTTCTCCAGCGCGACCACTTCGAACTCTTCCGACGCATACCGGGCCGCGTAGGCTGTCATCAACGCTTTGGCGTTATGCCAGTCCCTGCGCTGGCCTTCGTCATACAGCCGGTTGGGGCAGAGCGTGCCGATGAGATCCAGCACGCGCCCGAGGTCGCGGCACTGGTGCCACAGCTCAAGGCACTGGTGGATGAGGGCGCCGAAGTGGAGGTTGCCGTCGCGCTCCAGGCCAACGAGTTGCTGAATGTAGCGCCAGTCCACCGCCTTGCGGCAGTTCCGGAACAGCGACCACATCGAGTAGGTCGAGACCATCGGGGCGGTCATGCAGCCTCCCCGATTTCCGGAAACCTCTCCGGCGACGGACCATCCGTCTTCCAGAACAGCTTCCGCAAGGACCGCTTCTCGCGGTAGAACAACCACGCCTTGAAGAACAACGCCACGATGTCGAGTTGCGGCAGCTTCGCCTTGGCTTGCCGGTCGGTGAGCAGGCGTTCCCGCAAGTGGTACACCGGGTTGTCCGGCATCAGATTCAGCCCGCTGGCCAACTCTGCGAAGAACCTGTCGGCCAAGCCGCGATTCTGCGCCGCAAACTGGTAGTAGCAGAAGCCCACCACTCGCGGCGGCGCGAGTTTCCTTCCCAGAAGCCTCGCCTGTACCACCGCCCCATCGAGCCCGGACAGACTCTGTGCCGCCTCGACTATCAGCGTCTTGGTCGGCTGGCAGCGCGGGTCGTTGAGCTGCTGGATGCCGTGACGGCGGTGCAGAACGATCAGGCCCGCCACCGCGCAGGCGCACGAAGCGTTCTGTGCGCCCTCGATGTGGGCGATGTGACCCGCCGTCCTGGGCCTGTGAATGTCGATGGTTCGCATCGCCTCCGGCGGCAGATCGAAGATCACGTCGTTCTCGAAGGAGACGCCGGATTCGATGCACGCCTTCAAACGGTGCTGACCGTCGATCAGGTTTCCCCCTGTATCGAAGCGGATCGGAGCGCCGTCATACTGCCAGCGGCCCTCCAGCATGTCGAGGCCGTAGGCAATAACGGTGTTCTCGCTTAAGGGCCGGTTGCGCGTGTTTCTCTCAAGCCACTGCTGGGCCAGTTGCGGGGTGATCAGCATCGTCACGCGCCTGGCTTGCGGGCTCGCCATTATGGTCGACGGGCCGGCTGTCAGTCCCAGCGCGTCTTGCTTCGTTTGCACATAGTTCAAGGAATTCATTCGCTTTCTCCATGGAGGAAATGAGTTGATCACGATCCGGTCTGGCTGCCAGGAGCCGCGCGAGTTCTTCGGGTGAGATCTCGCATGAGGCGACTGCGTTGAATGCGCGAATGAGAGCGTTGAGGCCCTTCCGTCCGTTCGCGCCATTCTGGCCTGCTGGCTCCGTAGACTTCCGCTTCCCGATGTTGGTGGTCTGTTGCTGGTAGGTCTTGCCCCTGCGGGTGACGGCACGAGTGGCCATCTTAGGAATTTCCTGAGATGCCTCAAGCTGGCGCCGCCAGTTGGTCACCGTCTTCTGGTCCACCCCGACATGCCGGGCAACCTGGGTATCGCTTAGCGTCGTTCCTCGCCCATGGAGCAACGCCGCCTTCACGGCCCGCTGCTTGTCCTGGGTGGTGCGCCGGAGTCCGTTGCCCCGGTTGGCGGCGAAGCTGTACCACTGCGCTTCTTCGATCGTTCCCTGGTGAACTTCGCAGAGCACGCTGTCAAAGCCTGCCGCGTACGCGGCCTTTACCCGGTGAAAGCCATCCGCGAGCCAGTAGCTGTCGCCGTCGTAGAAGACCGCCACCGGTGGAAACTTCACGCCCCCGCTCATCGCCTCGGCGTAGTCTTCGATGGCGTCGAAGTCGAGGACCGCTCTGGGCTGGGTTCCTCCGTCAACGCGGATGCTGGCAATCGGAAGGATCTCGCCGTGCTTCACCAGGCACCCCCGCTGTTCCGAAGCACGTCGGGGGTTACGCCGGCGTCGATGAATGCCGCGCGGATCTCTCCGATCATCTGGTACACCCGCGAGCGCGACTTGCCCGTAGCGCGCGACACTTCGCGCGGCGTACGTTCCGAGAGCACTTGCGCCAGCGCTCGGAGTGGCTCCGGCAACCGCGAAATGGCCTGCTCAATGTCCAGCCGCAGGTCATAATTCACGGCGGCGTGAGGGTGCCGCGATCCGCCGCTCTCGGTACACCCATCCGGAACGAACTGCACTCGGCGGCGTTGCTGGGCAACCAACTGCGCGGCGCGATGCCTCACCACGCCGAACATAAAGCCCCGCGGGTCACCTCGTTCCGCGTCGAACTGCGGAAGGCGCTCCAGGTAGTCGAGCAACAGTTCCTGGCGAAGGTCGTCCCAGTCGTCGCCGGTGAATCCATGAACGCCGATGAGGCGGCTGGCGCGGATCTCCGCCTGCTGAATCACGAAAGGGTCCACGGCGGTCATGGCTCAACCTCCGCGGGCATCGCTTCGATGACCATGCGGAACGGAAGCCCGTGCCGGACTTCGATCACTTCGATGGTCCCTTCGTTCAGCCGGGCAATCTGCGTGAAGAAGCGTTCCACTTGGCTGCGGAGCGGGAAACGGTCCAGCCGTGACTCAGGGCGGGGACCATCGTTGGCGTCAAGCTTCAACTCCACAAAAACGCGCGGCGCCGGGCTGAACTCCGGCTCGCCGTCCCGGATCTCCAGTTCCTCTACGCGTCCGAAGTTGATGGCCTGGAACAACCGCAGCAGCCTCTGTTTGGCGGGGGAGAGGTTTTCCATGCGCATGGCCTACTCCCCCATCCGGCCGCGGTTGCGGGCCAGGAATTCGTCCACGGCTGCGTGCGTACGCGGCGGCCGCGACGCCGTCGGTTCAAAGTCCTCGCGCGCCGTGCCGCCGAGAAGGTTGCGAAGCAGCTTCACCCGGATCCGGTCGAGCCGCTTCATCAACGTCCACAGCAGATCGTCATCGAGGTTGTGAATGGCAGCGATGCTGCCGACCAGAAGGGCGATGTCGTCGAAGGCGTCGCGGACCAATGTCTCATCGCGACCGCCGATCGGTACCGGCGAGATCGCCGGGTCCCTCGGAGGCCGCTTGGTGTCTGTAGCAGGCGATGTCATTTCGTCTCCCTGCTACGCCACTTGTGAAATTTCACAATTCGGGGCGCGGACCGGCTGCCGCATGGCGCCTGGAGTCCCTAACTCATTGAAATCAAGGCATGAAGCTTTTCGATGTAACCCTTCAGATTTTTTCCGCAGCCCCTCCCGGCAATTGTGAAATTCACAACTGGCGACACAGGCCGCGAGATTTCCACAGGCGTCCACAGAGATCCACAGCCACTGGCCCGCAAGAACTCGATTTGCCGGGTCATGAAGAGCTTACGCAGTGAAATACTTTCGCTTTGTTTTCGCCGTGCTAGAATTCAACTTGATGACATCGATCACGGACTCCACAGGCCGCGCCGCCCGCGATAACGCCCTCATTTGAAGCTCATTTGAATGGGTGTCCTGGCCTGCCGATCCACAGGAGGACAGGTATGCCCATGCACTACACCCCGAGACTGTTCCTGCGCCAAGTGCCAAACGGACTGCTGCAGGCCTACTTCGCGAAGCGGAGTCAACTCCAAGACATTCAGTGGGATCGGTTCGCTGAAACCGACGTGGAGCCAATCCATCAAGCTCTACTCGAACTGCCGGAGGCCGACCGCCGCGAGATCGGCGGCCACTTTCGGGCCGTCGCCGAGATGGCCAGACGGGAGTTCACGCCATGGCTGGTCCGCGTTGCCCGCGAGAGCAGTCTCGATCTGGTATCCACCTTCCGGCGAAAGTCCTGTGCGCACGAGATGGCATTCTGGACGTTCCTGAACTACCCGGTGATCTTCGAGGAGGCGCGGACTCTTGCGCATTGGGATCGGCTTCCGAGGCGGTCGATGGAGAAGAGGGACGGGCTGCCCGCCATGACGCCGCAAATCACATCCGATGCGCTAGAGCAGTTCGGCGCCGGGCTCGCCGAGTATTTTCAGAGGCACCAGGGGCGCGGTGAACACTGCAAGGTGGAGCATCTCTTGCGGTCCGGCCACATCGATTTCTTCTTCGCCTACCCCGCTGACTACGCCGATGTGCTGATTGGGTACGAGGACGACGGCAACTTCTCCCGGCGCCAGTGGAAACCTGCTTTCGAGGTGATCGTGGCCTACGACCGAATCGCGGGGACATTGGATCTCTACGCAGAAGGAACGAAGGACGTCCGCGACGACGTTGCCGCGATCTTCACGCGGTCCATTCTGCAGATCGACTCCGAGCCAAGTCGGGTCGCCAAGCCGCCATACAACCTCCAGTTACTATTGCAGCCGGGCTTTCAATTCCCGACATCGCCCGAGGACAATCTGCGTTGGTTCAAGCTGAAGGCCATCCGCGTCCAGAAGCACAACAGTGAGGAGCGCATCCTGTTCGACGCCGGCAGCGGCGACCGCGCCAGGAGCGTCCACGATCTCATCGACGAAGCCCTCAACGAGATGAACCTGCCACGCGAGAAGTTGTCGGTGACGCAAGCGACTTTTCAAGCGGCATTCGAGACGGGCAGGAAGCGCGCCAAGAGCGTCAGCTTCACCATCACGCACCCGGCCGGCTGCACTCTCCGCGACAGTGACGAGGAGCTGACGCTCCGGCGGTATCTGCGGCAATGGCAGATTGCGTCATGACCGGCTTGGCACACCAGTTCTGGATGCGCTGCGAGCACCCGGAACCGATCTTCTCCGCCGACGAGCTGCAGTGGGCGCCGCCGGAGGATGTCGAGCGGTTTCGGGCGCGCGGGTTCCTCCGGGATGCGACAATGGCGACCCGGGTGGTCTGCGACGCCTGCGACGACGGGCATGCCGAGGGTGTCGTCTGGATAAGCAACACCCAAACTGGGCTGCTGACGCCGTTCCTACCATGCCCGGAGGTCGGCGGTGCGCCCGTGAACCCGGAGCGTCTCCGCCGGTGGGCGATTGATCTTGACCTGACCGCCCGCGAGCTCCGCAACCGCCTGGGGCTTGTTGGCCATCTCGCTCCGCTTCTTCCAGGGCGCGTCTGGTCACTCGGACGGCGTCACCTGGCTGGACGCTTCCGGGATTTCTTCTTCGTCTGCGGCGCGACGTGGCCGGATACGCACACGCTCTGGGACCGTTGCCGTCACATCGAGGATGCGCCGGCGCCTGTGATTCTCGTGCCCACGCATCCGCCCTCCGGCGATTCGTGGCGCGCGAAGGGTGCGTCCGTCTTCCGGCTGGCCGACGTCGGCGGCTTCACGGAATCCGGTCTTACGCTCGACCTCGCCTACATCGCGGACGCGGTCCCGCGTGATGCCTACGCTGTGCCGGCGAAGAGCGTCTCCAGCTTCCCGGTGCCGGACGGCGCAACGTGGGACGAACTGCGGCTCACGGTGCGCGATGGGGCAATTGCCGCCGATCTCCGCGGGACCAGCCGGGAGTTCGGAATCGAGGAACTGGGCTTCGCCGGTGCTGACGACCGTCTCTGGCAGTTGCTGTGCGTGTTCGCCCGACTTGGCGGACAAACGCCGGCCCGGAGTACTTCCGTCTCCGACAAGGATGCCATCACGCTTCGCAAACAGGTGAGCAACCTCCGCCAGAGACTGGCCGCGGTCTTCCCCATCGCCGGCGACTCGATCCGCTCGGTTCATGGGACCGGTGCGTACCGCTCCATCTTCAAGATTGGCCTCGACCGGCGCGACGGTTTCCCATCGCCACCGCAGCGGTGGGATGACTGCCGGTTCACCGAACTCAGAGATGGCCGTATCAGCATCGCGGTGAAGTCGAAGGAGGTATTCGCGGCCCGGACCATTTCCGAAGAGACGCAACGCCGGACAGCCATCGAGGCGGCAGAACGTGTCGGCGTCCGCACGGAGGACTACGATCTCCGGGTACTCGGCCTGGCAGACCAGTCCGGTATCCCAACATCCGAAGGCCGCCTACTGCTGGAGTTCCTCCGCA
Organism: uncultured Candidatus Solibacter sp.; assembly: GCA_964450255.1. Taxonomy (GTDB): domain Bacteria; phylum Acidobacteriota; class Terriglobia; order Bryobacterales; family Bryobacteraceae; genus Paludibaculum. Next base: position 5,827 of record CAYVDY010000115.1, on the reverse strand, counting down.
ATGGTGGCAAGTTGAACCGGCGCGGCGACGACAAGGATCTGCTTCGGCTCGCCCAGCGCCTCCGCACATGGATGGGCATCGACGGCGACCCGTTTCAGTTCAGCCCAAGCCGTAGGCTGTGGAGCGCGGTGTTCGAGTGCCAGAGTCATCGGACGACCGTGCCGTGAGCCCGTGTACCCAAGCCAGGACGATATCTACTGATCGAACGGGACCGCGTTGCGGCAAATACTGCCCCGACCGAGCGGCGACAGCATCACGCGAGTCGCACTGTCACACCTCCCGATCGACGAAGCCGGGCCGGCCGACACCCCCTCAGAAAGAATCCCAAGGTGCGCGAAAGCGGCTTGTTTTCTTCTGTTTATCAGAGCACACGCTTTCGGCCTCCCACCAGAACGTAGTATGCTCTGAGCAGTAAGCAAACGCCATGAAATACGAACAAGAGCTCGCGTTAGGGAGTTTGGCAGCTGACAAGGCCGGCCGTAACGCAGTGGAAATTCGCGCGGCCGGGTTCACTACGGAGTACAAGACCGATCATTCTCCGGTCACCGCTGCTGATCGCAGTAACGAGCGAATCATCCGAAACATGATTGCCGCGCACTTTCCAAATGATGGGATCACTGGAGAAGAAGGCGGGCAGACGCTCGGCACAACGAACCGGCATTGGATCGTAGACCCCCTAGACAGTACGAAAGGTTATACCCGGGGGAGTCGCTTCTGGTCGATCCTAATCGCGCTGCAGGAAGGGGGCGAGATTGTCATGGGCTTGGCGCATTTTCCAATGCTCGCGGAAACCTACTGGGCTGTTCGCGGTGAAGGCGCATACTGCAATGGAGAGCGGATCCGAGTGTCTCAAACGCAACACGTGCGTGACGCAGTGTTGTGCCCCAGCAGCTTGAACGGCCCGGCCTTACAGCCCTACGCTGCAGATTTGCTGACCTTCATGTGCCAATTCGATGGTATACAGTGCCCAAGTGGAGCTCTTGGGGCAGCGATGCTCGCCGCCGGCCAGATCGATGTCTGGTTCAAAGGCCGTGGCGAGAAATGGGATTTGGCGGCGCTTCAAGTCATCATTGAGGAGGCGGGTGGCAGCTATTTCGCTCTCGATGGAACCCGTTCTACAGAGGCTGGACACGCTATCGCCTGTGCTCCGGCGCTAGAGCACGATGTGCGCGCATTTCTTAGAGTTCCCGGAAAGGAAAACTCTTAACCATCACTTATGTCCGCGATTGTGAATTCATTTAGCACGGCTGATATCGGAATGAGCGAGCAACTCGGGACGGTGCCCTCCAGAACTGCACCAATCATAATCATAATCACCGGCCCTCCAGCTGTTGGCAAAACAAAGATGGCGCTGCATCTGGAGCAAAGGTACGGATTTCCTCGCTTCACGAAAGATGATTTCAAAGAAGCGATCTTCGATGTTCTTGGTATGCCGCCGATCGATAAGGCTCAACTATTCGGCCGCTGCGCGTTCGCAGTTCTCAGCCTCATCACACGAACCCTGGCCAAACACCGCGCGACGCATATAGTAGAGGCCTTTTTCGACCCAGAGATTGATGTTCCGTTTTTTAGTGAGATGACAAATACGCTGGGAGCCAAAGTAATCCAGATCTTCTTACATTGCGACGCCGCAACATTGGAGGAAAGATTCACGACGCGGGCAAGAGATGCTAAGCGCCATCCGTGTCACAACTTCTTGGAATTACACAACCAAACCAGAGCCATAGTCCGCCGTGGCAAATTCAGTCCGGTTAACATCCCGTGTGAGTTGATCTCGATAGACACAACGAATGCCGAAGCTATTGATTATTCTCGGATCTACTGTGCGATCGAAGCGGCAGGAGAGCGTCCGATTGAATAGCCGATACGAGGACCCACAGCACTAATTCTTCCGTCGGACATGGCGAATATCCCAGAAAACCCATCCAAATGACAACGCTGACATAATGGAGCCCGGAACCGGGCCGGCAACAAACAGCAGACCCAATACCGTAATCGGCAGCCAAATGCCGATTGTAAGGTAGTAACGAAGCAATCGGGGCCCTGAAACACCAGGCGGATGGTTCAATTCGCTGAAGCTGACCAGCGGCATTTCAACGCCTAACATCTGTTCAATTACCTTTAGTTCCTGTTCGGTGCGAAGCATTATGAGCCGTGCCCGGCTCATAACGCGACACATCAGCGCGACCGCAATACTGGCGATGAGAAAACAAGAACCGAGTGCTTGAACTGGAGGGGCGACACCCCAGTTCGGCACAACAGATACTTGAGAGATCATGCTAGCGCTTAACGTGGCGAGCCCCACCAGAACTACACCGATGATCACGACTGGCCACTGGAGATGCGTCGTATTATGATGCATCCACAACTGGGCCAGCGTGGAGTAACGGTAATTCAAAGTGTTGCTGTCAAGTTTCGTTGAGTGGACGGCCCCGTCCAAAGAAGGCGCTTCGACCGCGACCTTAGCGATGGGTGCCATCACCGTCTTAGCGTGAAGTCGTCCCTCTGATTTGTTCATCGGCTTTCTCAAGATCTCAGATATCGAGGCATGTCGCACACCTCCCCGAGCCGATTATAACCGATCCAGTGGTCGACAAAAGAGATGAAGGCTGCGCGGGTTGTTCGGCCGACCGACACCAGGAAAAGGGTCACATGTGCTGTAGCGAGGCCACCGTGGTTCTTTGTGTCTAGACTTAAGCGCCCGCCGGGATCACGCGCAATGTGGACACTGACCGAGACTCCTAGGAACCCGTATGTCCAATCCGAAGTTTTACTTGACGCTGGGCTGCGCGGCTGCAACCAGTTCGGCTGTCAAGCGAAGGGTTCCCGCCCAAGAACGGCAAGATCCGACTTGTCGCTGCTCCGAGTTCAATACCCGCGAGCCAGTTCAGCAGAACTGCCTCGAACTGCACTCGGCTGGGGCGTCGGCTTATCTCCGAAGTGCCTGCTGAGGCAGGCGCCCCGAGATTACCCGCGCTTGGCCCATTTGTCCAATTTGGCAATTGGCAGATCATCAATTGGGCGTTCTGGCATCGGCAGGCGCGGGCCTCCACCGGGCCCGCTGATCCTCCCACAATGGCAGGCGCGCCAATTTTCGAAGCGCGCCTTCGCTGACCGGATATCGACCTCCGGGCATCTGCGGCAGCCTCAGGATCTCCTCTTGGATGTCGGGTGCGAGCCAAGTGAACACCATCACCTGACTGATCCGCTCCCGGCTGACACAGCCAAGGCGGGCGAGGTCGGCGTGCCTACTGATCTCGCCCCGGTCAATCATCGCCTGAAACTGAAGTGCCATCGCCAAGACCTGCGTGATTCGCGGAAGCCGGCCCCGCTTCGCGGCGGACTCGGCAACCGGCGCGAGCTTCGTCGGCGCTCGGTTGATCTGCCGAACCGTTGGCTGCAACCGGACTTTAACTTCGAAACCGTTGTTCTGAGCCGTCACTTGTTTATCACCTCAAGGCAAAGCTGCCGGATTCCCGCCGAGCGGAAGCCGACCGTCACCGTGCATGGCGCACCGTCGTAGGTCACGCGCTCGACCAGCGTCTTCACGAACTTCTCCTGCTCACGTGGAGTCATCTCGGCCCAGATGCCATCAAACTCCAGCAGCGTCTTCCTCACGCTCGCCGCATCAACCGTTTGGCCGATCGACTCGGCCAACTGGTCGCGCACGTCGTGATGCTGGCGTTCGAGCACGGCCACGCGTCCCTGCCACTCGGCCATGCGGTCCGTGGCCAATTTCCCCGTCATCCGGACGAGGCCGACAGTGTCCTCACCAAGGCGTTGCAGTTCCTTCTCGATGACCCGTTTCTCGCGTTCCAAACCCTCGACGCCGGCGATCCGCTGTTCATCGAGTTGCCGGACCACTTCGCCGACCAATTCCGGGTTCGCAGCGATTCCGCGAATCTGGTCCACCACGGCCTGCTCGATGATCGGCGCTGAGACCGACCTCGTCTGGCACTGGTTGTACCCCTTCTGATGGGCGTTCACGCAGACGTAGTAGCGGTACAGCTTGTTGAGCGTCTTCTGGGTGTAGGTGTGAATCATCCCCGCGTCGCAACTGCCGCAGCGCAGGATCCCCTTGAGCACTGCCCCGTACTTGTTCCGGATTTGCCGGCCGCCGGTCTTGCAGTTGTATCGCAGGCGGTCCTTCACCGTCGGCAAGATGCAGGCGTCGACTGTGGCTTCGTGTTCTCCGTCGTAGACTTGGCCGCCGAAGTCGACCTTGCCGACGTAGACCATGTTCGTGAGCAGGTTGTAGAGCCGATTCTTCGTGAACTCGTGACCGCCGGCGGAAGTACCTTTGCGCGTGGTCCACTCCTTCATCCGCCAATCTCGCCGGCCAAGTTCCTGCACCACGGGGATCAGCGAGCCATGTTCCAGATATAGGTCGAAGATGGCACGTACGCGCGCGGCCTCATCGGCGTTGACAACAAGCGCAGCGCCTTTGTCGCTCAGATCGTAGCCGAGCATCGGGATGCCACCGACCCAGCGGCCCTTGCGGCGCGCGGCCGACATCTTGTCCCTCGTGCGTTCCGCGATCATCTCGCGTTCGAACTGCGCGAAGGAGAGCAGGATGTTTAGCGTCAAGCGGCCGAGCGAACCGGTGGTGTTGAACTGCTGCGTGACCGACACGAAGCTCACGCCGTGCTTATCCAGCACATCCATGATCCGCGCAAAGTCCAGCAAGGACCTTGTCAAGCGGTCCACCTTGTAGACCATCACGCAGTCGACGAGACCGTCGCGTGCATCCTGAAGCAACTTCTGCAACGCAGGCCGGTCCATGTTGGCGCCGGTGAAGCCGCCATCATCGTACTTGTCTGGCAGCACGATCCAGCCTTCCTCGCGTTGGCTTCGGATGAAGGCCTCGGCCGCGTCGCGCTGGGCGTCCAGAGTATTGAAGGCCTGCTCCAGTCCCTCCTCCGTGGACTTGCGTGTGTAGATCGCGCAGCGCAACGTCCTCCGTTTCAGCCGTGTCGGGATCTCGATATCAGCGGCGGCCACTTGTGCCCTCCCTTGTTAGACCGAAAAACAAAAAGCCATTCCACTTCGTGCCCGTGATCTCCTGCGCGATGGCGCTCAGCTAGGTGTACCTGCGGTCGCCATACTCGAAACCCTGGTCGGTCACTTTGACGACGAGCGTCTCGCCGCGGAACTGCTTCAAGATCACACCGCCCGGCATCGGCAGGCGCGAGTCGTGATCCGGAGTGATCGTTGTCGTTGCGGTTTGTTCGAGCGGCAGCCCTGCACGGCGCTTCTGGGCGTTGGAGACGACACGGTTCCGAAGTGGAACGTCCTGCGCGATGGAGCGGGCAAGGTCGCGGACTGACGCCGGAAGGCCGCCTTCCTCTTTGGCCTGGATATGCCAGGCGATCTTGCGGAACAGGAACTGCCGGTGGGTGCTCACCGGTTCCTCGCCGAAGAGGTCCTGATACTGCTGCCGCAACTCGCGAACACTCATTGCAGCGATTTCTTCAATCTGGTCTCGAACGGGTTTCTTCATGCGTCAACCTCATGAACATGAGGGCTCGCCGGGCAGCTTTTATCAAGTTCTCCGTTGACGGTTTTCGAGGCATCTTCAGCAGCGATTTCGATGCGCCGCGCTCGCCGGTAGCGTTGGTACGCAGTGGCCAGGATACTGGCGACGTCGGCGACTGCATCGAGCGTCTGGCGGTCTCGGATCTCCATGCGTCATCTCCGGGCGGGAGACCGGGAACGGCGTGGTGGGCGGCGGGTCCAACTGGCAGGCGTATCGTCGTGTTTGCCGACCCTATTGGTCCGACACCCACAACGGTTTCCGCTTGGCGGCCTGCCCGCTGTCTGGTGGTCT
>CAYVDY010000114.1:6918-14501 GCA_964450255.1 uncultured Candidatus Solibacter sp. | reverse complement strand
AAGGCGCGCTCAAGCTGAAAGAAATCTCCTACATCCACGCCGAGGGCTATCCCGCCGGCGAGATGAAGCACGGGCCGAACGCGTTGATCGACGAGTCACTGCCCACCGTCGTCCTCGTCACGGCCGACCCCGAAGACGAGGGCAGCGTGCTGCGCTACGAAAAGACGCTCTCCAACATTCAGGAAGTCAAAGCCCGCGGAGGCAGGGTGCTGGCCATCGCCACCGAAGGCATGACCGATGTCGCGCGCTCCGCCGATCATGTCATCTGGGTGCCGCCGACACGCGAACTGCTGCTGCCGATCCTCGAGGTCGTGCCCCTCCAATTGCTCGCCTACCACATCGCCGTCCGACGCGGTTGCGACGTCGATCAGCCGCGCAACCTCGCTAAGAGTGTCACCGTAGAGTAAGGATGAAACAAGCCGTCTGCGATTTCGCTGTGCGCACCCAGGGCAAGGGCCTCTACGAATTCACGCACGAAGTCGTGAGCTGGGTGCGCGATCAGCATCTATCCACCGGCCTGCTCACCCTCTTCTGCCGCCACACCTCGGCCTCGCTCGTCATTCAGGAAAACGCCGACCCCGACGTGCAGACCGATCTCGCCAACGCCTTCGACCGCCTCGCCCCGGAGGACCGCCGCCTCTACGTGCATACCATGGAAGGCCCGGACGACATGCCGGCCCACATCCGTAGCGCCCTTACCGGGGTCCAGCTCTCCATCCCGCTCATTGCCGGCCGCCTGGCCCTGGGAACTTGGCAGGGCATCTACCTGTTCGAGCACAGAGCCTCGCCGCACCGTAGAACCATCGCCGCCCACCTGTTGGGCGAATGACGGCCCGCAAGCTGATAGAATCCGAATAAGCCTAAAACGCAGGAGTTCTCAAATGTCTCTCACCCGCCGCAACTTCCTCGCCTCCGCCGCCCTTGCGGCCGCAGCCACCGAGATCGACGCACAGACCGGTATGCCCATGCGCACCCTCGGCAAGACCGGCCAGAAGGTGTCCTTACTCGGCTTCGGGGCCGGCAGCCGCTGGCTCGCCTATAAGGACCCGGAAAAGGCCTTGCCCGCGCTCGACCGCGCGCTGAAGGCGGGCGTGAACTACGTCGATTCCGCGTCCAGCTACGGCGACGGCCAGAGCGAATCCTGGGTCGGCCAGTATCTCAAGACCAACAAGAAGAACTTCTTCCTCGTCACGAAGCTCGGCGGAACACGCACCTACGACGACACCATGCGGCTCTTCGAGCTCTCGCTGAAGAACTTCGGTTTGAGCCAGGTCGATCTCGTGCATATGCACGCACTCGGCAACCAGGACGACGTCGATAAGATCTTCGCCAAGGGCGGCCAGCTCGAAGCCATGTACAAGCTCCGCGATCAGAAGATGGCGCGCTTCATCGGCGTCACCTGCCACCAGAATCCCCAGGCCCTGGCCACCGTGCTGGAACGCGCCGACCTCGATTCCACCCAGATGGCCCTCAACATCGCGCAGATCGGCAACACCGCACCGTCCAACAAACCCGGACAAGGTCAGACCGGTGCGTCGGGCTTTGAGGCCATCTGCATGCCCATCGCCCTGCGCAAGAAGATGGGCCTCACCGCGATGAAGGTCTTTGCCCAGGAGAAGCTCCTCGGCAAGGCAGCCCCGGAAATGCTGCTCCGCTACTCCATGACCCTGCCCGTCAGCGCCGCCATCGTCGGCATGCCGGAGTTGGCGCACGTGGACTTCAACATCAAAACCGCCAAGGCATTCAAGCCGCTGACCCCGGAAGAGATGAAGTCTCTGCCCGGCGGCATCACTGCTCAGATGCGAGCATCCATCGACCACTTCTTCTCCGATCATGTGGATTGCTGAGAAGACGGTCCAGGAACTGAACCGCCCCGAAACACGCAACGAGCTCGCGCGCGTTGCCACCAAAGCGGCGCGCGCGGCCAGTGGCAAAGAGATCGAGATCCTCTGGGATGGCATGTGGATACGCAAGGCCGAAGGCGTCTACTTCCCCGACCCCGATCTCTTCCGCATTCCCGAGCCGCCCTGGGATCGTTGGTGCCACATGGCCGCCAAGTATCTCCGTGACGCCGACGACTACTGGTTCCACGTCTACCAGCCCAAGCAGGGTGATCTGATCGTAGACATCGGCGCCGGCCGCGGCGAGGACGTCTACGCCTTTTCGCGGAAGGCCGGGCCCACCGGCCACGTCTGGGCGATCGAGGCCCATCCCACCAGCTACACCGTCCTGAGCCGGTTTTGCGAACTGAACGGGCTCGCCAACGTGACGGCCCTGAACATGGCATGTGTCGATACGCCGGCCATGCTACATATCGAAACCCTGCCGCTGTGGGAGACGAACTTCGTGCGCGGCGGCGAGGCCACGCCAACCAGCCATGAGATCGTCGGTTTGCAGTTCGATGCCCTCGCCAGCGAGCAGGGTATCGATCACATCGACTTTCTCAAGATGAACATCGAGGGCGCTGAACGCATTGCGCTGCCCGGCTGTGTGCAGGCTCTCAAGCGCACCAGCCACGTCTGCATCGCCGCCCACGATTTCCGCGCCGCCCGCGGCGATGGCGAGGAGTTCCGCACCCTGGCCTTCGTCCGCGAGTTCCTGTCCGATTTAGGCTTCCAGCTGAAAACCCGCGACGACGACCCGCGCTACTTCGTGCCCTACCTCGTCTACGGCTTCCGCGAAGCAGAAGATTAGCCGAGAATCTCCGCGCCCAAAGCCCTCAGCTTCGGCACCAGACCCTCATACCCCCGCTCAATCAGCGCTGTATTGTGCAGCGTCGAAACACCCTCCGCCACTAGCGCCGCAATCACATACGAAAATCCCGCCCGCAAATCCGGGATATGAATCTCCGCCCCACGCAGCGGCGTCGGTCCGACAATCACCGCGCTGTGCTTGTAGTTCCGCTGCCCGAACCGGCACTTCAATCCACCCAGGCACTCGCGATAGAGCTGAATCTGCGCCCCCATGCTGTTCAGCGCTTCCACATAACCGAAGCGCTGCTCGTACACCGTCTCGTGCACGATGGAGACACCCTCTGCCTGCGTCAACGCGATGACGAACGGCTGCTGGTAGTCCGTCGTGAACCCGGGATGCACATCGGTCTCCAGCGCAGTGGACTTCAACTTCTCCCCCGCCCGCCAGAACTCGATTCCGTCGTCGGCCACCCGGAAGTCTCCGCCGATCTGCCGGTACCGGTTGAGGAACGTCATCATGTGTTCCTGCCGCGCGTGCCGCACGAAAATGCGGCCGTTCGTGGCGATCGCGGCGCTGGCCCACGATGCCGCCTCCAGGCGGTCTGGGATCGTCGTGTGATCGTAGCCGCGCATCCGCTTGACTCCGATAATCGTGATCACGCGGTCCACGTCCACGCTGATGATGGCGCCCATCTTCTGGAGCACCATGATCAGATCCATGATCTCCGGCTCCATCGCCGCGTTGGACAGCTCCGTCACGCCCTCGGCCCGCACGGCCGCCAGAATCACCTGTTCGGTCGCGCCGACACTGGGGTACTCCAGCCGGATCTTGTTGCCATGCAGCCGTTCGCAAGTCAGATGCGCGTTGCCCGTGGCATCGTGCAGTTCGGCGCCCATGTCCTGCAGGGCGCGGAGGTGGAAGTCCACCGGACGCGTACCGATCTGGCAGCCGCCCAGCGAGGGCACCGGCGACTTGCCGAAACGCGCCAGCATCGGGCCGCAGGTCAGAATCGGGATGCGGCTCTTGCCGGAGAACTCCTTCAGGACGCTGCGCTCCATCTCGTGGAGATGGGCCGTGGTGATCTCCAGGACGCCAGGCGCCGGAGACGTCACCTCGCCGCCGAGCGCGGTGATGAGATCGCTGACGATGGCGACGTCCACAATCCCCGCCACATTCCGCAGCGTGCAGCGCTCCTCCGTGAGCAGCGCCGCCACCATGATTTTCGGCAGCGCGTTCTTGGCGCCCTTCAGCGCAACCTCGCCCATCAGCGGCCTGCCGCCACGAAGTATCATGTGGTCAGTCTCCACCGCACTGGCAGGTGCAGCCATTACCGGAACAGCTTCCTCTCGCGCCGCAGAATGGCGGGCGTATCCAGATCGTCCAACGAAAATGCGTCGTCGTCAACCGGGTCGGCGGATGAGATGGACGGCGGCGGAAGAGGCGCCTCACCACGCTCAGAGAAAGGCTCGCTCTCAAAATCAAGATCCAATGTGACTTCGCCATCCTCCACATCGACCGGCTCGGCTGGCTCCGCGTCGGCCGGCATCCACCTCTGTTCCGGCTCAGCGAAACCGAAGGCCGGTTCCTCTGTGGGAGACACCGGCAACACGCTGACAGGCACCGGCGAAGCGGCCAGCACCCTGGGCGCGCTCTGGCGCGCAGGAATATGCGTCGCTTCCACCAACGGTAGATCTTCCCGCTCGAAGCCGGTGGCGATCACAGTGATCTTCACTTCATCATCGAGGTCCTCATCCGGCACCAGACCGAAATTGATCTGAACCTCTTCGTTCTCCGTCGCCTCGCGGATCAGGTTGCAGGCGTCGAACATCTGGCTCAGCGCGAGCTTCGATGAGGCCGCAATGTTGAGCAGAATCGCCTTCGCGACGCGCAGGCCGCACTCTTCCAGCAGCCGGCATTGGATGGCCGCCCGCGCCGCTTGCAATGCGGCATTCGGACCCTTAGCCGTGGCCGTGCCCATAATCGCGAAGCCCATACCTAGCATGATGGCGCGCACGTCGGCGAAATCGCGGTTGATCAGGCCCGGCGTCGTGATGATGTCGCTGATCCCCTGCACGCCCTGACGCAGAACATCGTCCGCCATGCGGAACGCCTCGAAGAAGCTCGTGCCGGGCGGAACCAGATCCACCAGCCTGTCGTTGGGGATCGAGATCACGCAATCCACCGTGGCGTGCAGCTCGGCCAGGCCGCGCTCCGCCTGCTTCATGCGCCGCGGTCCCTCGAAGCTGAAGGGCTTGGTGACCACCGCCACCGTCAGCGCGTTCAGTTCCTTGGCAAGCGCCGCGATGACGGGGGCCGCGCCCGTGCCGGTGCCTCCGCCCAGGCCGGCGGCCACGAACACCATGTCGGCGCCTTCCAGCACTTCGATGATCCGCTCCGTGTCCTCCAGCGCCGATTGCCGCCCGATCTCGGGATCTGAGCCGGCCCCGAGGCCGTGCGTAATGCGCGTGCCGAGCGCGATCTTGTTGGGGACCTTGGCGATGCGCAGCGCCTGCGCGTCCGTGTTCATCACGTAGAACTCGACGCCCGTCAGGCCCGCCGCGATCATGCGATTCACCGCGTTGGAGCCGCCGCCGCCCACGCCGACGACTTTGATGCGGGTGCCGCCCAGGGTCTCGTCCTGGATTTCAAACTTCAAATGATCGAACTCAGCCATATGGTCCTTTCGAACAACCCGGCGCCCGCCGGTCCAATCCCTATTTTCGCGTAAACAGGCTCCAGAAGTTCGGGCCTCCGGGCTTGTCCTTGCGTGTCTGCAGCCGGGCGGAGTACATCGCCAGCCCGGCGGATGTGGTCCACAACGAATTCAATAGCTCATCCGGCCAGTCGATGATGCCTCGCGGGACGGCTAGTCTTGCCGGGCAGCCGAGCGATTTCTCCGCCATCTCCACCATGCCCGTCAACTGCGAACCGCCGCCGCACAGCACGATTCCTTCCTGCATCAGCAGGTCCCGCGCATAGAGCGTGCGGCCGCGCTGCACCAGGTCGAACATCTGCGAAGCGCGCGCCTCCAGAATCTCGATCAGGTCGCGCCTGTTGATTTCGCGGCTGGGCCGGCCGGCTTCGGCCGGGCGCTCGATCAGGATGTTGTCCGCCGTCAGGCCGAGCAGCGCGCAACCGTACTGGATCTTCAGCAGCTCAGCTTCCTCGTAAGAGAGGGCCTTCAGCTCCCCGAGATCCCGGGTGAAATGGTCGCCGCTGATTGGCATGCCGACGGCGGCGAGCGTTGTGTCTCCGTCGTAGTAGATCAGGTTCGTCGAGTGCGCGCCGATATCCAGCAGCGCCACGCCGCCCGCGCGCTCCTCCGGCAGGATGCTGGCATAAGAGGAGGCCATCGCTTCGAACACCGATTCCTCCACGCGCAGATGAGCCTGATGCACCGCGCTGATCAACGCCTGATGTTCCTGTAGCGAGGTGGTGACCAGCAAAGCGTGGGCTTCCAATCGCTCACATTCGATATTGAGCGGATGCGGGATCGGCGTGCGGCCGTCCACCGTGAAGTCCTGCGGCAGCACCTGCAGCAGGAACCGGTCTTCGTCCAGGCGCGCCCGCGCCGCCAGTTCGATGGCGTAGCTCAGGTCACCGCGTTCGATGGGCCGCCGGTGGCCGAACTCGTACAGCCCGCGGCCCTGTTGAGACCGCACCTTCGGGCCGCCGACGCCCACGACAGCCGAGCCGATCTGGATGCCGGAAGCCGCTTCAGCTTGAGCAATGGCCGTCCGAACGGTGTCCGCCACCGCGGTCTGATCCGCGATCTGGCCGCGATGCCAACCGCGCGAGGGCACCTCGGCGGCGCCCCGGAATCGCAGGCAGCCGTCTTCCAGCAGCAGCACCGCCACTCGTGTGAAGGCGCTGCCGATGTCGAGACCGACTGCGAGTTTTGGTTTGCTGGCCAATGACTTACTTCCTGGGCTCCAGCAGCGGGGTGACTGCGCTAATGCGATTCTTCATGCTGACATCCAAAACTGAGCGGGGCGCAAGCCGGTCGCGGATGCCCTCGAAGTAGCGCAGAAATGTGCCCACCCGCTGTTGGAAGTTCTCGTTGCCTAAGATCAGGATAACCTGCTGGTCCTGGATCTGATAGGTAATGCGCAGATTTTCCGGGTCGCTGACATCCACCTCCTGGATATGCTCGCGGTAGTCCTTCAAGTCCTCCAGCAGTTGCTGCATCCGGAGCACGCGCCTGCGGCGGCGCTCCACGTCTTCGCCTTCGCGGACGCCGATCAGCAGCGGCATGTTGTGCGGAATCGGTCCGCTGACCTGCAACAGGAAGCCCTCTGCATCGATCAGCATCGGCTTGTAGTTGACCGGGTTGTCGAAGTCTCCTGAGATGGAGGCAGCCACCTGAACGATTGCCACCGGCTGCCGTTCCTCGATTTCCACGTCGAGGCGATTCGGCCAGATGCGGCGGACGCTGGCGTCGCGGACCCATTCCACGCGCCGCAGGGCCAGGCGCCGCTTCTCTGGGTCCACGTCGGCGAGGCTGCGCCCGCGGTCATTCTGGAACACTCGCAGCACTGCCGGCTTGGATGCGTTCTTGACGCCGCGCACCGCGATGCTGTCGTCGCTCGCGCGGTAGCTCTCTTCCGCGATCTGGAAGCGTGAGTCAGTGGACAGGAACTGCTCGCCCTGCAAGAGCGCGAAAGCCACGCCGAAAACAACCATGACCAGGCCGAACGTCCAGCCAGTAAACGACAGCGCGCGGCGCACCGTCTCCTTCGACACTGGCAGATCCTGTTCCTGGTTGGGCTCCAGATCTTCGATCAGCTCCAGCTTCTTCTTTCTCGCCATGGCTTCACCCTTTCCTCAACTCCTCCAGCAGGCGCGGCCCCATCTGCGTAACGCTTCCGGCCCCAGGAGGCAACACCAAA
>CAYVDY010000114.1:0-6908 GCA_964450255.1 uncultured Candidatus Solibacter sp. | reverse complement strand
TCTGCCGGGCAAGCAGGAGCGAAAGCTCTTCACCCACCTCACCGGCCGGCGCGCAGTCGGCATGGCCCGCGGCGCGGATTCGCGCCACCAGGGCTGCGCCGGTCACGCCCTCAATTGGCGGCTCGCTGGCCGCATAGATCTCCATCACACGCACCACGTCCGCATCGCCAAAGGCCCCCGCGAACTCGTCCATCAGTAGCTGCGTGCGGGTGTAGCGGTGCGGCTGGAACAGCACCACCAAACGCTTCGGTTGCATCAGGCGCAGCGCCGCCAGGGTGGCCCGCACTTCGGTGGGGTGATGTCCGTAGTCGTCGATCACCGTGACGCCGCCGGCGCTGCCTTTGATCTCCATGCGGCGGCCCGTGCCGAGATACTGCGCCAGGCCGGCGCGGAGTTTCTCGACCGGGACACCCAGTTCCAGCATGGCTGCGGCCACGGCGGTGGCGTTCAGCACATTGTGTATGCCGAGGACGTTCAGGCGGAATTCGCCCAATTCCTCAGAGCCGCGAGTCAACTGGAATGTGCTGCCGGTGGAGTCGCTGCGGGCGTCGTGAATCCGAAGGTCCGCGTCGGGGCTCTGTCCGTAGCGGATCAGGCGGCGCCTCATGCGCGGCAACAGTGACCGCACTTCCGGGTCGTCCACGCATACAATGGCCGCGCCGTACCAGGCCACCTTGTTGGCGAAGCGCACGAAGGCGTCCTGGACATTCTCGAAGGTCTTGTAGTGGTCCAGGTGCTCGCGGTCCACGTTGGTGATCACGCTGAGCACGGGCGCCAGCTCCAGGAACGAGCCATCGCTTTCGTCGCACTCGGTGATCAGCAGGTTGCTGCCCAGCCGGGCATTGGAGCCGCCCAGGAAGGGCACCAGCGTGCCGATGAAGACAGTCGGATCCAGGCCCGCCTCCAGTGCGACACAGGCCGCCATGGAGCTGGAGGTGGTCTTGCCGTGGCTGCCGCCAAAGGCCACGCCGCGGCGGTCGCGCATCAGCTCGGCGAGCAACTCACCGCGCAGGACCACGGGCAGGCCGCGGCGGCGCGCCTCGATCACCTCCGGGTTATCGTTCCTCACGGCAGAGGTGACGATTACGGCCGCAGCCTCCGCGGGAACGTTCGAGGCGCTGTGACCCTCCGAAACGCGGATGCCCAGATTCTCCAGGCGCTGCGTGACTGCGGATAGCTTTGCGTCCGAGCCGCTGATCGCCGAGCCAAGGGCGTGGTAGATTTCGGCGAGGCCGCTCATGCCGATGCCGCCGATCCCGGTGAAGTGCAGTGCTGAATCTCGAAAAAACATCAGTTCCTGATATTGTTTCATGACTTGCGGCGATTTCCATAGCCGATCAGAAGCTCCGCCGCCCGTTGAGCCGCGCCGGGGCGCGCCATGGTGCGGGCCGCCGCGCTCATTCGCTGCCGCTCTTGCGGGTGACCGGCAAGATCCCGGACTGCATCGACAAGCCGCGCGGCGGACCAGTCCTTTTCGAGAACCATGAGTGCCGCGCCGGCCCGTTCCATGGCTTGCGCATTGTGCCGCTGGTGGTCGTCGGCGGCGAAGGGGAAGGGAACCAGGATGGATGGCTTGCCGGCCGCGGCCAATTCGCTGACCGCGCCGGCGCCGGAGCGGCTGACCACCAGGTCGGCGGCCGCGTAGGCGGCGGGCATGTCCTGGATGAATGGAACCACGTCGCCATCGAGCCCCGTTTCATTGAACTCGCGCAGGAGCGCGTGGTGCTCGTCGGCGCCGCACTGGAGCACGACGCGCACGGGCAGGCTGGAATCGCGGAGTGCCGGCCAGCTCTCTCTGGTAGCCGTATTCAGCGCACGCGAGCCGCGGCTGCCGCCTGTGATCAGTACGGAGAACACGGAACCGGCGGGACGCTCCGGGATGTCGAAAAACTCCTGCCGCACCGGCAGTCCCGTCAGTTCCGTCCGTCCCGCGGGGAAGAATTTTCGGGAGTCCTCGAAACTGATCAGTGCCTTTTCCACACGTCCAGCCATGCGCCGGGTGACCATGCCGGGCAGTGCATTTGGCTCCATCACGACCATAGGCACACCCGCTGTGGATGCGGCCAGCATCACAGGCGCGGCGACGTAGCCTCCCATGGAGAACACGGCGGCCGCGCGGCCGCGACGCAGAATCCCAAGGCTCGTCCAAACGCTGCCCGGCAGTTGCACGAATGTGCGTAGAGTCTGCTGCCAGCCGACGCGCTGCAAGCCGCCGATCTCGATCCATTCGATCGGGAAGCCGGCGCGCGGTACCAGCGTCGCCTCCATGCCGCGGCGGGTGCCGATGAAGAGGGCCTCGTGACCGAGGCGGCGCAGTTCGGCCGCTACGGCCAGCGACGGAATCACGTGGCCGCCGGTGCCCCCTCCTGCCATGACAAACAGCGTTGGCTTATCCTCCTTTGGAAGGCCTTACGACGCGCGGTCGCTGACGCTCATCAGGAGGCCCAGCGTGGACAGCGTGCAGATCAGCGCAGTGCCGCCGAAGCTGATCAGCGGCAACGGAATGCCCTTGGTTGGCGCCATGTCGAGCACAACGCTCATATTGAATAAGGCTTGCGTAGTGATCACCGCCACGCAGCCGAGTGCGATGTAGCGCCCGAAGGCATCCTGCGTGGTCCAGTAAAGCTGAATGCCGCGCCAGAAGATGAACATGTATCCGCAGAGCAACAGGACGCAGCCCACCAGGCCGGTCTCCTCCCCGACGATGCCGAAGATGAAGTCCGTGTGCGCCTCAGGCAGGAAGCCCAGCTTCTGATCGGAGAGGCCCCAGCCGACGCCCGTGACGCCACCGCTGCCGACAGCCAGTTTGCTCTGGAGTGCCTGATGGCCGGCGTCGCGGGCCGCGCGGCTGGATGCCATCAGTTCGGACACCCAGCGGAGGTTGGGGTTCTGATTTACGGTCTTTTCCGTGATGCCGGCGAAGGCCAGGACGCGGAACAGGCGATAAGGCTTCTGCAGTACGAAACCGGCGCCCAACAGCGCTGCCAGCGCCAGCGCCAGATAGAAGTACTTCCTTTCGATTCCGGCGACATAGAAGATCACGACGGCCGGCGCCAGCAGGACGGCCGCTGTGCCCAGATCGCCGAAGCCGACTAATAGAGTCAGCCCGCCTACGACGAGCGCGGTGGGCCGCAGCGTGTATTTGTCATTGAGGTTCGACTCGCGCCTCGATACGAACCATGCCAGGAACAGAACCAGCACCGGCTTCGCGATCTCGCTGGGTTGGAACTGGCCCAGGCCAGGGAGACGGTACCAGCGGTGGGCGCGGCCATCGGCGAAGATCACGCCGATCAGCAGCATGATCGTGATGCCCATGGGCGCCAGCACCCAGATTGGATGCTGCAGCTTCTTGTAGTCCAGGCGCTTCAGCAGAATCATGAACGTGATGCCGATGAGCGCGGCGACCAACTGGCGCGCGGCAAACTCCCAATGTTCCTTGTGGAAGTGCACCTCCGCCACCACGGACGAGGCGCTGTACACCATCACCAGTCCGAACAGCAGGACGAGCATGGCCGCCGTGTAGAGTTGCCAATCCGTGCGGATCCTGGTGGAAGTCATGACTGCTTCTCCTTCAGACTGTTGACGATTTCCTTGAAGATCCGGCCGCGCTGCTCGTAGCCCGTGAACTGATCGAAGCTGGCGCAGGCCGGCGCCAGCAACACGGTGTCGCCGGCCTGCGCTTCAGCGCGGGCGACTTGGACCGCCGTCCGCAGATCATTGCACCGCTCCATACGCACGCAACCTGCCAGATGACTCTCGATCTTGTCCGCCGCCGCGCCGATCAGCAGCACGGCCCTGGCCCGGGTGTGGAGCAGGGAACGCAGGGTCGTGTAATCGCTGTTCTTGTCCTTGCCGCCAAGGATCACCCACAGCCCGCCGTCGAACGATTCCAGCGCCTTCACCGTGGCATCGACGTTGGTTGCCTTGGAATCGTTGTAGTAGCTGACGCCGTCCAGTGTGCGGACGAATTCGATGCGGTGCTCCACGCCGGGGAACGAACGGACACCGTCGGCGATGGCGGCGAGAGGCGCGCCGGCCAGTTGAGCCGCGCAAGCGGCCGCCAGGATGTTCTCGATGTTGTGGCGTCCGCGCAGGCCGATCTCACTGACGGTGAAGAACGGCTCC
This sequence comes from uncultured Candidatus Solibacter sp., assembly GCA_964450255.1. GTDB lineage: Bacteria > Acidobacteriota > Terriglobia > Bryobacterales > Bryobacteraceae > Paludibaculum. The sequence continues at coordinate 2,783 of CAYVDY010000114.1, read as the reverse complement.
CCCCCGGAAACGAGTCTGCCCGCTTCGCACCAGACGCCGGGATGCACCGGAGCGCCGGCGTGGAACCAGCGGACCTGCGCCTGCGTGAGCGACGCGAATTCCACGGTGGTCTCGTTTTCAGCGTTCAGCACGGCGAAATCCTGGCTGGTCTGATTGCGGAAGATCCGCGCCTTGGCGGCGGCGTAACGGTCAATATCTCCGTGGCGGTCCAGGTGATCCGGAGTGACGTTCAAGGCGACGGCGATGCGCACGCGCAGTGTGTCGCTGGTCTCCAGTTGGAAGCTCGACAGCTCGAGAACGTTCCATTGATCGTCGCGCGAGGTTGCCACCATCTCCGCCAGCGGAGTGCCGATGTTGCCGCCCACCTGGCAGGCGATGCCGGCGGTGTGCAGCAGATGTCCGAGGAGCGCAGTGGTAGTGGTTTTGCCGTTGGAGCCTGTGATGCCGGCGATAGGGCCGCGCAGAAACCAACTGGCGGCTTCCACGTCGCCCACCACCGGGACGCCGCGGAAAAGCGGCTGATCCGGCGGCACGCCGGGCGAAAGTACGGCCAGGTCGCAGCCGGCCAGTGCGGCGTCAGACTGCGGCACGAAATCGAAATCGAGCGCGCCCAATTCACTGAGCGGCTTCTGGTCAGAGACTCGCACCTCGGCGCCGTGCTCGCGCAACAGGGCAGCCACGGCACGGCCTGATTTGGCCATGCCGAACACCGTGATGTGCTTGCCTCGTACGTCCATGATTCTCTATCTCAACTTGAGCGTCGTCAGTGCGAACAACGCCATCACCAGGCCTGCGATCCAGAATCGGACTACGACCTGCGTCTCATTCCAGCCCTTCTTCTCGAAGTGGTGATGCAGCGGCGCCATCAGAAAGACTCGCTTGCCCGTCATCTTGAAACTGGCCACCTGGATGACTACGCTCAGCAGTTCGATCACGTACACGCCGCCGATGAACAGCAGTAGGATCTCCTGCTTCAACAGCACAGCCACCACGCCCATGCTGCCACCCAGGGCAAGCGCGCCCACGTCGCCCATGAACATCTCTGCGGGGTGCGCGTTGAACCACAGAAAGCCGATGGAGGCGCCGGTGAGGGACGCGCAGAAGATGGTCAGCTCCGCCGATCCGGCCAGACGCGTGAGGCCGAGGTAATTGGCGAACTGCGCGTGGCCGCTGACATAGCTGAGGACCGTCATCGCGCCGGACGCAATGACCATCAGGCCGATGGCAAGTCCGTCCAGGCCATCGGTCAGATTCACCGCGTTTGACGAGCCGACGATGACAAGCAACAGGAAGCCGAAGAAGAACACGAAGGCCAGCGGATAGGTCCAGGGGTTCGCGAGCAGGGAATCGATCAGGAGGCTCGGCCGGACGTTCTTGAAGAACGGAACGTTCATGGCCGTGTCATACATGCCTTTGCTGCGCAGCACCAGCAACCACACGCCGAGGCAGAGCATCATGGCGATCTGCAGCAGCATTTTCTGCTTTGCGGTGAGGCCCAGGCTCTGGGACTTCTTCACCTTGGAGTAGTCGTCAATGAAGCCGATGACGCCGTAGCCGGCGAGGCTGAAGAGGGCCACCCAGACGTAGGGATTCTGGAGGTTGGTGAACAGCAAAGTGGGGATGATCACGCTGGCCAGAATCAACAGGCCGCCCATGGTGGGGGTGCCCTTCTTGCTCTGGTGCGACTCCGGTCCATCGGTGCGGATCTGCTGACCGATCTGCATTTCCCGCATTTTGCGGATGAACCACGGACCGGCCAATACGGCGATCAGGAACGCGGTGATGCTGGCTGCCAGAGTGCGAAACGTGACGAAGCCGAAGATGCGGAACGGCGAGAAGTGCGGGAATAACGTCTCGTAAAAGAGCCAGTAGAGCATGGCTAGTTGAGGAACGCCTCCAGCGCCAGCTCCACGCGAGTGCCGCGGGAGCCTTTGAACAGCAGTGAATCCCCTTCGCCGGCGATTGTCTTCAGGAAGCGTCCGGCTTCCTCCGGTTCATTGAAAAAGATCGCGGCGCCGGGCGCGAGCCCAGCGTCGTGGCCAGCGGAGACCAGATGCTCTGCAGCGCCGCGAATCCCAATGAGCACGGAGATCCCGCAGCGGGCGGCGTAGCGGCCGACTTCCCGGTGCAGTTCCTCGGACCAGCGTCCAAGCTCGAGCATCTCGCCCAGCACGGCGATGCGCCGCCTGGCCGGCGTTGCCGCCAGCAGGTCCAGCATCATGATCGCCGCCTCGGGGTTTGAGTTGTAGCAGTCGTCCCAGATCACCATCCCGTTGCGCTCGATGCGATTCAGCCGCATTCTGGGCGGCTCCAACGAGGCGATGGCGCTCTGTAGTTCCTTCAAATCCATGCCGAGAGTTTTTGCCACGGCCAGTGCGGCCAGTGCGGCCATCACGCCGCCCTTTGCCGGTAGGGGACAAAAAAAAGAGCCCACGTCCGCGACTTCAAAATTGGAACCTGCCGAATCGTATTGGACCCGTTCGGCGCGGACGTGGGCTGCCTCGGAAAAACCGTAAAAAATCGTCTGGCCCGGATGGACCTTGGCGAACTCGCGCACTCGGGCGTCGTCCGCGTTCAGAACTGCCGTGCCGTTCGGCGGCAGTGATTCGATCAACTCGCGCTTGGCGCCGGCGATGGCCTCGATTGAGCCCATGTGCTCGATGTGGGCAGAACCGACGTTGGTGACCACGCCGATCTCCGGCCGCGCAATGCGGCACAGGTCGCGGATCTCGCCGGCGTGATTCATGCCGAGTTCGACAACGCCAACTTCGGCATCGTCGGCG
>CAYVDY010000113.1:0-14511 GCA_964450255.1 uncultured Candidatus Solibacter sp. | reverse complement strand
CATGGAACTCATCTGATCCAGATAATAGAGGCTCTGATCTTCCAAGAGATGCGTGAACACCGAGTTCGCCTCGATCAGCGAAAAACCGGTCCCGGCCGGAGTCAGCGGCATCACCCGGTTGCGATTGTTGTCCGGCGCGTACCACGGGTTCCAGACATCGTGGTGATGAAACGAGACACCCGGACGGGCCAGGTGGTTCGTACACCAATCGATCATCTTGCGGCTGATGTCAACGCCCACAATCTCCTTGGGCGGCTTCGTCTGTTGCATCAGTCGGCGGACTTCGCGTCCGCAGCCGCACCCGAAATCGAGAATCTTCCCGTAGGCCTCACCCGGCGCCAGAGGTGCGATGTCGATCGGGCCCCAGATAAACTCGCCGCTCGGATTGTCGTAGTAGCTGTCGTCGGTGACTGGGCTAACCAAGCCGCGATACTCGAAAGGCGGGAGCGGCAACTCAATCTGGTTCAGCATGATCCTTATGCTATCAAGGCCGCCCGCCCCACGTTCCCCGCGGCCGGACTTGCAGCCGCCTCTTTGACGAAACCGCCAGCACTCTCCTACACGGAGAACTCTTCACGCGAGGCGGGACGAATTATCAACCACTCGCCAAATCCGACATCACCGGCCGCAGCGCGCAATTCCGCAAGCCCCCCGATTACTTCTCCGCTACCGCCCTCAAGCCCGAAACGCGGGCTCGAGAGCCCGGCAGCGCCCTCTGCGGCGACCATGCCGGACTCGCTCCGTCCCGGAAACAGCCCGAGCAGTCCGCTGCCGTCCTCGCCCGCCTCCGGCGCAAGCCCAAACGCCACCGGCGCCAGCACAGCCGCGTGAGCTTCTCCTCCCCCCGCCGGCGCACAAACCGGTATCGGAAAGGGCACGAACAGACTGGCGATCCTCATCCGCTTGGGTGCAAGACAAATATTAGTTGACTGGAGGGTATGGCTTAAGGCTACAATGCAACATTCTCTCTAAGCGACTCTGGATGGCCTCCGGCGATGACATGGATGATCAACACCACTAAGCACAACCGACTTCTACTTGGGATCGCGGTGGCCCTTTTGGCCGCTGTTCCCGCATTTGGCGGCATAATCCATGCGACCGGCAGCGACGGCAGCCTGTACACCGTGGATCCGGCGACAGGCGCTTTGGCCCGGGTCGGAGCGGTGGGAGCGAATACAACCCAGATGCTCGACATTGCGCAACTGGGCGGCAACATGTTCGGCGTTACTTTTGCGTCGACGTTCTTTTCGATCAACCCGGCGAACGGCGAGGGGACCCAGATTGGCTCTCTCGGCGCATTTGTGAACGCCCTGGAGTTCGGATCGGGCGGCACGCTCTACGGGGCTGGCGGCAACAAGTTTTTCACTATCGACACGGCAACCGGTGCGGCGACGCAGGTGGGCCAGGAGGGCGCGTACGGCTCCGCCGGCGACCTGGCGTTCTTGAACGGGACTCTTTTCCTCAGTGGCTCTACCCGGACCGTGGCAACCGATCAGCTATACAAGGTCAATCCCGCCACTGGCGCAGCCACTGCGCTGCCGAACGCGATTGGTTTCCCCCTGGTCTTTGGGCTCACCGTCGATAATGGCGTGCTCTACGGTTTCAGCAACAGCCCAACCGGCGGACCAGGCAAGATTATCTCGATTAACGCGAGAACGGGTGTTGGAACGTTTGTGAGCAATTTTGGCGGCGCTGCGCGAAACGCGGGAACAGCTAATCGCCTGGCTGCGAACGACATAGACAGCACATTCGGATTCCTTCTCTACGGCGCGACGACGTCGCCCACGGGCGTCGTTACTCCCGAGCCGGCCACCTTTGCCCTGATGGGTCTGGGACTGGCCATGGTGGCTGGCCTGTCGCGCCGGCGCCGCTCGTAGCGGCCACTGGCGGCACATTGGCCGGGCGAGGGCGCTCCAGTCTCATCGAACCTCAGGTCCGCCCGCTAGGCGGCGTATGATCACAGGAGTTGCCATGAAGATACTCCCGCTGATCCTCCTTCCACTCCTGTCCGCGCCTTCCTCATTCGCCCAACTTGCGGCAAAGGGCAGGCTGCTGCTCGAAGATAACTTCAAGAAGCCTGCCGTCTACACCAAGGAGTTCCAGCCCGTGACAGACGGCTGGCGTGTACGCATCTGGCATGGCGAGTGGAAGGCCAGCACAGAAGGCATCGTGAGCACGTGGGTGACGGGCCACATGCCCGTGCTCGCCTACGAAGGCTCGTTCCAGGACGTCATCATCGAACTGGAATTCAGATATCGCAGAGAGGCTGGCAAGAAGGCTGTCTGCCGCATCTCAGCGACGAACCCAGAACTCAATCCAAGAGCCTACTCGGTCTCCGGCTGGGCGAACGCCGACAGTAAGGAACGCGCGACCGGCGTAACGCTCGAACACGACGAATGGAAGCCAGGCGTGATTACCACGGTCGCCAACTCGCCCGCGCAGTTCGAACCGGACCAGTGGTATTCGATGCGCCTCGACGTCATTGGAGACCAAGCCTCTGTCAGCGCCGGCGGTGTGACCGTCGCGGGTTCGCACGAGAAGTTCGGACTGCCGAAAACCCTGATCGCCATTGCTACCGGGCATAGCCCGCACGAGATCCGCCGGCTTCGAGTCTTTGAAGCGGTACCAAAGTCAACGAAATAGGCTCTCGTGGCGAGGTCTCGCCACAGCGCAGGGCCGTCGCACTACGCCGGCTGGACAGCCACGAGAGTTTCAGCTTCGCTCGGAATCCGAATGGAGTTTCGCAGCGGACGCCCGAATCCCTGGAACGCGACGACCATGATGTCGCCGTCCTCCAGTTCGAGGCCCGCGCCGAAGCTGAACGCGTCCGCACCGAAGAAGTGCACATGCACATCGCCGTGCCGCCTATGCTGCGGGTACTTGAAGTGATGGTGCTCCACGTTGGCGAGGGAATGCGACATGCGCTGCTCGCCGGAGCCGATATCCTTGCTCCAGATCGTCTCGCCGCTCCGCTCGATGCTGACAACGCCAGGAACAAACGTGAAGTCCGGCTCGACGATGAGCTCGGGACCGATCGAGCACTGGCGCAGTTTGGATGGCGCCAGGTACAGGTAGTTGCGGCGCTCGGTCTTGTGATCGGAGAACTCATTCCCAATGGCCATCCCGACTCTGCGAGGAACGCCTGCGTCGTCGATTACGTAAACGCCCGCGATCTCAGGCTCCTCGCCGCCGTCTTCGGCAAATGGGGGAACTTCCAGCGGATCGCCGTGCGCGCGGAGAATCAGGCCGCTCCCTTTGTAGAACCATTCAGGCGCGGTGCCAACCTCGCCGGCGGGCGGCCGTCCACCTTCCACTCCCCAACGGTACATGCGCATGCTGTCGGTCTCCTGCTCGACCGCTGCGTGCATCTTCTGCCGCGTCTCTGCACTAGCCAGATGCGTCAGGCCCGTGCCGCTCACCAGGCAGCGGGCCGGGTCCGCGGGGTGATCGAAAGGAACGAGGATCTTCCAAGAGCCGGCGCCCGGATAGATGTCTTCGTAGGGCATCACCGACTCGACCGGAAGCGAACTGAGCAGAGCCGCGAGCGGTCTGCCCTCCTTAAAGGCGGTGAAGGCCGCTTCGTAAGCAGTAGCGAAGCCGCCAAGGATCGAAACAACGTCATCGGAGACGAGGCCGATGTGCCGGCCCTGGCCGGGATGGGCGAGTTGGATGAGTCTGAGCATGACCTATGCCTTTGCCTGCCGCTTGTGCCAGTCTTCGGAGAACAGGTTGAAGTGAATCCGCTCGCGCGGGTGGGCCGCGATGAAGTCCTCGTTGAGCGTGATGCCAAGGCCTGGACGTTCGGGAAGACTGAAGTGCCCGTCAACGACTTCCGGGTAGTGGTCCACAGCGCCCTTCACCCATGCGTCAGCGAAGTCGTTGAAGTGCTCGAGAATTTTGAAATTCGTGGTGCAGGCCGCCAGGTGGACGTTCGCCGCAGTGGCCACAGGTCCGCAGACGTTGTGCGGCGCCATCAGCATGTAGTATGCCTCGGCCCATGCCGACAGCTTGTGCGCCTCGGAGATGCCGCCGAAATGGGACAGGTCGATCTGCACGATGTCGCAGGCCTGCAGTTCGAACAACTCCCTGCATTCAAAGCGCGTGTGAATCCGCTCTCCGGTAGCGATGGGCGTGTGCACCGCTTCGGCAACCTTCTTCAGCGCCTTCAGGTTTTCGGGAGGCACCGGTTCCTCCAGCCAGCCGGGCCGGAACGGCTCCAGTTCCTTTGCGATCTGAATTGCAGTGGCGGGGTTGAAGCGTCCGTGCATTTCGACGAATATGTCGAAGTCCGGACCTGCTTCGTGCCGCACAGCTTCCACGAGGGAGATGGATCTGAGCAGTTCCTGGCGATCAAGTTCGTAGAACCCCGCGCCGAATGGATCGAGCTTCGCGGCGCGGTATCCGCGTGCAACCACCTGCCGGGCGGCCTTCGCGAACTCCTCCGGCGTCCGTTCCACCGTGTACCAGCCGTTGGCGTAGGCCTTGATCTTCTGCCGGACCGCCCCGCCCAGCAGGCGGTAAACCGGCTGGTCCAGGGCCTTGCCCACGATGTCCCAGCAGGCCATCTCGATCAGCGCGATGCCGCTCATGGCAACCTCACCCGCGCGGCTATAGTCGTGCAGGCGCATGTTGTTGACGATCAGTTCCCGGTCGAACGGATCCTTGCCGATCACATAGCGGGGCGCCGCTTCGGCAAGATAGCCAAGTAGAGCGTCCGTGTTGTTGATCATCCGCACTTCGCCGAAACCGCTCAGCCCTTCGTCGGTTTCCACGACAACAAAGGTGAGATTGCGCCAGGGAGTGCCCATCACGAGAGGCCGGACATTGGTAATTTTCATCGAGCTGAGCATATCAGAGTAGGAGACTGCCGGCGCTCAGAGCGTCCATGGCGCGCGATGCGGCCGGTCGAGCATGTCGTTCGCTCCGGAGTCGTCAAGAATCTGCTCAGTGTGAGGATTCCAGAGAAGGCTTCGTCCCGTGCGCAATGCGATATTGCCGAGGTGCGCAATAGTAACGGAGCGGTGCGCTACTTCAATTGGCGCGGCGGTCGGCTTACGGCTGAGGATGCAATCGATGAAGTTGCGGTTGTGGTCGTTGCTTTCGTACAGGTGCAACTCGCGCTCACCGATCGGCGAGGAGTAGATCTCCGGCGTACTGGCCTGGTGCCGGTTGCGCTCGCCCCACACCCAACCATCGGTCCCTTCGAACTTGACTCCCCCTTTTTCCTTGTTCGAGACGATGAGCTTCACGCCGTTCCCGTACACCGCCTCGAAGTAGAATTCGGTCGCCGTGTTGTAGACCGGGTGCTGCGAGAATTCTCCACGCGGATTGCGAACGGCGACCGGGCCGGTGTAATCCGTGCCCAATCCCCATTGCGCCATATCGATGTGGTGGGCGCCCCAATCGGTAAGCTGCCCGCCGGAATAATCGAAGTTCCAGCGGAAGTTCACGCCGACGCGGGCCGGGCAGTAGGGCGCTTCCGGCGCCGGGCCAAGCCAGAAAGCATAGTCGAACCCTTCCGGCACCGGAACGGGTGCTGTTTGGCCGGCGACCTTGCCAAAATCGGGGCATCCACCGGGCAGTCCCACGCGCACGGTGTGAACCTTGCCGATGCGTCCGTTGCGGACCAGTTCGCAGACTCGCCGGAAACTCGGGTCAGACCGCTGCTGGCTGCCGGTCTGCCAGACGACCCCTGATCTCTGCACTTCGGTGGACATGAGGCGGCCCTCGCAGACCGTCAGCGAGAGCGGTTTCTGGCAGAAGATGTGCTTGCCGGCCCGGGCTGCGTCGATGGCAACGCGCGCATGCCAGTGGTCCGGCACGGAAATGCAAACGGCATCGACATCGGCGCGCCGCAGCACGTCACGGTAGTCAGTGAACGCGGCGCAGCCCTGCTGGCCGAACTTCTGCTCCACGAGCCGCTTGGCGGGCGCCCACCCGCGCACCGACCCATTCCAATACCCGGGGCCTTCTCTGTTGACATCGCAGACGGCAACGATTTGCACCCGCTCGTCCTTGAGGAACTCCTCGCACATGCCGTAGCCGTTGTTCCCGGTGCCGATCACCGCCATCGTGATCCTGTTGCCCGGCGACGATTGACCGAAGATGTGCGAGGGCACAATCAACGGCGCAAGAGCGCCACCAAATGCCTTCAGTGCGGTTCGGCGGCCGGATTCCGTGAGATCTCCCATATTTTTCTGCCGTCCTTTCGATTTCCGCGCAAGACTCGCCCCGCACGCCCGACGACTGATTGTATCGAAAGCGCCCTCACGATCGGCACCTTCAGCAGTGCTCATAGCGCGCTCCGTTCGAAGCCTTCACTTTTCTGTTGATCTTTGTAACAGAGTCCGGTAAGCTCATCCAACTGCGTAACTCCGTTGGGCTAGGAGGGTCGGATGCAACTTCTGGAACCGGGCGTGGATTGGCCCGGGTTTCTGACCGGCGCCACGGACTTTGTGTGGTGGGCCTGTCTGTTGGCAGGCGCTTTGGCCAGTGCTCTGATCTTGTGCTTCGCGACAATGCTCGTGTCCGAGACGAGGCAATCCCGCAGTGTGCTCGCGCTGAACGAGTTCATGGGGTTCGGGTGTGCCGCTCCCCGCCGCTGCGAAGGCCCCGGCGCTCATGTTCCGGTGCTGCAAAGAGCGCGCTCATGGAGGGCCTGGGCGCCTGGATTTATCCAGAGGCGCGCGAGCGCCTGGCCGGCTTAGTCCGCTCCGGATGGAGAGTCCCGGCCGGTGCGATCAATCGGCTGCATCCGCCAGGCGAACGCTTGTGCCTTCCACGGGAAGCTCGATCTCCAGACCGAAGTCGCGCCGGACCGCATCCCGAAAGCCCTCACCATCGAGAGCATTGAACTCAATCCATTGCTCATCGGTCATCGCGGCTCTCCAGCCGAGAAACGGTTCGGCGTCGGGTCCAGCGGGGTGCCTCAACTTGGCGGTGCCGCTTTCGACGATATCTCTGATAACCGTGGCGACGACGGACGGAGGAGTGGGATGCTCGAGCGCGGCTTGGAACAGCGCGGCCAACTGCCGTCCCTGACGGTACTTGGATGGAGGAGTTTTTCCGATCGCGTGCGCCATCGGGGTATCGATGATGCCTGGTTCCACGATGGCAACGCGGACACCGAACGGCTTCATCTCCTGCGCCAGCGCCTCGCTGGCGGCTTCCAGGGCGAACTTCGAGGCAGCATATGCGCCGAGGGGCGAAGACGAGATCTTTCCGGAGACGGAAGTGACGTTGATGATGCACCCGCTGCGCTTCTCGCGCATGCGCGGCAGTACCTGCCGGATACACCTCAGCGCGCCAAAGTAATTGGTCTCCATCGTGGCCCGAAAGGCGTCCATCGGGAGTTCTTCGATTGTGCCGTGCCGTTCGACTCCGGCGTTATTCACGAGAACGTCGATCGAAACGCCTTGCCGCGAGATGGCGGCAAAGCAATCCGCGACGGACGAATCGGAATCCACATCCATGGTGAGGATGGAGATGGGTAAACCTTCCGTGGACGCTTGCACACCCAGTTGGGGCGCTCGGTCCGGATTTCGCATGGTCGCATAGACCTGATGCCCGGCCCTACCCAAGTCCAACGCCGTGGCCAGCCCGATGCCGGAACTGGTTCCTGTGATCAGAATGTGCGCCATCCCAGAGCCCTCCCGAGCTTTCGTAGCTTTCGACGTACGCAGCCAGCATCCCGTCGGATTAGGGAAAGGATAGCAGGTATCTGGGCAGCAGCCTTCGGGATAGACGGAGCCGGCGGCGGCAGATGACAAACGTCAGGCGCGATTGATGACACTCGGCACTGCCGGAATCTGGGAGATCCAGTCACGATAGGTCATGACGGTAGCGGAACTATCTCGGATTACCAAACGGTACGGCCAGGTGACGGCGCTGGATCGCTTTGACCTGAGGATCGAGCAGGGCCAGGTGCTGGCACTGCTGGGAAGGAACGGAGCGGGCAAGACGACCGCGGCGAGGCTGCTGCTGGGACTGTCGGCGCCCGACGATGGCCACGCGCGGGTGTTTGGAGGCGATCCGCGGGAGCGGGCTTCCAGGCAGAAGCTGGGGGCGATGCTTCAGGCTGGACGGGTGCCGGAGACCTTGAAGGTGAGAGAACACATCGCGCTGTTCTCCTCCTACTACCCGAAGCCGATGCCCCTACGCGCGGCATTGCAGGCGGCCGGGCTGGAAGGCCTGGAGGAGCGGTTGTTCGGAAAGCTCTCGGGCGGACAGAAACAGAGAGTGCTGTTTGCGCTGGCGCTGTGCGGCCAACCGGAACTGCTGTTGTTGGATGAACCGACGGCAGGTCTGGACGTGGAATCGAGGAGGGCTCTGTGGGTCCATATCCGGGCCTTCGTGGCCGGCGGCGGCTCAGTGCTGCTGACAACGCACCATCTGGAGGAGGCCGATGAACTGGCGAACCGGATCGCGGTCGTGGACCAGGGCCGGCTCATCGCGGAAGGGACGCCCACGGAGATCAAGAAGAGCATCGGGTTGAAGCGGATCTCGTGCTCGACGTCACTCTCCAAAGAACGGCTGATGGCGCTCGATTCCGTGGTGTCAGTATCCGGGGAAGGTCGCCAGGTAATGCTTGGCGTGACCGATGGAGACCGCGCCGTGCGCTCGCTGCTGGCGGCGGATCCGGACCTGCGCGACCTGGAGATTCGGGGCGCAGCGTTAGAAGATGCCTTCCTGGCCATGACGGAGTGTGTGCAATGAGAACCTACTGGTTGGAGACGAAAAGCGAGTTCCTGTCGTTGTGGCGGAATCCGCGATTCGTGATACCTACACTGTCTCTGCCGCCGCTGTTCTACCTCTTCTTCGGCGTGCTGATGTCGCGCGGCCACCAGACGAAGTCGATGGCGCTGGCGGTGCTGGTGGGCTACTCGGTGTTCGGGGCGCTGACCGCGGCGATGTATGGCCTCGCGGTGAGCCTGGCGCACGAACGCGGGCTGGGCTGGCTGGAGGTGAAGCGGGCGTCACCGATGCCGATGGCCTCGTACTTCACGGCGAAGATCGCCTCGGCGATGGCGTTTGCGCTGATCGTTCAGTTGATGCTCTCGGTAATGGCGGCCACGCTATCTCACGTGCAGTTGCCCGCCGGCCAGTGGCTGGGGCTGACGGTGGCAACGCTGGGCGCGGCAATTCCATTCTGCGCACTCGGGTTGCTGGTGGGTACGCTGACCGCGGCGAGCGCAACTCCGGCCGTGGCAAATCTGATCGCCATGCCGATGGCGATCTGTTCCGGCCTCTGGATTCCGATCGACTTCCTGCCGGCGGTGGTCCGGAAAGTGGCAGTCTTCCTGCCGGCGTATCACGCAGCGCAGATCGGTCGTACAATCGTGGGCAGACCGGGCGACTGGCCGATTCCCGCGCACGCCGCCTGCCTGGCAGTGTTCACCGCGGTGCTGATCGGGCTGACCGTGTTGAGCTGGCGCAGGTCGGCAGAAAGAGCCAATGGGTAAAGGAAAGCTACAACCTCCATTCCTACCTGCCGGCTGCGAGGACGGCTGGATGCCGTATGTGTGGCTGGTCTACTCGCTGCCGTTTCTGCTGAATCCGCTGTTCGCCGCCGGCGGTTGGTGGCGCTGGGCTGCCACCCTGGCTGGCTACGCGGTGTTCCTGGTTACCTACTTCGCGGGTTACTGGACGCACGGACGGCGGCTGTTGATTCCTGCCGGCGTGCTGTGCGCGCTGGCCTGCGCCCTGACCCCGCTGACAACGACGGCGATGGTGTTCTTCATTTACGCCGCAGCATTCGTGGCTGGAATCGACGAGCCTCGACGCGCCAGCCGCTACGTGGCTGCGATTCTGGCGGTGGAGGCAATGTTGATCCTGGCTCTGCGGCCGAGGCTGATGGCCTGGCTGCCGAGCGCCGTGTTCACACCGTTAGTAGCTGGAATGGTAATGCACTACGAACAACGGCGGAGACTGACGCAACGGCTGCTGATGACGCAGGCGGAACTCAGCCACATGGCCCAAGTTGCGGAGCGAGAGCGAATCGCGCGGGATCTGCACGACCTGTTGGGCCACACACTCTCAGTGATCGTGTTGAAGTCGGAGCTGGCATCGCGCCTGGCCGAGACCGATGCGGCGCGGGCCGCGGTTGAAATTCGGGATGTGGAACGGATCTCCAGAGAGGCGCTGCAGGAGGTAAGGACGGCGGTGCGAGGGTACCGGTCGTCCGGACTGGCGGCAGGAGTGGATCCCGCCCGGCACGCATTGCTGGCCGCGGGAATCGCTGTGCAGGATGCGATGCCACCGATGTCCCTTTCGGCGGCGCACGAGGGTGTGTTCGCGTTGGCCATCCGGGAGGGATGCACGAACGTGCTGCGCCATGCTCAGGCCCACATCTGCCGGGTGGCCTTGCGGCGGGATGGGTCTGAATGCGAATTGGAGATTGCCGACGACGGGCGCGGCGGGACAGTGGCCGAGGGCTCTGGATTGAGGGGGATGCGAGAGAGAGTAGAGTCGTTGGGCGGATCGATGATACACGACGGGACACGCGGGATGCGGTTGGTCCTCCGGCTACCGGTGGAATTGGGCCAGGAACTGGAGCGGGCATGAGCATCCGGGTTTTGATCGCGGAAGACCAGGCGATGGTGCTGGGAGCGCTGGCAGCGCTGCTGGAAACGGAAGCGGAGATTGAGGTAACGGGTCAGGCGGCTGACGGGGCGGCGGCATTGTCTCTGATGACCCGGGCACGTCCGGACGTCGTACTCGCCGATATTGAAATGCCCAGAATGACCGGGCTGGAACTGGCCGCCGAGATCAGGCGGGCTCACGCTGGCGTAAAGGTGATCATCCTGACGACCTTTGCCCGTCCGGGCTATTTGCGCCGGGCTCTGGACGCAGGAGTCTCCGGGTATCTGCTGAAGGACGCTCCCGCATCGACACTCGCGCAGGCCATTCGGGTGGTGCACCGCGGCGGCCGCGCGATTGACCCTCAACTGGCAGCGGAGGCGTGGAGCGAGGCGGATCCGCTGACGGATCGGGAACGGCAGGTGCTGCGAATGGCGGCCGAGGGATCAGCGTCAGCGGAGATCGCCACCGCGTTGAGACTTTCGGAAGGAACGGTGCGGAACTATCTGTCGGAAGCGATGGGGAAGTTGGGAGCGGCGAACCGCATTGAGGCGGCTCGTGTTGCACGGCAGAAAGGCTGGCTGTAGGGGACCGGTGAGGAAGTCACGCCGCTGGCACGCCCTCTGCACCGGCCCCGAACAAACTACGCGGGAAGGTTGAGCACGTCGCCGGGGTGAATGACGGTCTTTTCGTCCTTCAGACGCCCGGGGTTGGCGGCGATGATCTTGGGATACAGCGTGCCGTTGCCAAGATTCTCGGCCGCGATCTTCCAAAGAGAGTCGCCGGCCTTAACGGTATAGGTGCGAACCTGGGGCGCGATCACCAGGCTGGGATCGATGGACAGTTCGCAGAGAATGTCGCTCATCGACGGATCGACAAGCTTGATCTGATTCCAGATCGCGTTCTTGTTCTCTTCCGTGGGCGCCGCGCCCTCGATGAAGAGCTTGTTGTCCTTGACGTGAACGTGGGCGAGCGTGACGCCCTGTTGCGGAATGAGATTCAGCACCGATTGGTACTTGAGTTTGAGTTCGTCGAAACGGTCCATTTGAGCCTCCTCGTACTACCTTCAATGGTACGACAGCCGGGGTGTGCCTTTTGCGCGCAGGAGTGACAGAATGATGGCATGCAACTAGTTCCGACTGAAGATGAAGTCATCGCCCTGTTGCGAGAGACAGGCGCCCTACGCTCGGGCCATTTCCAGTATCCGAATGGACTGCACTCGGATACGTATCTGCAAGTGGCGATGGCCATGCGGCGATACGAAACGGCGAAGATCCTGAGCGTGGCGCTGAGCCGCAAGTTGCGGGCGCATCCTGAGATCCGTGCGATCATTCCGGAGTTGTCGGTGGTCGCGCCGGCGACGGGTGGACTGCCGGTCGCCTATGGCGTCTGCGAAGCCCTGAGAGCGCACCAGGTCTATTGGGCAGAGCGCGCCGAGGAAGGCGGACCGCAACGGTTCCGGCCTTATCTGGCGCCGGCCAAGGGCGAGAAGGTCCTGCTGGTAGACGACATCCTGCGCAGCGGCCGGAAGCTGACGGAGTTGAAGGCGCTGATCGAGAGTCACGGCGCCGAAGTGGTGGGCCTGGCCGTAATGCTCTACCAGCCGAATCCGGAGACGCCTGATTTTGGGACCCTGCCGTTCTACTATCTGGCGAAACTGGACGCGATGTATTACTGGGATTCCGCCGAAGCCGCCGAAAAGGTGAAGATCGCCGGGCCGGTCGAAAAGGTCTGGATGTAGCGGCGGCCCGGGACGTCGATACCGCTTGTAACATTTCGCCACTCCTATTGCATTCCCATACGTACACAGCGTACTATGGGAATCCAATAGGAGAGACATGGGCAAAAAAGACGTCTGGCAGGGCACTCTCGCGTTGATGGTGCTGAAGACACTGGAAACCATGGGCGCGCTCCACGGCTATAGCATCGCCCGGCGCATCGAGCAAACCAGTGGCGACCTGCTCTCCGTGAACTACGGAACTCTGTACCCGGCTCTGTTGAAGCTGGAACAGGAAGGCTACATCTCTTCGGAGTGGGGCGTCTCCGATAACAACCGCAAGGCGAAGTATTACGCCCTCACGCGCGCCGGCAGGAAGCACCTGCAGAACGAAACGCGTTCGTGGGATGAGACCACCGCGATCATCGCCCGATTCTTCGCCGACGGGAAGGCCGGAGCATGAGACCACTGCGCGCGTTCCTGGTGCGGCTCGGCGGCCTGTTCGGCAGAGACCGGAGAGACCGCGACCTGGCGGCGGAGATCGAGAGCCACCTCCAGTTCCAGATTGACGAAAACATCCGCTCCGGAATGAGCCCGGTCGAGGCGCGCCGCCATGCGGTGTTGCGCTTCGACGGAGTGGAATCCGTCAAGGAAAACTACCGGGACCAGCGCGGCCTGCCGTGGCTGGAGATGCTCTGGCAGGACCTGCGGTATGCGGTGCGCGTGCTGACTAAGGACAGGGGCTTTACGGCAGTGGCGGTGCTGACGCTGGCACTGGGTATCGGCGCGAACACCGCGATCTTCGGCCTGATCGACGCGGTGATGCTGAAGTCGCTGCCTGTACAAAGGCCGGAGGAGTTGCTGCAGATCAGGATGGGTGACAGCGGCACTGTTTTCACCAATCCCATCTGGGAACAGGTGCGTGACAGGCAGGACGTTTTCTCTGGACTGTTCACCTACGGCGACGACCGTTTCAATCTCTCGCCCGGTGGCGAAGCACGTTACATTCAGGGCGCCTGGGTCAGCGGCGAGTTCTTTGAAACACTCGGGGTGCAGCCGGTGTTGGGACGCCCCCTCACCCGGGCCGACGATCGGCGCGGGTGCCCTGCGACGGCCGTTCTGAGCTACGACTTCTGGCAGAGCGAATACGCAGGAGATCCGGCTGTTCTGGGCCGGAGCGTATCGCTCGAAGGGCAGCCATTCCAGATTGTCGGCGTTGCCGGAAGAGGGTTTAGCGGCATGGCGGTAGGACAGCCCATGAACATCTACGTGCCAGTGTGCAGCGAAGCGCTTGTCCACGGAAAGGAGAGCTGGCTGGATGGCCGCAGCATCTGGTGGCTGACGGTGATAGGCCGTCCGAAGCCGGGCGTGAGCCCGCAACAGGCGACCGCAAGGCTCAAGGTGCTGGCCCCGGAGGTCTTTCGCGCCACCAGGCCGCAGAACTGGCGCGGAGAGGATGTAAAGGAATACGAGCAGCGGACGTTTGAGACCAAGCCAGTGGCTGGCGGAATCTCCGATCTCCGAGGGCAGTACAGCAACGCTCTGCTGGCGTTGATGGGCGTGGTGGGCGCCGTATTGTTGATCGCCTGCGCCAACGTGGCGAATCTGATCCTGGCGCGCGCCTCTGTCCGGCAGCGGGAGATCGCGATCCGTCTGGCGCTCGGCTCGGGCCGGGGACGCCTGATCCGGCAGTTGTTGACGGAGAGTCTGCTGCTCTCGCTCACCGGCGCGGCGCTGGGTGTGCTGCTGGCACAGTGGGGCAGCCAGGTGCTGGTGCGTCTGCTCTCCACCAGCAGATCGGCCGTGTCACTGGATTTGCATGTGGATGGGCGCATGCTGGCCTTTACCGCGGCGGTTGCCGTGGCGACTGCCCTCCTGTTTGGGTTGGCGCCCGCGTGGCTGGCCACGCGTGTTCAACCGAATGCCGCGATGAAGAACGGTGGACGCGGGACCGCGGAGGGACATTCGCGCTTCAGCTTCGGCAAGGCGCTGGTGATCGCGCAGGTGGCTCTGTCGCTGGCCTTGGTGGCCTGCGCCGGGCTGATGCTCTGCACCTTCCGGAAGCTGGCCACAATGGACCCGGGCTTTCGTCATGAGCAGGTCTTGATCACGAGTGTGGACTTGCGAAACGCCAAGTACCCCGAAGCCCAGCGTCGCGCGGCCTTCGACGAGATACTCAACCGGCTGCGCGGCCTGACCGGCGTACGATCAGCGAG
>CAYVDY010000112.1:0-14522 GCA_964450255.1 uncultured Candidatus Solibacter sp. | reverse complement strand
GGTGGCGCTTTGAAGCCTCCGCATGGGGCCACTGACCGATCTGGAAGGGGCCCGTGAAGCGGATGGCCTTCAGCGGCTTGGCGTGAACCAGAGCGCTGCCCAGCGCGCTGCCGGAACCGGAGACGAAGTTGACGACACCCTTAGGGATGCCGGCCTCGTGGCACGCCTCGATGATGCGCCAGGCGCTGAGCGGCGCGGCGGAAGCGGGCTTCATCACCACGGTATTGCCGCAGATCAGCGCGGGAGCCAGCTTCCACGCCGGGATGGCGCTGGGGAAGTTCCAGGGCGTGATCAGGCCCACCACGCCGACCGGTTTGCGGATGGCGAACATGTGGACGCGGTCCCGCTCGCTGGGCGCCAGCACGCCGGCCATGCGCGCGCCTTCGCCGCCGAAGTAGCGGAAGATGTTGATGGCGCGGCGGACCTCACCCTTGGCCTCGGGCAGGGTCTTGCCTTCCTCGCGGGTCATCTCTGCGCTGATGGCGTCGAACTTGCGGTCGAGGATGTCGGCAACCTTGAAGAGAAACGCTCCGCGGGCAGGCGCGGTGAGGCCGGCCCAGCCCGCAAACGCCTGCTGCGCGGCGTGGGCCGCGTTGTCGATGCACTCGGGCGTACCTTTACCGTGCAGCCCGACGATCTCGTTCGTATCGGCGGGATTGCGGTTCTCAAACGTCGGGCCTTCCACCCAGGCGCCATTGATGTAGTTGGGGAAGATCGGTGCAGACATGGGAATTCCTTAGAACTTCACTTTCGGGGCAGTGCGGGCGCCCGGATCGGTCTTGAAGTAGTCGTCGTTGCGCTGGAAGCCCAGCATACCGGCGAACATGTTGTTGGGGAAGAGGCCGATAGTGGTGTTGTACTTCTGCACGGTCTCGTTGTACTTGCGGCGCTCCACGGCGATGCGATTCTCGGTGCCGGCGAGTTCGTCCTGTAGGCGCAGGAAGTTCTCATTGGACTTGAGTTGCGGGTAGTTCTCGACAACCATCAACAAACGGCCGATGGCGGAATCGAGCCCCTGGTTAGCCTGGATCTTCTCGGCAGGCGTGCGGGCGCTGAGCAGCGAGGCGCGGGCGTTGGCGACGGATTCCATGATGCCCTTCTCCTGGGCAGCGAATCCCTTGACGCTCTCGACGAGGTTCGGGATGAGATCCGCGCGGCGCTGCAGCGCGACGTCCACCTGCGACCAGGAGCCGGCGATGGCCTCCTTTTGCGCGACCAGCTCATTGTTGACGGAGGCAGCCTTGCCGCCGACCATCAGCCCGATCAGGAGCAGACCTCCCAGAATCGCGATCAGTGCAATTTTCATAGTTTTCTCCTCAACGATCTAGTCGGTCTACCGCGGCGATGAGCACCGCGATCTCTTCCAGGTAGTTCTCAAACAGTTCGACAGGCACGACATCGCGGGGCTTGGTGTTACCCTCGCGCAGACTTAATAGAGTATCGAAGGCGCGGCCCCCAATGGCGAACGACTCGCGCATGCTGGCGACAATGGAGTGCTTGGTCCAGGGCGCGTCGAAGCCGCCCAGCCGCAGACCGTGGCGGCCGAGGACGCAGAACGTCGAAACGGAATCGGTCATCAGCCGCAGCAGAAGCTCCCGGTTGTGCAGGACTCCTGCCGCCTTCTGGCGCAGCCGGAGCTGCTTGGCGCGAAGTTCGTGCTCCACCTGGGCTCGATAGAAGCGGTCGTCGATCTCCAGGGTGCGGGCGACGTCCTCGCCGAACAAGACTTTGTGGCGCTCGACGATATCGTGGAATTCGATGGGAAAGCAATCCGTGGACGTACGCAGTTCGTCGGAGCTGAGCAGCAGGGGCGCCGGGCTGCCCTTATCACGCCACCACTGAAACACGGACTCGGCCGCACCGAGGTCCTTCGTGGTGACGCCTTCCAGCACGCACAGCACGTTGAGATCGGAATAGGCGCCGTGCAGTTCGCCGGTGGCGCCGGAGCCATACAGGATGACCGAGCGGAGCCGCTTCCCGTGCGCGTCCCGGAGCTTTTCCACCAGTTGGTTGAGGATCTTGTCGATGTTTTCCATGGGGATTCGCAATCTACCAATCGCTGGAGGCGCCACCGCCCCCGGAGTCGCCGCCGCCGAAGCCGCCAAAGCTATCGCCGGAGTCGTAGCCGCCGAAACCGCCGCCGGAGTGGGACCTGCCGCCGCCGCTCAGTACCTGTCCAAGCAGCATACCCATCAGGAAGTTGCCGGTGCCGCCACCGCCGCCTCGCCCGCCTCGTCCGCCGCGGCTCAAGAGTGCGAGCACGATGAACCCGCCAACGACCCACACGACCTCCATGGGGAACCCGTTCGAAGGCGGCCGCGAACGGCGCATCGGCGCCCTGACGCCGATCTTCACGTTCTTGGCTTTGGCGATGGTCTCACCGATGGTGCGGGCGCCGTCAGCCAGCGCCTGGGCGTAGTTCCGCTCGCGCAGGGCAGGCCGCATGTCGCGGATGACGCTGCCGGCATAGCCATCCGGAATGATCGGCTCGATGCCGTAACCAACTTCAAGACGGCTGCGGCGATCGCCGATGGAGAGCAGCAGCAGCACGCCCTCGTTATTCGATTTGCTGCCAACGCCCCACTTGCGGAACATCACATTGGCGACGTCCTCGATCGGCTCGCCTTCCAGCGACGGGATCGTCACCAGCGCGATCTCGGCGCCGGTGGCGGCCTTGACGCTAGCGCAGTAGGATTCGAGTGCCTGCTTCGAAGCCGGGTCGATCACGCCCGCGAAGTCGCTGACGTAGCCCTGCGGCTTCAGGCCGCCGAAATCGACGGCGAATAGCGAGGCCGCCAGCAGCAGCGGCAGCGCGAATCGGATTGGGTGGCGTAAACCCATGGTGTCAGCAGGCGAGATCGTCGCGAGTCAGTTTGAGGCCATCCAGGCGGCCCAGCAGAGCCAGCCCGATCTTCTCTGTGTGGAAGAACTCGCGGGCAACCGATTGCACGTCTTCGGCAGTGACGGCTTCGATGGAATCGGCGAGTTCGTCCAGCGTGAAGAACCTGCCGAAGTTCATCCACTGGCGGGCGAGGTTGCCCATGCGGCTGGACGTGGATTCCAGGCTCAGCATCAGCGAGCCCTTCATATGGTCCTTGGCGTGGCGAAGCTCCTCGGCCGGCAGGGGGTCGTTCTTCAGGCGGCGCAACTCGATCATCACGTTCTCAACGAGTTTGCGCGTGGTGTCCGTGGAGGTGCCGGCGTAGACGGCCAGCATTCCGGTGTCGCGGTAGAGGTTGAGCTCGGAGAAGATCGAGTACGCCAGGCCCTGGCGCTCCCGGATGTTCTGGAAGAGGCGCGAGCTCATGCCGCCGCCAAGGATGACGTTCAGCGTATAGCAGGCGAAGCGCAGGTCGTGCGTGGCGGCATGCATCGGCACGCCGAGACAGACGTGAACCTGTTGCAGGCTGCGGCGATTCTTCAGCAGCAGCGGAGCTTCTGGCGCGGGCGCGACGAACTTCGGTTCGACGCCACCCACTTTCAGCTCGCGAAGGTGGTGCTCGGCCAGGCGCACGAGTTCGTCGTGGCGGAGGTTGCCGGCAGCGGTGACAGTGAGATTCTCGGGACGATAGTAGCGGTTGTGATAATCGCGGAGACTCTCGGAGGAGAAGCCCGCAATCGTCTTCTTCGTGCCGAGAATGGGCCGCCCTAGCGGATGGCGATTCCAGAAGTTGCTGACGAAGAGCTCGTGCACGAAGCTCTCCGGGCTGTCCGTCTCCATCTTCAGCTCTTCCAGCACCACGCCCTTTTCCTTCTCGATGTCCTCAGCGTCGAAACGCGGATGCATCAGCATGTCCGCCAGGATCTCGAAAGCGATGGGCATGTGCTCGTCGAGCACTTTGGTGTTGTAGCCGACCAGTTCGCGTCCGGTGAAGGCGTCCAGGTGGCCGCCGATGGCGTCGACCTCACGGGCAATGTCCTCAGCGGAACGCTTGGGGGTGCCCTTGAAGAGCATATGCTCAATGAAGTGCGACGAACCGTTTTCCTTGATCTGTTCGCACCGCGAGCCGGTGCCGATCCAAAAGCCTACTGCGACACTGCGCACGGCGGGCATGGGCTCCGTGATGACACGGATGCCGTTAGAGAGTGTGGTGACGATGATGTCACGATCGAGCGTAGCAGTCGCCATGTTTTAGTTAGTTGTTCCCTCACAATTCTCGCATGGCTGCGCTACTGATCTTCATCGCCACTTACGTGGTCCTGGCACTCGGACGATTCCCGGGGCTGCGCGTGGACCGCACCGGGGCGGCGATTGTGGGCGCCAGTTTCATGGTGGCGGCGGGTGTGTTGCGCTTCGACGAGGCGCTGCACGCGGCGGATTGGGCCACCATCGTGCTGCTTCTCGGCATGATGATCGTCGTGGCCAACCTGCGCCTTTCAGGATTCTTCCGGCTGGTGGCGGCGCGGGTGGTGCGGCACGCGCACGGGCCAAAGAGCCTGCTGGCCGGCGTAGTGATAGTGGCCGGGGTGTTCTCAGCGTTCTTCGTGAACGACACGATGTGCCTGGTGCTGACTCCCCTGGTGGTGGAGGTCACGCTGGCGCTGCGGCGGAATCCGGTGCCGTATCTGCTGGCGGTGGCAACCGCGTCGAATGCGGGCAGCGTGGCCACCATCACCGGCAACCCGCAGAATATGATGATCGGGTCGCTCTCGGGAATCCCGTATCGCGAGTTCGCGATGGCGCTGGCGCCTATCGCGGTGGTGTCGCTGCTGCTGACCTTCGGCGTGATAGCGGCCGTCTTCCGAAACGAGTTCGCCGACGAACGGTTCGAAAAAGAGAGCGAGGTGCGCGTCCGCGTGAATCGCGGACTGATGTGGAAGTCACTGGCGGTGGCTGTGGGCATGGTGGGCTTCTTCTTCGCGGGCTGGCCGGTGGCACAGGTAGCAATTGTGGCCGGAGCGCTGCTGCTGGTCACGCGGCGCGTGAAGCCGGAGAAGGTCTATCACGACATCGATTGGTCACTTCTGGCGATGTTCGCGGGACTATTCATCGTGGTGGCCGGCGTGGAGAAGACCTCGCTGGAGGAGGATCTCTTCCGTGTGGCGCAGGCCAGCGGACTCCACCGGCCTGCCGTGCTGACCCTGTTTTCGGCTGCGCTCTCGAACCTGGTGAGCAACGTGCCGGCGGTGCTCGTCTTCCGGCCGGTAATGGCCAAGCTGGCGGACTCGGTGCTGGGGTGGCTGACTTTGGCGATGTCCTCAACCCTGGCGGGCAACTTCACCCTGCTCGGCTCGGTGGCGAATCTGATTGTGGTGCAGAGGGCGAAAGGCGCGGTGGAGATAGGATTCTGGACCTACTTTAAGGTGGGCGCGCCGCTCACGGTGCTGAGCCTGGCATTTGGCGCGGCCTGGCTGACGTGGGTCCGATAGACTGGTAGCTGAGGGCGCTGTGCAAAAACTAGTTGGAATGGAAGTTGCGGACCTGCAGGCTCTGCTGCCCGCGGGCGAGCCGGCGTTTCGCGCCCGGCAGATTTACGAAGCCCTTTACAGCAAGCGCATCGGCGCGCTGAGCGAGGTGACGACGCTCGCCAAGGGGCTGCGCTCGGATCTGGAAGCACGCTGCGAAATCGGGCAACTGAGCCAGGATTCGCGCTTCGATTCAAAGGACGGCACGCGGCGCTATCTCCTCGGCCTGCACGACGCAAAGAGCGTGGAAGCAGTCTTCATGCCGGAGGAGTCGCGCGATACGCTGTGCCTCTCCACGCAGGTGGGCTGTCCGGTGGACTGCAAGTTCTGCCTGACCGCGCTGATGGGGCTGGAGCGGAACCTGACGGCGGGCGAGATCGTCGGGCAGGTGTTGCATCTGGCCAAGGACAACGACCTGTGGGCGGATCAGAAGCGCATCAACATCGTCCTGATGGGCCAGGGCGAGCCGCTATTGAATCTGCCTGCCGTGCTGAAGGCGACACGGATTCTGTGCGACCCGCGCGGCGTGGGGATCGTGCAGCGGCGGATCACGGTCTCCACCGCGGGCATCGTACCGAATATCTACGAACTGGCCAAGGCGGAGATCCGGCCGCGCCTGGCGATCTCTTTGAACGGGTCCAATGAGGAGCAGCGGCGCGAGCTGATGCCCATCACGCGCAAGTATCACCTGCGGGATCTGATGCAGGCCTGCAAGGACTATCCGCTGCGGCCGTGGGAGAAGCTCACCTTCGAATACGTGCTGCTGCGGGACGTGAACGACGCGGAGGTAGACGCGCGGCGTGTGGTGCAACTGGTGGCAAACCTGAACTGCAAGGTGAATCTGATCGCACTGAATCCCGGCCCTGGCATTCCGTACGAGACGCCCGATCCTGACCGCGTTGCGAGCTTCCAGGCGATCGTGATGAAATCCGTGCCTTGCTTCGTGCGCCGGCCACGTGGCTTGGACATCTACGCCGCGTGCGGGCAGCTTAAGCGGATGGAAACTCTGGTGGCAGTGCGTCCAGCATCTGCCGGACCGTCCGGCCCAACGCGGGGTGAATAAGGTCCGGCGCGATCTCAGCCAGCGGCGCCAGAACGAAACGGCGCAGGTGCAGGCGCGGATGCGGAATGGTCAGCGACGGCGTGTCGACGATCTCCTGATCCCAAAAGAGGATGTCCAGATCAATCGTGCGCGGACCGTTCACAATGAGGCGCTCGCGTCCGAGGGCGTGCTCAATCGCCCTAAGCTCCTGAAGGTAGTCGATTGGAGCGAGCGTGGTCTGGACCAGCGCAGCCGCGTTCAGAAACGGCCCCTGATCGAGATAACCAACCGGCGCGGTTTCATGAAACGTGGAGACGCACATCGGGTTCAGCCGGCGTAGCGCCTCGTTGAGATAGCCGGCCCGATCGCCAAGATTGGAGCCCAGCGCCAGATAGACATCAGCCATCGCGGCGTCTCACGATCTCAACCGCGGCGTAGCCCACTCCTTCGGCCTTGAGTGCGGCGGGTTTGCGAAGGCGCAGGCGCACCTCCTCAGCCGGGAATTCCTCCAGGATGGCGGCGGCAATGCGTTCCACCATGCTCTCGATCAGCGCGTAGGGGTGCGCCACAGCAACCCGGTGGATGGTGCGAAGCACGGCAGCGTAGTCGATAGTCAGGTGGACGTCGTCGGACAGTCCGGCAGGCCGGGTGTCGAAGCCGAGATCGGCATCGAGAAAGACCTCCTGGGTGCGGCTGCGCTCAGCAGCAGGCACTCCCAGGTAGACGGTGAGACGGATCTCGTGGAGGAAGATGCGGTCCATTAGGCGCTCCTGATTGCGGCGGCGGCCCAGGCGGCCTTCCGGCAGGCGGCTACGTCGTGCGCTCGGATGATGGCGGCGCCGTTCAGAACCCCGATGGCGACGGCCGCCAGCGTGCCTTCCAGACGATCCTCCGCCCGCTCCATTCCGGGAACGGACGCCAGGAAAGACTTGCGCGACGGGCCGATGAGGATGGGACAGTCTAGCTCCGCGAACTCGCCCAGACGGCGCAGCAGGGCGAAGCTCTGCGCGGCGGTCTTGGCAAAGCCAATACCGGGATCGAGGATGATCTCGCTAATGCCGGCCGCACGGGCCGCGGCGGCCCGGCTGGCGAGGAATTCCTTCACTTCGGCCACGACATCCCAGTATTCCGTCAGCCCGCGCATAGTCTGCGGCGTTCCGCGCATGTGCATGATGACGACTCCCGCACCGTGCCGGGCGGCCACCGCCCTCATGGCCGGATCCCGAAGCCCGGTGACGTCGTTGATCAGTGTAGCGCCGGCGCGGACTGCTGCCTCAGCAACTTCGGACTTCATTGTGTCGATGGAGAGCCGAACGGCCGTCTCACTCCGCAGGGCTTCCAGCACCGGGATCACACGCCGCAGTTCCTCCGCGGCCGGCACCGTTTCAGCACCAGGCCGGGTGCTCTCGCCTCCGATATCCAGAATCGCAGCGCCTTCCGCGATGAGCTGCCGTGCGTGGCGCAGGGCATCATCCACATGGAGGAAGCGCCCGCCATCCGAGAACGAGTCGGGGGTGACGTTCAACACGCCCATGATTTGGACCGGCATCAACAACCAGTTTGATTCATGCGCGCTGCCGCGTGGACTGTAAAAAAATGAAACGCGATTCAAAAAAACTTTGGCTACCGCCGGAAAGTGGTGCTACACTGCTATCCGGTCGAGGGAGGTCTGATTCGTGAAAGTGAAATTTTTGCTCGTGCTGGGCTTGGTATGCTGGGGCCTCAGCGCTCAAAACCGGGGAACGATCTCCGGTGAATTATCAGATCCGTCGGGCGCTTCGGTACCCGGCGCGAAGGTACAGGTAAGCGCGCCCGCGCTGGGCGTGGTGCGCGAAGCAATCAGTGACGAGAAGGGCTTGTTCACGGTGCCGGGCCTGTTGGCCGGCGACTACGAGGTTCGCGCCGAGGCTGCCGGATTCAAAACCCTGGTGCGCTCCGGTATCCGCATGGACACCGACGCGGTGATCGCTTTGAAGCTGACCCTCGAAGTGGGGCAGTTGACCGAGAAAGTGGAAGTCACGGCCGATGCGCCGATGGTGGAAACTTCGAATGGTGAAGTGTCGCGTGTCGTCACCTCCAAGCAACTGCAGGACTTTGCCCTTCCAGGGCGCAACCCGTTCTACATGCTGGGCATCATGCCCGGCGTCGTGTCGCGGTACGGGAACTCCATGACGGACTTCCGCGGCGGCAGCTTCTCGATGGGCGGGTTGCAGGTGAACGGCCAGCGGAAGGACACCAATTTCATCGCCGTGGACGGCATCAATAACGGCCGCAACCGCGATGGCGTGCAGCAGAACAACATCATGGGCGTCGACTTCATCGAGGAAGTCAACGTCGCCACCATCCGTTACGCGGCGGAATACGGCCGCTCCACCGGCGCGCAGGTGAACTTCACGACACGCCGCGGAAGCAAGGACTTCCACATGTCGGCGTATGAGTTCTTCTTCAGCGAGCAGTTGGGCGCGCAGCAGTACGTGGTGGGCGGCAAGCCGCGCGTGCGCTACAACAACTACGGCTTCACCGTGGGCGGTCCTGTCTACATTCCCGGAAAGTGGAATACGGAAAAGAACAAGCTGTTCTTCTTTTTCGGATTCGAAGAACGCAAGAACTCCGGCTTCAACCAGAAGCTATCCGTGGTGCCCACCGAAGCGGAGCGCAACGGCAACTTCGCCGCCAGCGCGATCAAGCCGCTGGATCCGGACACCAAGCAGCCCTTCGCTAACAATCTGATCCCGGTATCGCGGATCAGCAACTTCGGCAGGTCGCTGCAGAAGCTCTATCCGAATCCGAACTACACCGGGCCTGGTGGCAACTACTACGCCAGCAACAGCCAGCCCACCAACAGCCGCGACGTGATGTACCGCGGGGACTACAACATCAAGCCAAACTGGCAGTTGACCTTCCGCGCTCTGCCGGGCTCGCAGGATTTCACATCGTTCTTCGACAACACGGGCAACAACATCCCGCTGTTTGAAGCCTTCCGCGACCGTAAGGGCAACAACCTCCTGCTCGGCTTAAACACGGTGATCAGCCCCACTACCGTGAACGAACTGAGTTGGGGATACTCCGACTTTCGGGAAGATTTCCGGCTGATCGGCGACGGCTTGAAGCGCTCCACGTGGGGCTTCACGTTCCCCGATGTCTTCGTCGGCAACCGCGATGATCGCATTCCCAATGTGAGCATCGTGGCGTACCAGGGCATCAGCGGCTCCGGCCACCCCAGTTACGCACGCACGCCCACCTTCATCCTGCGGGACAACATCAGCAAGGTGATGGGCTCGCACACGCTGAAGGCCGGTTTCTACTGGGAGTGGATGAACATGAACGAGCTGAACCAGGCGACCGATAATGGCGCCTTCGCGTTCGGCAGCTCCGCATCGAATCCCAAGAACTCGCTGAACCCCTGGGCGAACGCGCTTCTCGGCAACTTCGACAGTTACAGCGAATCGAGCTCGCCCGTGCAGACGGTGTACAAGTCGTTTGCCCGAGAGATCTATGTGCAGGACGCCTGGCGCGTGAACCGCCGGTTCTCCCTGGAGTTCGGCCTTCGCTGGTCCTTCATCGCGCCCTGGTCCTCGCAGTTGAACAATCTGGTGGCATTCATGCCGGAGTTCTGGAACGCTTCCAAGGCGCCGCAGGTGGCGGCCAACGGCTCCATCGTCCCGGGCACGGGTGATGCCTACAACGGCCTGGTGCTGCCAGGTTCGGGCTGGCCCGACGCGGCGAATGGCCGGATTCCGCAGTACAACGATTCGGCGATCAATGCGCTTTTCCGCGGCCTGCCTCGCGGTTTCAACCCGCTGCGGAAGAACAACTTCCAGCCCCGCGTGAGCTTCGCCTATGACGTCTTCGGCAACGGCAAGCTAGCGTTGCGCGGCGGCTTCGGCACCTTCAACGGCGTACAGGGTATCGCCTATTCCGGCTGGTATCTGGGCGCCCGCGAGCCCTTGGTCTCTTCCACCGCCATTTCGAACGGCGCCGCCGATAACCCGGCCAGCGGCATCCCCAACACGACGAGGTTCCCCATCAGCGCCGGTTCGCTGCCGACGGATTACAAGATCCCCACCGTCTACAACTACAGCTTCGGCATCCAGACCGTGCTGCCGTACAAAACGCAGTTGGATATCAGCTATGTCGGCAACGGCGGGCGGCAGCTCTCCTTCAGCCGGCCGCTGAACTACCTCAACCCAGACGTGCAAGCTGCCAATCAGGGCGTCGACCTGCGGCAGTTCCTGCCGTATCGCGGCTTAAACAGCCTGAACCTGGTGGAGCCGTCGGCCACGTCGAGCTACCATTCGATGCAGATGGCCGTGCGTCGCCGCACCGGCGCGCTCACCTACAGCTTGTCCTACACCCTCGGTAAGTCGATCGGCTTCGGCGGTGAAGGCGTTGCCGGCGGCATTCAGGATCCGCGCACACGGGTTCCGGAGCGCTCGGAATTGGAAGAGAGCCGGCGCCACTATATGGTGTTGATGCACACCTATGATCTCCCCTGGTACAAAACTCAGAAGGGGTTCGTGGGCCGCATTCTCGGCGGTTGGTCCGTCACCGGTGTGTGGACCATCGCGTCCGGACGCCTGTATGGACCGAGCCTGACTGGGGTAGCACGGCAGGTGGCGACGCGTCCCGACGTCGTGGGCGACTGGTATCTGCCGAAGGAAGAACGCACCATCTTCCGCTACTTCAATACCGCGGCCTTCGCCCGGCCAAAGGACTGGACCTTTGGCAACTCCGGCAAATGGGTGGTTCGTGGGCCGGGCTCTATCGACCTGAGCGCCTTCCTGCTGAAGGAAGTACGCATCGCCGAACAGGCCCGACTGCAGTTCCGTGTGGAAGCGTTCAACGCGATGAACCATATGAACCTGCAGGACATCAACACACAGCTGGGTAACCGCGCGTTCGGGCAGGTGAGTGGCGTGAATGCGCCGCGCTACTTCCAGTTCGGCGGCAAGTTCATGTGGTAGATTTCCGATAGCAGAGATGCCCCATCCGGCCAGTCCGGGTGGGGCAGCTTTTTTTTGACCGCTTCCGCCGCGCTATAATCGATCCACCATGAGGATGCATTTACTCACACTCGCGTTCGTTTTGATGTCAGGGCCGGCCCTGGTTTCCGCTGAGGAGCCCACTCCAGACCACGTAAACCTGATGAAGGAAATCGGGGGCTTGAACGGCAAGATCCGTAAGGGCGAAGACGTCGCCGGAAGCGCGAAACTGCTGGCCGCCGCCGGCAAGAAGGTGGAAGCTTTCTGGGGAAAGCGCTCCGAGGTCGGCTTGAAGTCGTCTCAGGATATGATTGCCGGCGCCAACGAGATGGCTACGGCTGCCGCCGCGAACAACGCCGAAGGCATCGCCGCCGCGGGTAAGAAGGTCGGTGGAAGCTGCCGCTCCTGCCACGACATGCACCGCGAGAAGGTCGCCGAAAACGTCTACAAGATCAAGTAGCCTTTACGCTGCCGGGTCGCGCAGGAGATCCAGAAACACCTGCGCGGCCCGCAGAAAGTTCTTCTTGCGCCTGTGGATGATGCCGAGCGGGCGGACCAGCGGACAGTTCAGCGGAACGGTCTGAAGCCGCCCGTCGGAGACTTCTTCGCGGAGCATCGGCGCCGGCAGGATGCTGACCGCGTGGCCCAGCCGCAGCGCCTCCTTCATGCTCTGAATATTGTCGAACTGCATAACGACACGCACGCGAACGCTCTGCTCGCGCAGAAATCGTTCAATGTCCCGGCTGATCGGAAGATCGTCGTCGAAGCCAATGAAATCAAGGTTTTCCAGATCCCCCGGACGCAGTTTGCCGCGCTGCGCCAGCGGGTGTTCCGGCGAGCAGACCACCACCATGGGCTCTTCACGCCATGGAATCGCCACCACGTCCCGCGTCGTCTCCGGATAGCTCACCAGCCCCAGGTCCACGCGCTCGTCGAGCACCGCCTGGTAGACCTTTTCCGGCCGCAGGTAGCTCACCTCCAACTGCGCCGTCGGCAGGCGGCGATAGAACTCCTCTTCCAGGCGCGACATCTCGCTGATGCCCACGGAGTAAATCGCGGCAACTTTCACGCAACCACCCAAACCGCCCTTCAGCTCTTCCAGATGAACGAGGAAGTCCTGGTACCGGCGTAGCGACTCGCGGGCAAACTCATAAAGAAGCCGCCCTGCCGGGAGAATCTCCAGGGGGCGGCGGCTGCGGTCCAGCAATTGGGCGCCCAGGTGTTTCTCCAGTTCCTGAACGGTCTGGCTGGCGGCGGACTGGGTCACGCCATTGTGGGAAGCACCACGGCTGATGCTCCGGGTCTGATAGATATCCTTGAAAAGCTGGAGCTGCGAGAGGTCCACGTGCCGAATCGTAACATAAGAGTCACTGATAGGGCAAGGAGTGCAATTTAATTTTGACTGATACTGCAACTGCGCATATACTGTAGGGACTTCCCCTATGAAGCAGGATCAGCCCAGTATGCAGCCCGAAGACTATCAACAGATTGGCCTGCCGGCCGCAGCCGGCTTGTACGACCCGAAAAACGAGCACGATGCCTGCGGCATCGGGTTCATCGTGAACATCAAAGGTAACAGGTCCCACGACATCATCCTCAAGGGCATCCAGATTCTCCTGAATCTGACCCACCGCGGGGCGTGCGGCTGCGATCCGAACACGGGCGACGGCGCGGGTGTATTGATCCAGATCCCGCACGAGTTCTACGCCAAAGAGTGCGCCATGCTGGGGTTCACGCTGCCTGCGCCGGGGGAGTATGGCGCAGGGTTGGTGTTCCTGCCGGTGGAGCCGCAGCAGCGTCTGTTGTGCGAGGGCATTGTCGAGCGGATCATCCGGGAAGAAGGTTTGGATCTGCTTGGCTGGCGCGACCTTCCGGTGGACATCGAGGCCATTGGCCGCGTGGCGCGTGCGTCGCAACCCTATATCGAGCAGGTGTTCATCCGCCGCGCCAAGGGCATGGACCAGGACTCGCTGGAGCGGAAGCTCTACGTCGTCCGCAAGCGCGCCGAGAGGGAGATCAACGAGAGCGAGGAGATCAAGGACAAGAGCTTCTTCTACGTCCCCTCCCTCTCCTCGCGCACGATCATCTACAAGGGCCTGCTGCTGTCTTCGCAGATCTCGACGTTCTACGGCGACCTGGCGGACCCGGAGTGCGTCAGTGCGCTCTGCATGGTGCACCAGCGCTTCTCCACCAATACATTCCCCACCTGGCAACTGGCGCATCCGTTCCGCTGCATCTGCCACAACGGCGAGATCAACACGGTGCGCGGCAACGCGGCGTGGATGGCGGCGCGGCAGCCGATTCTGCAGTCTCCGCTGTTCGGCGACGACATCCGCAAGCTGATGCCGGTGGTGCAGCCGAACGGGTCGGATTCAGCCAACCTCGATAACGTCGTGGAACTGCTCACTCTTTCCGGACGCAGCCTCCCGCACGTGATGGCGATGTTGATTCCGGAGGCATGGGATGCCGACGAGACCATGCATCCGGACAAGAAGGCGTTCTACGAGTACCACGCTTCGCTGATGGAGCCGTGGGACGGACCGGCCGCCGTGGCGTTCACCGATGGCCGCGTGATCGGCGCCACGCTCGACCGCAATGGACTGCGGCCGGCGCGCTACATGGTCACCCGCGACGGCACGCTGATCATGTCTTCGGAAACCGGCGTGCTGCCGGTGAAGCCGGAGGATGTGGTCTACAAGGGCCGTCTGCAGCCCGGCAAGATGCTGTTCGTGGATACCATCCAGGGCCGCATCGTGCCCGACGAAGAGATCAAGAAGGATCTCTGGGAACGGCAGCCCTACGGCAAGTGGATCGACGCGCAGCAGTTGCGGCTGGACAAGATCCCGGAGCCGACGCGCGTTCTGCCGGCCGACCACGATACGGTTCTGATGCGGCAGCGCTGCTTCGGCTATACGGAAGAGGACCTGTACAAGATCCTGACTCCGATGGCGGAATCGGGCGCGGAGCCCATCGGCTCCATGGGCACCGACACATCGCTGGCCTGCCTGTCGGATAAGCCGCAGCCGCTGTTCCACTACTTCAAGCAGTTGTTCGCCCAGGTGACCAACCCGCCCATCGATGCCCTGCGCGAA
>CAYVDY010000111.1:0-14691 GCA_964450255.1 uncultured Candidatus Solibacter sp. | reverse complement strand
GGGCTACAGGTGAGTGACGGGCGAGGGGCACGAGGCGGGGGCCGCTGAGGCCGGGGATCTGTCCGATGAACTGGCGGATGGAATCGGGGGTGATGGTGTCGAAATTGTCGGGCATGCCGGGACGAGCCTTGAAGCGGTTGCGGAGGGCGACGCGCGTGACGTCGAGAGCCTCGTCGATCTTGAGGCCGGATTCGGGACGGGCCCTGGCAAACAGGACCATGGTGCGTTCCGGGCCGTAGATGCGATTGAAGACGGTGGCGGGGATGTAGGCGACGTTATCCTGGGATTGTCCGCCGGCGTTGCCGATTTTCTCCTGGACGCCAACAATAATAAACTCGAAGCCGGCGAGTTTGAGGGTCTTGCCGATTGGTGAGGCTTCGGGGAAGAACTCAGTGCGAAGGTCCTCTCCGATGATGGCGACCTGGGCCTTGTTGCGCTCTTCCTGCTCGGTGAAGAAGCGGCCGTCGGTAAGGTTCACTTCGCGGATCTCGGCGATGGCGGCGGCGACGCCGATGATGGAGGTGGCCTCGATGAGGCGGCTTTCGTAGCGGACGTCCTCGCTGCGGAGCCGGTAGGGGCTGTAGAGGATGTCCCTACCGGTTGTCTCGCGAAGGTAAGCGTAGTCTTCCAGGCGGATACGGCGATTGTATTTCAGGCGCTCGATCCGCTCGCGACGGGAGAGGCGGCCGACCTGCAGAAGTTGGCCCACCTGATAGCCGTCGCTGCCGAAGACTTTGGATGTGGTCTCCTCAGCGTAGTTGCCGAGTCCTTCGATGGCGGCCCCGACGATGACTACACTGCTAACGCCGATGATGACGCCGAGAAGGGTGAGAAAGCTGCGTAGCTTGTGCGCTCGCAGGGAAGCGATGGCGAGGGAAGCTGCCGTCGCGAGGGAGTACCAGAATCTCATGAATGCTCTATTGTCCACCACATTGGATTCGGGCCGCTCGATTGAGTTGCAAAAGAGATTACAATAGAAAGGCTGACTGTACATTGGTTGGTTGCATCCACCCAGCGCGAACGGCCCGATAGAGGCGCGACGCTGAGCCGGATGGAACGCGAGGAGACAATTCAATGGCTACGTCAACGGGGACACCCGCGCCTGCGGCTGGCCCTTTGCGGAGTGCGGATCGTGAGTGGCGCGGATCGGACGATTCGTGCCGGATTACATTCTCGGTCGCAGCCCTGGAGAGGATGCGATTCGAATGCTCAAGGTCGATGAATGGACCCGGGCGGCAGGGCTTGGGCGGAGTACTGCTCGGCACGAGGCTCGGAAGTGAGTTTCGCGTCGACCATTTCCAGTTGATCCCATGCGAACATGCGCTGGGGCCTGATTTCCGGTTGTCACCCGGCGAGAAGAGCCGTCTATCCACCCAGTTGGAGACTCTGAGATTCGGTCCCGAGTCCAAGGGGCTGCAGTTGGTGGGCTGGTTTGTCTCCCACCCGCGAGGCGACCTGCGCCTCACCGCCGACGAGGGAGAGCTCCACGAAAAGTTTTTTGGCGCAGACCAATTGGCTCTGGTGATCAAGCCTGACCGCCTGGGCGAAATGGAACTGGCAGTGCACCATGGAGTGAGGGCTGGAGATGCTGTCGCGCGTTTCGTCGAGCCGCTGTTATCGGTGGCTCCCGACTCCTCGTTCCGCCCTGAGCGGCGGACGGGGCCAGCCCGGCGGCGAGCCTCGGCGGTGCAGGTTTCCATGGCCAACTCCCAGCCAACGACTCCGCAGCCGATGGCCGGCGGCGCCGCGCGGTCCGGCAGGAAAGTGATTCTGCCAGTGCTCCTGGCAGTCCTTTTGGCGGCCGTGGGCGGGGGCTTGTATTGGAATGGGCAGCGGGGAGAGGGAAGCGTGAAACGCCCCTCGGCGGCTAAAGCTCCGATTGAGATGCTGTCGCTGCACATCGCTGAAACGGGCGGCCGATTCTATATTTCGTGGAACGGCCAGGCGGAGTCGCTTCAGCGAGCCTCGAAGGTGCTGCTGTTGATTCAGGACGGCGACCTGTTGACGCGTTATCAGCTCTCGGTTCCGGAGGCGGCCGCCGGGGTTCGCGTCTATCGCAGGCTGGCCAGCGAGGTGAAAGTCACGCTGGAAGTGCACGGAGAGAAGGGAGAGGTGGTTGAGGAATCCACGCACTTCGCCTCGACGGAGTTCACCACGCCCTCGTTGCTGCGGATTACACCAGAGACATCGCCGGCCGAAGTGCTGGATCCAGGGATGATTGCATCGCCGCCCATAAAATACTAAATCCGCACCGAATCAGGCAGAATCTCCTTGAACGTAGCTGAAAAGCTCAACTTCAAGGAGATTTCATGAAACGCATCCTGTCTGTGTTTAGTTTGCTGGCCGCTTCGGTTCTTACCGCTTCGGCTGCCGATATTGTTGACACGGCTGTCGCCGCCGGCAGCTTCAACACGCTGGTGACGGCCGTGAAGGCCGCGGGTTTGGTGGACACGCTGAAGAGCGCGGGTCCGTTCACGGTTTTTGCGCCGACCGACGAGGCGTTTGCAAAGCTGCCGGCGGGCACGGTGGAAGGTCTGTTGAAAGACACCGCCAAGCTGAAGAAGATCCTGCTGTACCATGTCGTGTCCGGCAAGGTGATGGCGGCTGACGTTGTTAAGATCAAGTCCGCCAAGACGGTAGAGGGCAGCTCCGCCAAGATTTCCGCAAAGGGTGGCAAGGTGATGGTGGACGCAGCGAACGTGGTGAAGACCGACATCGGCTGCGACAACGGCGTGATCCATGTGATCGATGCCGTGATCATGCCCAAGATGTAGTTGGATGTCCGGTGCGGGGTTGCCGGAAGGGCTCGGGAGAAGTCCCGGGCCCTATCGTTTTTTACACTGGTGAAACTCAATCGGGGCGGCTGGCATCGTATCATCAAGAGTTGGCCGAAGAATTTCCTAATCTGTGAGATCCGTGATGAAACTGAAACTGACAATGATCCTGATGCTGGCATTCTGCGTCTCCGCGTTCGGCGGCGTCGTGGGAAAGTGGAAAGTGGCTGCGAATGCGCCGGACGGCAACGTCTATAACGTCGATCTGATCGTGAAAGACGACGGCGGGAAGGCCAGTGCGGTATTGGCTTCGGAGCGCGGCGAGATGCCGCTGCAGGAAGTGACCATCGCCGGGGACGACCTGACGTTCAAGCTGGTGATGGACATGGGGCCGATTGCGTTCAAGCTCAAGGCTGAGGGTGACAACCTGGCAGGCGCCATGACGCTGCCGGATGGATCCGGGGGCAAGGTGACTGGCAAGCGCGACGGCGCGGCTGCCGCCCCAGGCGCCGCCGCCACATCCACAACCGCCAGTGCGGCCGGTAAGTGGGTGGTGGTCTCCAAGACTCCGGATGGGGGCGAGATGAAGGTCACGATGGACATCACGGAAGCCGCGGGGAAGTATAGCGGCCAGGTGACGACGGAGAACGGCGACGTGGCTCCGGTGACGGACATCAAGCTCGAGGGCGACGTGTTCAGCTTCAAGGTGCCGACGGACGAGGGCGCCTGGGCGGGTACGGGCACGCTGGCCGGCAAGGAAATCAAGGGCAAGGTGAAAGCGCCGAATGGAATGGACATGACGTTCGTCGCCACAAAAGGCTAACATTGCAGCAACGGTTGGGTGACACGCCTCGGGGGTTCAAAGCCTCCGGGGCGTTTTCATTTGGGTAGGTCCTCGGTGGGCCGCGCGTGCCGTGGCGATAGTCAACCGGCCGTGTTTTATGTTTTACTGAGTGGTCCAGGATCGGGAGGTCATCAGCTTGAAACGTTCGACCATGAGTTCGATCGCATCCGACGTGCACTTCTGGGTGCCTGTCGCCGTGCTGATCTTAGGGACCGCCCTGTTGGCGGTGTTGAGGTGAAACCGTGAGCGCGGCAACGAGCATCGCCCCGGCGCAATCGGCCCGATCGCTGCATGTTCTCGGGGTGGTTTGCGGTTTGGCGGCCGGCGCCTGGCTGGGCGCGGCGGAGGCGCCCACCAAGCTTGTGACGATGGGCTTCTCGCCGTTTGTGGTGTCGCTGGGCATGGTGGCCGGCGTCTTTGTGGCGCGATGGACCGTGCCGATGGCGCTGAAGGGCACGGGCTACATCTGGATGGATCTCAAGGAGAAATCGCACCTGGTTGTGTGGGCGGTGCTGGCCGGGATGCTGTGGGCCGTGGCCAATACGCTGACGGTTTTTGCGATTCGCGACGTGGGACTGTCCATCGCGTTTCCCCTGTGGAACCTGAACAGCCTGGTGGGGTTGTTCTGGGGCTGGCTGCTGTTCAACGAACTGCGAGGCGCGGGTGGGAAGCAGTGGGCCAAGGTGCTGGGCGGGGGAGCGGCGCTGCTGGTTGGCGCATGCCTGCTGGCTTACGCCACCACGCAGGGAGCGGGCGGGGAACACCGGGGATCGACGATGGGGATACTGGCGGCGCTGGGGGCGGGGTTGCTGTGGGGCACGATGTACATCCCGTACCGGAAGGCCTACATCAGCGGAATGAACCCATTGTCGTTCGTGACGGTTTTCACATTCGGCGAGTTGGGGACTACGTTGGTGCTGGCGCTGATCTTTCACGGCGGAATGGACGGGTTGTCGCTGGAACTGGCGAAGGCCAAGCCGGCGCTATTCTGGCTGTTCCTGGGCGGCTTCTGCTGGGTGATCGGCGACCTGTTCCAGCAGTATGCGGCGAAGTACATCGGCATCGGCCGGGGGATTCCGTTGTCGAACACGAACCAGTTGTGGGGGTTGGCGTGGGGAGCGCTGGTGTTCGGCGAACTGGCACGGCTCGGCGGCAGCGCGCAGACGATTGTGCTAGTCGGCTCGCTGATCATGATCCTCGGGGCGGCGGCGGTCGGCATGGCGGAGGCACCGGAATCGGAGCAGGCAGCGTGGCGCAAGGCGATAGATCGGGAATGCAGCCGCTACGGCATGGATCCGAAGCGGGTGACAGCGATCATGAAAGGCGGCGATCCGCTGGCCCAGGAGGCGGCGGGGCGCCGGTGGTGGGAGGGCGTGGTGGTGGTGGGCGCGCTGGGTGTGTTCATCTGGCTGGCGTCGTTCGCATCCAAGCCGCCGATCGACTTCCATCTGCCGTGGACGATGGCGCTGGCAGCGGCGTCGCTGGTGTTTCTGGCAGTGGGCGCGACGATGCTGTGGAGGCGGACGCGCTTTTCCTGATGCGCTCGGGGCCTGCCCGCCTTTGCGGGGAGAGTGTGTCGACTTTCCCCAGCCGGTGTGCCAGTTTGACCCATCGTCCCCTATTGAGATAGAGTCAAGTGTCGATAGTCATGTAAGAGTCATACTGCTGGCCACCTTTCATAGGATCGAATGTACACCTGCTATCCTTTTCCAACGAAGCCTTTGGCTCTCCTGGCGCTGCTTGCCGCCACCTTCCCTCTCGCGCAGGCGCAAATCGGATCACGGCGCAGCCCTGTTTTCTATAACCTGACACCGGCGGGCAGCGCTGTGCCGGCAGCTCGGACGGCTGAACCAGTTCATTTTGACGGCATGGACGACGTGGCTCCGGCGGTGATGAAGCAGCCTGTTCTGCTGATCCCGGGCGAAATGTCGGCGGAGGTTCTGACACCCGCGCAGAAGGCCATTCGCGCAGCCGACCGGCACTTCCAGTTTGGCAAGTTTTACATTCAGGAAGGCAAGCTCGACGAGGCGCGGGTGGAGTTCGATGCCGCCATCGATACGCTGCTGGACGTGCCGGAAGCGGCGCCGGATCGCTCGTCGGTGGAGAAGAAGTTCGAAGATCTGATCCGGCTCATTCATCGTTACGACGTGGATTCGCTGGGATCCGGCGTGGCTCCGGAAAGTCCGGTATTCGTGCAGTCGCCGCTGCCGGAGATTCTGGATCTGACATTCCCGATCGATCCGCGTTTGAAGGGCCGCGCGCTGGCTCAGGTGGCGGCCACATCGTCGCAACTGCCGCTGGCGGTGAACGACGCGGTATTGAGCTACATCAACTATTTCACGAGCGAGCGCGGCAAGCGGACGATCATCTACGGGATGAAGCGATCGGGCAAGTACAAGCCCATGATTTCGCGGATTTTGGCGGAAGAGGGCGTGCCGCAGGAGATGATCCATCTGGCGCAAGCCGAATCTGGTTTTGTGCCGCGCGCGGTTAGCCGGGCGGCCGCGGTAGGGATGTGGCAGTTCATTCGCAGCCGCGGCGCGGAGTACGGGTTGGATTCTTCCCGCGTCTACGATGAGCGGCTGGATCCGGAGAAGGCCACGCGCGCCGCCGCACGTCACCTGCGGGATCTTTATGGCCAACTGGGCGACTGGTATCTGGCGATGGCCGCTTACAATTGCGGACCGTATTGCGTGGAGCGCGCAGTGCAGCGCACAGGCTATGCCGATTTCTGGGAGCTCCGTTCTCGCAGCGCGCTTCCGCGCGAGACGATGAACTACGTGCCGGCGATTCTGGCGATGGCGATTGTCTGCAAGAATCCGCAGTCTTACGGAATCGATCTGGGCGAGCTCGACCCTGCGCTGGAGTACAACACGCTGACGGTGACATCGCAGACGAATCTCGGGCTGGTGGCTGACGCCGCCGACCTGCCTGTTTCCGAGTTGCGGGACCTGAACCCATCGCTGCTGAGAGGCTTTGCTCCGGCCGGCTACGAAGTGAGAGTGCCGCGCGGGAAGGCCAATATGGTGATGGCCGCGCTGGATTCGGTGCCCGACGAGAAGCGCTCGTCCTGGCGGCTGCATCGAGTGACGGACGGCGAGACGCTGGCATCCATCGCACGCCGCTATTCCACGGCATCCAATTCCATTGTTGCGGTCAACTCCCGGCTGGATGCATCGTTCTTCGACGCGCCAGAGCGAGGTGAGATGATCCTGATCCCGGCGTCCTTGCGAGAGGATGCGGCACCCAAAGCGTCGGCGAAATCGAAGTCGCGAGCACGAGCGAGCCGTGCCGGATACACGACGGTGAAGCGCACGGCGCGGTCCACGCAAGTGGCGTCCAACGCCGCAAAGACGCGGAAGACCGCCAGCCGTTAGTTGTTTCGCCGCCCGTTTCCGCCGTTGTTGACTCCCTGAGATTCCTTGCCGTGTCCGGGCGGCGCCGCGCCCGGAGCGTCGAGGTGAAGCGCGCGGCGAAGTTCAGACAAGCGGTCACAAATCCTTTAAAAACGCGCAAAACAGCGATCCGGCAAGACCGTGGCGCGCCCAACTCCTGCCACTGCTTCCGTTGTGGCGGAATGCTTCATTGCCAGCTTCCGCTAACAACCCCCTTGCTTCTCATAAAAAACAAGTTATCCTAAAAATGATTCAGCCCGTGCAGGAGGGTTGGCCTCTCATGCTCCATATGGATGCAAATCGATTCGACAGGTACGACGAAGATCAGTCCGACTTCGACTCCGGATTCGGAGACGACGCGGTGTCTGACCTTCACGGCGATGACGATTCTGACAGTGAAGAATTTGAGGAGGATGTACCGGCAGTGAAGCCCGCAGCGATGGCTCCGCCGGTGGTTGCAGTGCGCGCGGCAGAGGGGCCCGCAGCCACGCCAGTGGTTGCGCCGGCCGCCCGCGCCGACAGCAGCAAATCCACTCGCAAGGTTCCCGCCCGAAAGGCTGGGAAGGCGTCCGGTGTGCCGGCCGCCAAAAACACGGCGCAAGCCGCCGTTCGAAAGGTGAAACCAAAAACAGTGAAAACTGCTACCAAGAAGGCTGCTGCCCCGAAAAAGGCCGCCGCCCCCGCTCCTAAGAAGGCCGCTCCGCCCGCAAAGCCCGCTCCGAAGAAGGCCGCTGCCCCTAAGAAGGCTGCCCCGGCTCCGAAGAAGGCCGCACCGGTCGCGAAGAAGGCCGCTGTTGTAGTGAAAAAGGCTGCTCCGGCTCCGAAGAAGGCCGCCGCCCCCAAGAAGGCTGCTCCTGCTCCGAAGAAGGCTGCCGCTCCCAAGAAGAAGTAGTCACTCAACTACTCACTGGGCCGATTAATTTTTCAGAAGCGATTTGCTGATGTTCAATGGGGCGCCCTGCCGAATGGGGGCGCCCTATGTTTTTGTGCTCAGTCCTGCTTCACGACGGAGCGGCACCGCTGGAAGAGTTCCAGCAGGGAATCGGCCTGCTCCTCTGGAGTCCGGGAGCCCTTTCCGGCAAATCCGACGGACTGCGGCCCTTTCCCATAGCCGGTGGCTGTTGCGATGAACTTCATCAGTTCCAGCGCGACTTCGTCCTTCCCCTTGTCCGCGCCCTTGGCGGCGTCCGTCTCCACACCCTTGGCCTGTTCGTCCATCTTGAGTCTCCTTTATCCTTGGCGAGTATCCCTGGCGAGTAGCTTGTCGCGTCCGGTTTCTGCAACCATCGGTTGAGGCCGCCGCGCTCGAGGTCTTATTCTTTAGTCTATCCAGCCATGCCGGTAAATGCGATGAGATTGGAGCGGAAGATGCGCGGAGGCGCGCAGGCCCATCTGCTTGCCTGCGACGATGGCGGCTGGTATGTCACCAAGTTCCGTGAGAATCCGCAGCACCGGCGTATTCTGATCAACGAATGGGTGGCGGCCGTTCTGTTGCGGCATCTGCGGATCTCGGCGCCTCAGGTGCGAGTGGTGTCGCTCTCGGCCCAATTCCTTTCGGGCGAGCAGGACGTGTGCCTGCAGCTTGGCTCCGGACGATTTCCGGTTGCGCCCGGCTGGCACTTTGGTTCGCAGTTTCCGGGCAATCCCAACACGGAGGCGGTGTACGACTACCTGCCGGACTCGATGCTGCCGGGCGTTGCCAATCTGAATCACTTTCTGGGCGCGCTGGTGTTCGACAAGTGGACGGCCAATTCAGACTCCAGGCAGGCGATCTTCTTTCGCCGGCGCCTGCGCGACTGGCTGGACGACGAATCCGTCGCGCCGCAGCGCAAGGGTTTTATCGCGCAGATGGTGGATCATGGCTACGTCTTCGACGGGCCGCACTGGGCGTTCAACGATTCGCCGATTCAGGGTTTGTACTTCCGGCCGCAGGTGTATGAGTCTCTGCGCAGCCTGGACGGGTTGCAGCCGTGGCTGGATCAGGCGCGCCATTGTCCGGAGTCTGTATTCGACGACATCCTGCGGGAGCTGCCGCGCGCCTGGCTGGATTCGGAGCAGGAAGAGCAGGAACTGGAACAACTGCTGGGCCGGTTGCTGGACCGCCGCCGCCGGATTGAGGATCTCGTGATGGCATCCATCCGCGCCCGGGCGCAGATCTTCCCGAACTGGCATGCTGCCTGAGGACGGCCCTCCCCTACAATTGGAGAGTGATCCGTCCACGATTCCTTCACAACGGCAAGATCCGCCAGGCTGATGAATTGGCACTGCGCGCCGGCCAGATCGGTCTTTTTACCGGGTGGGGTGTTTTTTCCACCATCAAGATTGCCGGAGGGGTGCTGTTTGCCTTCGACCGGCATTGGGCGCGGATGAGGAAAGACGCC
Source organism: uncultured Candidatus Solibacter sp. (assembly GCA_964450255.1). Lineage (GTDB taxonomy): Bacteria > Acidobacteriota > Terriglobia > Bryobacterales > Bryobacteraceae > Paludibaculum. Next base: position 5,297 of record CAYVDY010000111.1, on the reverse strand, counting down.
GATCTTTTGCGCGTGCCATTTCCGTGGACGCCCGCTGAGTTGGAGGGCCTGTTGATGACGCTGGTGGGGGCCAATCAGGAGGTGGACGGCACGCTGCGAGTGCTGGCCGTCCGCAACGGCGGAACGATGTGGGCGGGGCCTGGTCCTCACGGAGATGCCGATCTGGTGGCCTTCACGGCCCCTCGGAGCCATTGGGGAGCTTCGGCGCGGCTTGGCATAGTTCCGAACGCGCGACACGCTGAGAGCCTGTTTGCGGGCGCAAAAACGACATCCTGGGCAATGAACCTGGTGTGGTATGAAGAGGCGCACCTGCGCGGGCAGGATGAAGTGGTGCTTCTCAATGAGCGCGGCGAGGTGAGTGAATGCACCTCGGCCAACATCTTCACCACGAGTGGCGATGAGGTCTTCACGCCACCGCTCAGATGCGGTTGCCTGCCGGGGGTGACTCGTGAACTCCTGTTGGAGGTGGTGCGGGCGCCGGGCGTGAGAGTGTCGGAACGGGTTCTGACGCTGGAGGATCTGGAGCGGGCGGATTCGGTGTTTATCACATCCACCACTCGCGATTTGCTGCCGGTGCGGTCGGTGGAGGGCCTCTCCATCCATTCGGAGACAGGTGTGCGGGACAGACTGGCCGCCGCTTTTGCGGCCTACGAACGCGACTATGTGCAGCAGGTGGCAACGAGAGGGCGAAACCAGCCTGCAAGTCGTTGACTTGCAGTGATGTAGATGGAGTATTATCGGAAGATAGAGGTATCCCTGGATTGGCGAGGAGAGGATTAACGAGCTGTCCGGAATGCGGTTCCTCTTCAGTGAGGACTGCGCAAGCCCGGGGTTTCTTCGAACATCTTTTGACTTGGGGCGGCAGGTTCCCGTTCCGTTGCCAAGACTGCGGGAGCCGGTTCGCCGACCGGCCGATCGGCTTGGTGGATAGCCTATATGCGAAGTGCCCCCGGTGTTTTCGAATGGACCTGACCACCTGGGATCCGAAATACTACCGGACGAGCGTCTGGCAGGACATACCGTTGTGGCTGGGAGGGCATCGCTGGCGATGCGAGCCGTGCCGGTGCAATTTCGTGAGTGTGCGTCCGAGGCGGCAGAGGTATCAAAGGCCTGGCGCGAACGTGGACAGCAGGCCTGCCGACGTTCCGGAGCCGAATCGCCTTTAGGATTGCGGGAAGGACTGCGGGCAGAGACACGAAGGGCGCGAGCTGGCCATGCTCGCGCCCTTGGTACCAGACCGGAGCGGAGAGATTAAGCGACCATCAGTTCTTCGAACATCTCACTGTTTTCGACCCTATTGCGGTCCGCCAGTTCCTGGCATTGAATGCAGAAAGGCGTCCACGGCACGGCGTTCAGCCGTTTCGGGTTGATGTCCTCTTCGCAATGCAGGCAGACGCCGAAGATGCCCTCGTCGATGCGGCGCAAGGCGCCTCGCACGTTGCGGAGGAGGTGGGATTCGCGGTCGAGGTTGCGGATCGCCAGTTCCCGTTCGGCGGCATGTTGGACTTCATCGAGCGCATCGGGGCTCTTTTCGATAGCGATGCCATCCCGATCCCGGACAGCTTGTGACAGTTCAGCCAGCTTGGTTTCCAGGATCTGCTTGTACTTGTTCAGCTCCGTTTTGGTCATGGTCTTGTCTCCCAGTACTTCTTGTTTTCTTTCTTGCTCTCTAACACCGGTTTGACGCTCAGGTTGCCCAAAAAGTTCCAAGATGTGAGTCTGTTGCACTCAGGCATCTTCATATAAGCAATCCCTAGTAAGCGGTTCCTACTAGTCCCAATTACCATCTCCGGCGGTGGCAATCAGCTAGGATAACACATCCCAGCAATTCAAGTGCCACGATACAACAATCGTCGATCCCATCCTTGGAATCAGATCCGCACGCTCACCCATTCGGTCACCCGTTCGCTCAACATGACCCAACTTGCGGGTCCCTCGCCATCCGACGCGTGCCTGTCACGTTATCTTCATTTGGCTTGTCAGCATACTGCAGCTTATCGGCCAATGCAATGAGTTTCTTTAAGAGCGTATTCGTACAGACGCGTTTCCATACAGGATGTTTCACGAATCCGTCATTCCTCTCAAGAAAGGATGAAAATTAATGGTGCCGGCAGCCAGGCAGTGGTCTAGCGGAGGCCGATTCGACCAAACACCAACCCCAGCGCGCGGCCATCCCCGGGCAGGGTCACCGTGCGGTTGACGGAGAGTTCCACCAGCATTTCGGGGTGTCCGATCAACCGCTCCGGCAGGGGGAAAGTATTTTCGAATGTGGAGTTTAGACTCGTGATCTCCATCTCGCCGAGGGTGAAGCCATCGAATTTCACAGTCAGCCGAAGCGGCTGTTTCACGAACGACTCCGGGCAGAATCCGGCCAGAAAAAGCCGATCGGATGCCTTGGCAGGGCCGGCCAGCCGTACCTCAGCGCGCGCGCTCATCCAGCGCCAATCGCCATCGGCCGGGTGCCAGCCAGCGCCCAGGTCGTCGGCGTGGACGGCGAGGCCGGCGTTGACGAGTCTGGGCCGAACGTTCCGCCACTCGGCGGGGATACCCCGCTCATACCGTTTTGTAACATTTTTCAGGACGGTAGGTTCAATATGATACACGACCGCCTGTTTGTTGGCCAAAGCGCGGGCGACGGTGCCTTTGGAGCCCACCCATTGAGACAAGTCGCCGAGTTCCGGGTGCAGTTCGATGTTGGCTTCCTCGCCCGGAGCGACATAGACTTCCGTGGCGCCATAGAGGCGGTGAGGCGAATCGAAGAGGCCGGACCAGAAGAGATCGGTATTCAATCCCGTCAGCAGGATCATCTTGCCCGGGTGGAGTTGGTGGGCTCTTTCCATTCCTTCCACGAGGGTTCGGATGCGGCGTCCGCGTTCCCAACGCCACTTAGTCTCGGTTCGGTTCACGGGAATGGAGAGGATCAAATAAGGCACCAGGAGCCCCAAAACGGCCACTCGGGTCCACCAAGTGTTCTGAAACGCATCCCGAAGTGAGACGGCCAACAGAATCGCCAAGCCGAGCGACGGCACGGCCAGGTAGTAGTCCATCAGATGGTCCCGCAGCGGCAGGATTGGGCTAATGCTGATAGAGAACCAGAGGATTCCGTAGGTTGGGATCCGCTCACTCCGGCGCCAAGCCCAGAGGGCATAGCCGAGCAGTGCCAGACCCATTCCCCAGGCCGCAGCTTCCCAGGACCAGGAGGGCACCCGCCAGTGGGGCATAATCAGCCCTCCGGCGAGGGCGGTTCCGCAGTAGTGCAGGAATGTGAAGACTATCGACGTGTCCCAATGCCGGGCATACGGTCCATCGGCCGGTTTGGCGGCTACGGTGAAATGGATGATGGCGTAGAGGGCGCTGATCGGAAAGAGCCAGAGCACGCGCCTCAAGTGTCCCCGGGCGGAGAGGAGACACCACGCCGCGGCCAGGGCGGGATAGACGATGTTGAGTTCCAGAGCGCCAAAGCCGAGGACGAAGACAACGGTCTGCCACCAGAACCAGCGCATGCGGCCGGTTTCGATCCAGCGCAGTAACAGGCGAAAGGCCAGGAGCAGGAAAAACGCGCAGAGGATTTCGTTGTAGGCGGAGAGCCAGGAGAGCGGGGTGGCGAGCGCGACATTCGCCAGCCAGAGGATGGGCGCGGCGACTGCTGCCAGCCTGGATCTCGTCACGTTCAGCACGATGGACTGGAGCAGGAGCAGGTTTGCCACCTGGGTGACAGCCACCCAGAGATGAAACGGGCGGGGGTCCAGGCCGAACCAGTGATAGAAGAGGATGAAGAACAACCGTTCGCTCCAGGGGCGAATAGTGCCCTGGGCGCGAGGGACGAACAGAGCTTCGACCAGGTCCTTCCAGGTGACGATGTTCAACCCCTGGCCGAGCCAGGCGAAGTCGTCCTGCTGGAACCAGGCGCGCATGCCGAACCAGTACATCCAGACGAAGAAGAGCGTGGGCAGCGCCCAGAGGGACGCGTTTCGCAGGCGTGTCATTTCGCGGTGAACCCGATCCGCGAGACGACGAGTCCCAACTGGCGCGAGTCGCCGTCGCCGGCCTCGACCGCCTTGTCGAGCTCAAACTCGACCAACACGGCCTCGGTTTTCAGCGCGGCCGGCGGCACGTCGAAGCGGCAGTCCTGTTCGCCGGTTTTGGTGACCTTACAGGGCTGGATGCGATGCCCGGCGACGATGGGGGTCACCGAGACGCCCAACAGTTTGCCGGCGACAGCGTCGGGCAATGCGAAATTGAGGATCAGGGTCGCTCCTTTTTGAGCGGCGCCGGCGGTGGGAGCGAGACTCACTGCGAATTTTTTCATTGACCAGCGCCAGGCGCCGCCTTCGACAGTGTGGAATCCGCTGAGCAGTTGGGTGGCGTCCTTGGGCTCGGCGACGCTGATCGAGGTGGCGAGCTCGCCTTCCTCTTCGACGGTCGCCGCGGGATTTGGATGGTGTCTACGCTTGCAGCCCGGGACGAGCAGGGCGACGCTGACGAGCAGCAGAGTCAGGCTCCGCATGGCCGCACCTCCACCATACAGCTGTAGAAGGTGGCGCCGCCGCCGATATCGGTGAGCCGGTCGCTGGTGAGCACGTTGACGTTGCGGCGATCGGAAGCGCGGGCGGGCCAGCGCACCATCGGCGCACGGACGACGCCGGGCCGGACGAAGTCTCCGACACGCGCTGTCAGGCGGACCGAGCCCCGCTGATTGAAGAGCTCCACGGCGTCGCCGTCGGCGATGCCGCGCTCCAGCGCGTCTTCCGGATGCAGTTCGGCCACGGCCGTCTGAGCGTCGAGGTCGTGTTTGTAGCCGAACGTGGAGTTCATGCTGTCGTGGTTCTTGGAACTCACCATTTCCAGCGGATAGTCCGGGTTGCGGCCGGCGCCGTTGCGGCTTTCGATGGGCGGGATGTATGCCAGCGGGCCGCCGCTGAGGTCCGCCGTGCGGCCGGCCATGGGCAGATCCGGCACGTTCAGGCGGATGGAGTGCTCGCGTTCCAGCCGCTCCAGCGTGATGCCCTGCAGGTAGGGGCTGGGCGTGTCGAGCAACTGGCGGATCATGTCGTCATCGGTGTCGCGGAAGCAGGCGTCTTCAAAGCCCATGCCGGCGGCCAGCAGGCGGAAGATCTCGGAGTTGGGTTTCGCCTCGGCAGGCGGGGGGACGGCGGGCCGTGCCAGTTGAATGGGGTAGGGCCCGTAGGGAAAGGAAATATCGGGGTGTTCGAGGAAAGGGGGTCCCCGGAGGGCCGTAACCGTGAAGTTGGCGGGTGCCGTGTGGGACTTGCCCGGACCCGCCGTTGAAAGAATCC
>CAYVDY010000110.1:0-14776 GCA_964450255.1 uncultured Candidatus Solibacter sp. | reverse complement strand
GGATGAAGCGCTGATTCGGGGAGTCTCGCTGATTGAGTGGACCTTCGATCCCCTGGAACTCAAGAATGCGTATTTCAACATGGAGCGGTTGGGCGCGGTGGTCCGGCGCTATGTGCTGAACCAATACGGCACCACCACGTCGCATCTGCACGGCGGCCTGCCGACAGATCGTTGCGTAGCTGAGTGGTACATCGATAGCGACCGTGTGCGAGCCATCCTGGCCGATGAACCGATGCCCCGTCCCGAAGTTGTGGAACGAATCACCATTCCATCCGACATCGACGTGATTCGCGCCAACCACCCTTCGCGCGCCCGCGAGATTCAGGCCGGCGTCAGCCGGCGCTTTCTGGAGTACTTTGCCGGTGGTCTGGCAGTTGTCGGGTTTGAACGATCGAAGGAAAGCGGAACGTACCTGCTAGGACCATGGAATTCAAAATAGAAGCCATTCGACTCCACTGGATTGAGATGCCGCTCGTGCATTTCTTCGAGACCAGTTTCGGCCGTACCTACTCGCGCAAGATGCTCCTCGTAGAGGTTCTTAGCGGCGGTGTTTCCGGCTGGGGTGAGGTCACCTGCGGGGAGCACCCTTATTACAACGAGGAGTGGACCGAAGGCGCGTGGGCGCTGCTGAACAATTATGTGGTTCCGTCTGTGCTGGGCAATACCGTGCCTTCGGCCGCCGCCGTTGCAGAGCTCACCGCGGGCATGAAGGGCCACCGCATGACACGCGGCGGATTGGAAGCGGCGTGTTGGGATCTGGAAGCGCGGTTAACGGGCGTTCCGTTGTGGCAACTGATCGGCGGTGGTACACACAAGGAGATCGCCTGCGGCGTGTCCATCGGGATCCAGGACAGCGTCCCGCAGTTGATCGAGAAGATCCGGCGCGAAGTGGACGCTGGCTACCAGCGCATCAAGATCAAGATCAAGCCGGGCTGGGACGTGGAAGTGATCCGCGCCGTGCGCCGCGAGTTTCCCTCCGTCCTGCTGATGGCCGATGCAAACTCGGCCTACACACTGCATGACATCGAGCATCTGAAGCAGCTCGACGAATTCAACCTGATGATGATGGAGCAGCCGCTCTCCCACGACGAGATCATCGACCACGCGCAACTGCAGCGCGCGCTGGCCACTCCAATCTGTCTCGACGAGTGCATCCGCACCGCACATCACGCGCGCCAGGCGATCGAGCTCGGCGCGTGCCGCATCATCAACATCAAGCTCGGCCGCGTCGGCGGCTTCACGGAGGCCAAGGCCGTGCACGATGTCTGCGCGGCGGCCGGTATTCCCGTGTGGTGCGGCGGCATGCTGGAATCCGGCGTGGGCCGCGCGCACAACATCGCACTCTCCACGCTGCCCAATTTCATCCTGCCGGGCGATGTCTCGGCCAGCCGCCGGTACTGGAAGCGAGACATCATCGAGCCGTGGGTGGAAGTTTCGCCGCGCGGCACGATTGCTGTGGGGGATGGCCCTGGTTTCGGCTACAACCTGGATCTCGATTTCCTGCGGAGCGTGACGGTGCGAGGGGAGACGTTCTCCGCCTAGTGCCTCCCACCAGAACCAAGCTCTACGGTTTGATTTCGCTGATGACGTTCTTTTGGAGCATTAACTACGTCGTCGCTAAGATCGCACTTCGTTCCTTCCCGGCGCTGCTGATTGGCCCGTTGCGCGCCGCCACCGCCGCTCTCCTGCTGCTGCCCGTCTTCCTCTTTCTGCGGCCCGATCCCGCCGAGCGATGGTCGAAGCGCGAGGTCATCGAACTGGCGCTGCTGGGCGTCTTCGGCATCACGTTGAACCAGGTTTTCTTTGTTGTCGGCATGAGCAGCACCAGTGTCGCCCACGCTGCGCTGGTCATCGCCACCACTCCGCTCCAGGTGCTGTTGCTGGCCTCTCTGCGCGGCCAGGAAAGTGTTACTGCACGCAAACTCGCGGGACTGGGCGTCGCCATCGCTGGCATAGCCGTGCTCAACCTGGGCGACTTAGGCAAAGCGACGCGGGGCGCGTCGTTCACCGGAGACTTCTTCGTCTTTCTCGCTTCCTTCTGCTTCTCGCTCTATACCGTTTTCGGCAAAGAAGTGACGCGCCGCCACAACATCATCACCGTGAATGCGTTCGGTTATCTTGCAGGTGCGCTGGCCGGCGCGCCGTTGTTGGTTCAGCAGTCCTGGGACTTCGATTTCAGCACCGTCGCCGCGTCCGGATGGTGGGCGCTCGCCTACATGGCGATCCTGTCCTCCATCCTCTGCTACATGATCTTCTACTACGCCCTGAACCATCTGACCGCCACCCGGCTGGCCGCGTTTTCTTACGTCCAGCCTGTTATCGCCGCCCTCGCCGGACTGCTCATTCTGCACGAACCGATCACTCTGCCGATTGCCGCCGGCGGCCTGCTGGTTCTGAGCGGCGTGTGGGTCACCGGGCGGGGCTGATCGATATGGCCGGCTTCCTGCGACTGCTCAAAGAGAACCGCAACTACCGGCTGACGTGGTCCGGCCAGGTGGTCAGCGAGGTCGGCGACAACTTCAACAACATCGCTGTCTTCGCGCTGGTGATGGAGCAGACACACTCTGGCCTGGCGGTGAGCGGCGTAATGCTGGCGCGCGCCGTGGCGATGCTGATTGCCGGGCCGGTCGCCGGCGTCGTGCTGGACCGCATGGATCGCCGCCGCGTGATGGTGCTGAGCGATCTGGTGCGCGCCGTCGTCGCGTTGCTGTTCGTCGTCGCCGTGTGGCAGCACAGCACGCCGCTGCTGCTTCTGCTGAGTGCGCTGCTGATGTTCGCCTCGCCGTTCTTCACCAGCGGCCGCGCCTCGATCTTGCCGGTTCTTGCCAGCAAGGAAGAGCTGCACACCGCGAATTCACTGACGCAGACGACGCAGTGGACGTCGGTGGCCATCGGCTCGTTCCTTGGCGGTGCGGTGTCGAAGGGCTTCGGCTACGAGATCGCCTTCGTCTTCAACGCGCTGTCGTTCGTGATCTCCGCGGTCTGTATCGGCATGCTCCGCGTGCCCGCCGGGGCGAGCTTCCAGGCGGCGCGCCGGGACCTTTCCGAGGATCGCGTCGCGCGTCCATGGCACGAGTACCGCGAGGGCTTGCGTTATATGGCCGGCACGCCACTGATTCTGGCGATCGGCCTGGTTGGCGTCGGATGGGCCACGGGCGGCGGCGCGGCGCAGATCCTATTCAGCCTGTTCGGCGAGGTCGTATTCGCGCGCGGCGCGGCGGGCATCGGCGAGGTGTGGGGCTGCGCCGGCATCGGCCTGATCGTCGGCGGCGTCATCGCCAACACGTGGGGCAAGCGGCTGCGCTTTGAATCGTACAAATGGGCGGTGGTCGGCTGCTACGTCGTGCACGGCGGCGCCTATGTAATCTTCAGCCTGAGTCCCAGTTACGCCGTGGCGCTGATCTTCATCGGCATCTCCCGTGCGGCCGTGGCAGTGAGCTCGGTGCTGAACTTCACGCAGGTGCTCAAACACGTTCCAGACGAGTACCGCGGGCGCGTGTTCTCCACCATGGAGTCGATGGTCTGGGCGACGATGATGGTCTCGATGTTGGGTGCCGGGGTGGCCTCGCAAACCGTCGATCCCAGGACGATCGGCGTAATCGCGGGCGTGTTGAGTAGCACGACGGCCGTCGGTTGGGGCTACGCTCAATTCAAGGGGCTACTGCCGGAGCCGTCGCTGGACGGCATTGATCCGGGGGATATTGAAGTGCATGGAGAGCACGGTGTCTGATCTCAAAGGCAAGACAATTCTCGTCACCGGCGCCGCCCGGCGCATCGGCCGCGCCATCGCGCTGCGGTTGCACGGCGAGGGTGCGCGCGTACTGATCCACTACAGTTCTTCGGAAGTTGACGCGCGCCAGACGGCGGCCGAGTGCGGCGACACGCCGGTGTTCCGCGCCAATCTGGAAAGCGTCGAGGAGATCCGGGCGATGTTCGCTGAAGTGGAGCAACGGGTGGGCCGGCTGGATGGGCTGGTCAATAATGCAGCCCGCTTCACGCGCATCCCTGCGCTTGAGATTACCGAAGACGATTGGGATTTCATCCACAACGTGAACCTAAAGGCCACGTTCTTCTGCGCGCAGCAGGCGGCGCTACTGATGCAGCGCACCGGCGGCGGTGAGGGGCGCATCGTGAACATCAGCTCGATGGGCGCGTTTCTAGCGTGGCCGGAGCACGTGCATTACTGTGCGTCGAAGGCGGGCGTTGTGGCGCTGACCCGGACTCTGGCAAAGGCGCTGGCGCCTGGGATCACTGTGAATTCGGTAGCGCCCGGCGTGATTCCGTTTGCGGAGAAAGACGACCCGCGGATCGTCGCCATGGCGGGCGGCACACCGGTGGGCCGGCCCGGCACCGGTGACGAGATCGCCAATGCGGTGGTGTATTTCCTGAAGGCGACGAACTTTGTGACGGGGCAGGTGTTGCAGGTGGACGGCGGTCTGGGGTTGAAGTAACGTTACGAGCCTTCGTCCGCGAGCTGTTCCTCGCTCTGGAGATTCTCCAACAGCGTACGGGCTGTCTCTTCGTGCTCGACAGGCACTTGAATCCGGCAGGAGCACTTCCAAAGCGGTGTCTCTCCGATGCCGGACGTGCCGAAAATGCCAGGCAGAAACCCGTAATCCTCTTCGCTGGCGACGTACTCGATGCCGGCGTCTTCCAGCGTCGCTTTCGCCAGCTTGACGGCGAAACTGTCGCGCGTCTCCAGGACGGTCACAAGTTGCATTGAGTGCCCCTCCTCGGCAGGCTACCCCATGTAAAACAGACTCAACCGCGGCAGCCCGAAATGGTCGTACACCTTCCGGTCGAGAAAACTCTTCTCCAGCCGCGCCAACTGATCGGCCGTCATCTTGCCGCGATACGGCCGCAACTGCGAATCCAACTCCCGCCGCATCCGGAACAGATCCTCGTCCGAGAGACGCGTCCGCGCCAGCGCCGCCATCTTGTCTTCCATCGCGGTCAGCCGCTGGTCCAACTCTTCCAGGTTTGCGAAGTGTTCTTCCAGATTGGCCAGCAAACCCGCCACGCCCGACGCGATCTCCTCATAGCCGGCCGCGCGCGACAGCGCGTCCTTCGCCTTCTCCAGATGCGCTCGCACGCTCTCCAGCGGGAAGGCCGGCTCCTGCTCGGCCGCGGCCGTCGATGGCAGGTTCTTCGCCATCACCTCGGCCTCTTTCATCACCGCCTGCGTACAGTAGGTCAGCGAGTTCACCATCTGGGTTTTGTTCTTCTTGGTGCGCCACTGATCGAAGGCTACCTGGATGCCGCGCAGTACCGCCTCCAGCGGAATGCCGGAATTCTTCCACGATTCGATCAGTGCCCAGTCCAGCGGCGACAGCAGGAACAACCCTGTCCCGCGCGATCGCTGGAACTGCTCTTCCACTTCAGTGAAGTAGTTGAAGTAGTTCAGCCGCCAGACGCCGTTCTCAGTGTCTTCCGGCATTCATCTCCCAGATCATGCGCAGCCCTTCCAGGGTCAGATCCTCATCGGCGATCTTCACGAAACGCGATCCACGTGTAATCAACGCGGCCTGTCCGCCGGTGGCAACCGTCTTCGTGCCGGGACCCATTTCCACGATCATGCGCTCCACAATTCCGTCGATCATCGAGATGGTGCCGTAGTACAGGCCGGCCTGCATGGAACCCACGGTGTTCGTGCCGATCAACTTCTCCGGCTCGCGGAAATCCACCATCGGGAGCCGCGCGGTTTTCGTGAACAAGCCCTGGATCGAGATGCCGATGCCGGGGCAGATGATGCCGCCCAGATACTCCGCATTGCCGCTGACTGCGTCGAACGTGATGGCCGTGCCGAGGTCCACCACGATGCACGGACCGCCGTATTTCGCCAGCGCGGCCACGGCGTTCACAATGCGATCCGAGCCCACCTCGCGCGGATTGTCGTAGAGAACATTCAAGCCCGTCTCCGTGCGGCCGCTGACGAACATCGGATCGAGCGAGAAATAGCGCCGCGCCATGCCGGAAAGCGATGTCTCCAGCACTGGTACGACGCTCGCGATGATGATTCCGTCGACCTTCTCCAGCGGCACCTCGCCCAGCGCAAACAGGCTGCGCAGCAGAATCCCCCACTCGTCCGGCGTCTGGTCGTGGATCGTCCGCAGCCGCCAGCGCTGCAGGATCCGCGCGCCTTCAAAGATGCCGATCGTGACGTTCGTATTGCCTGCGTCAATGGCCAACAACATAGTAGGTTTGATCTCGATTCTTCAGGCTAGCATCAGCGCGTCGAATTCAAGCCGGGCGCACGCCGCCCGCGGTGATCGTCATCTCCGTGCCGTCGTCGCGGCGCAGGATCAGGAAGCCATCTGGTGTCAATCCCGCCGTGGTCCCAGTCACATCGCCGCTGGCCATCTCCACGCGTACCCGCTTGCCGGAGACATAGCTCGATGCGCTCGTGAACAGCCGCAGGATCGGCGTAATCCCACTGGTTTCCAAAATCTTCACGTGAGTTTCGATCGACCCGGCAATCGCGCGCAGCAGCACGTCGCGGTTCTGCACGGAGCCCGTCTCCAGCGTGAGAGACGTCGCGTGGTCCCGAAGTTCTGGCGGGAAATCCGCCTGGCTCATGTTCAAGCCGATGCCCGCCAACACCGCGCCTTCGTGCCAGTGGACCAGGATACCGGCCAGCTTGCGGTCGCCCACCATCAGGTCGTTCGGCCAGCGCAGGTCCACGGAGAGTCCCGCGAACATCTGCACGGCGTCGGCCACGGCGACGCCCAACGCCATCGTCACCACGGGCAGATCGCGCATCTCTACCTTGGGCCGCAGCACTATCGTGAAGTACAGCCCGCCGGGGACCGAGTGCCAGATGCGTCCGAGGCGGCCTTGCCCTGCCGTCTGCAGATCCGCGCCGACGATTGTGCCTGTCGTGCACCCCTCGCCAGCCAGTTCCGCCGCCCGCCGCATTGTCGAGTCGATCGACTCGTGCCACTCGATGGTTCTCATCCCCAGGCCAGCCGGAAGTTGATGTCCAGAGCTCGCGCAGAGTGCGTGATGGCGCCGCTGGAAACGAAATCCGCGCCCGCTTCCGCGTATGCCCGCACAGTCGCCAGCGTGATGCCGCCAGACAACTCTACGGACGCGCGGCCGGCGATTCGCGCGATCCACTCGCGCGCTTCGTCGGGCGTCAGATTGTCCAGCAGCAGCCGTGTCGCGCCGCACGCCAGAGCCTCGTCCAATTCCGCCAAGGTGCGCACTTCGATCTCCGCCGGAATCGGCTGTCCTGCGACGGCAGCCAACGCCGCAGCCACTCCACCCGCTGCCGTGATGTGGTTGTTCTTGATCAGAATCGCGTCGAACAGGCCCAGCCTGTGGTTCGTTACTCCGCCCGCCGCCGCCGCCATCTTTTCCAGCCGCCGCAAGCCGGGCGTGGTCTTGCGCGTGTCCAATACCTTGCACTTCGTTCCGGACGTCTGCCGCACATACTCGCGGGCCAGTGTCGCCACGCCGCTCAGCCGCTGCATGAAATTCAGCGCAGTCCGCTCCGCCGTCAGCAACGTGCGCGCCAGGCCGCGCACGCGAGCCAAACACTCGCCCGGCTCCACACCGGCGCCGCTAAGCTGCAGCACTTCCAGCGAATCCACACCGCCGAGCTCCGTGTAGACGACCTCCAACAACTCCGTGCCAGCCACCACCATGGGCTCTCGAGCGTAGAACGCGCCGGTCGCCACACGGTCGGCCGGAACGGTCAGTTCGGATGTGATGTCTCCGTCGCCCACGTCCTCGCGCAGGGCGCGCTGCACAGCATCGACGATCTCGTGATGCATCCTCATAGCGCCTGGAGCGACTCCTGGCTCTTCGCGACCTGCGCCTCGTAGTCCGCCATCTTGGCCTTGATTCCATCAATCACGTGGGCCGGCGCCTTGCTGACGAATGCTTCGCTGCCGAGCTGCTTCCGGCTCGACGCGATCACCTTCTCCAACTGCTCGATTTCCTTCATCAGCCGGGTGCGCATAGCATCCACCTGAGCGCCGCTGAGCTTCAGCACCATCTCGAACTCCGGTGTCGATCGCGATGCGCCCACTGCCCGCGTCTCGCCAGCCGCGCCCACCGTGAACCTGGTGTTCGTCAACGCTTCCAGCGCCGCCAACTCATGCGCGGCCAGCTTCGCCGCCGCGTCATTGGCCGGATAGAGGAAGCCTTCCAGCGTCATCTTCGGGTCGAGTTTCTGCTCGGCCCGCAGCGCACGCGCCGAGGTCACCATCTCCTGGTACAGCGCAAACGCCGCCGTGCCCTCCGTGTCCGTCCACTCCTCGCGAGCCTGCGGATACGGCGCCAGACAGATGGTCTCCGCCACTCCCTCGCCCTTGCGGACGAGCCGTTGCCACAACTCCTCTGTCAGGAACGGCATCACCGGATGCAGCAGCCGCAGCGCCTGCTCGAACACGCGCAGCAGATTCGTCAGATGCGCCCTGGCACCCACGCCCTGCTGGATGCGCAGCTTCTTCAGCTCCACGTACCAGTCGCAGAAGTCGTCCCATAGGAAGCCCCAGATCAGGTCGGCCACTTCGTGATAGCGGAACCCGGCCTGGGCCGCGTTGATCTTCGCCGTCGTCTCATTCAAGCGCGCAAACATCCAGCGGTCCTCGAAGCTCTCGATGGGCGCCTCCGAGCCAAACTCGAAGTCCTCCACCTCCACGCGCTCCATCTGCATGAAGATGAACCGCGCCGCGTTCCAGATCTTATTGGCGAATCCGCGCGAGCTCACCATGCGCTCGTCGCTGAGCACGATGTCGGTGCCCGGCGCCGCGCCGCGCAGCAGCGCGAAACGCACGGCGTCGGTACCGTACTGCTCGGTCACGATCAAGGGGTCGATAGTATTGCCCTTGGTCTTCGACATCTTCTGCCGCTCGGCGTCCCGCACCAGACCGTGAATATAGACGGTCTTGAACGGCACGTCGCCCATCATTTCCATGCCGAGCATGATCATGCGGGCCACCCAGAAGAACAGAATGTCGAAGCCCGTGATCAGAACGGTGGTCGGGTAGTAGGTCTTCAGATCCTCCGTCTGCTCCGGCCAGCCCAGAGTGGAGAACGGCCACAGGCCGCTGGAGAACCAAGTATCCAGCACGTCGGTATCCTGCGCCAGCGCCGTGGATCCGCACTTGCCGCAGGCGGAGACGTCCTCTCGCGCCACCGTGATCTCGCCGCAGGCGGAACAGTGCCACGCCGGAATCCGGTGCCCCCACCACAACTGCCGGGACACGCACCAATCGCGGATGTTGTACATCCACTCGTAGTAGGTCTTCGACCAGTTCTCGGGCACGAACACGATTCGGCCGTCTTCCACGGCCTTGATCGCCGGTTCGGCCAGCGGCTTCATCCGGCAGAACCACTGCTTGGAAACCAGAGGCTCCACCACGGTCTTGCAGCGCTGGCACTTGCCCGCGCTCAACTGGTAGGCGTCGGTCTTCACCAGCGCGCCGGCCGAGTCGAGATCCACCAGCACGCGCTTGCGCGCTTCATAGCGGTCTAGGCCTGCGTACTCGCCGGCGGCCTCGGTCATCTGCGCGTTCTGGTCGATCACTTTCACATGCGGCAGATTGTGGCGCTTGCCCGCTTCGAAGTCGTTGGGGTCGTGCGCGGGCGTCACCTTCACCACGCCGGTGCCGAACTTCGGATCCGCCAGATCGTCGGAGATCACGGGGATCTCGCGGCCCATCAGGGGCAGGGTCACGGACTTGCCGTGCAGATCGAAATAGCGCTCGTCGGCGGCGTTGACGCACACCGCCGTGTCGCCCAGCATCGTCTCCGGCCTCGTGGTAGCTACGGTCACGAACCGCCCCGGCATGTCCTTCACTGGGTACTGGATGTGCCACAGATTCCCCTGGGACTCCTCGTGGACCACTTCCAGATCCGACAGCGCCGTGTGGCATTGCGGACACCAGTTCACCATGTACTCGCCGCGGTAGATCAGGCCCTTCTCATAGAGGCGCACGAATGTCTCGCGCACGGCCTTCGAGAGCCCTTCATCCAGCGTGAACCGGTTGCGGGACCAGTCGCACGAGTCGCCGATACGCTTCATCTGGTCGATGATCGTGCCGCCGTACTGCTCTTTCCACTGCCAGACCCGCTTGACGAACTCCTCACGCCCCAAGTCGTGGCGAGTGATGTTCTCAGACGCCTTCAGAGCCCGTTCCACCACCATCTGTGTCGCGATTCCGGCGTGGTCCTGCCCGGGCAGCCACAGCGTCCGGTCGCCCTTCATGCGGTGCCAGCGCGTGGTTACGTCAATCTCGGTGTGCTCCAGCATGTGCCCGATGTGCAGGCTGCCGGTGACATTCGGGGGCGGGATGACCAGCGAAAACACGTCGCGTCCAGGTTGATCTCCGGTCGGCGCATGGAAGTAGCCGCGATCGATCCAGAGTTGCGCCCAGTGCGGCTCAAACCGCTGAGGCTCATAGACTTTCTCAAGCTGCATGGGAATCTCTCAGTTTATCACGCAGGCTAATCCGAATAGCCTAATTCCATTGCACCGTGGCCGCAACGCGAACCCGTGTTACGATGTGACGATGGCGCGACGAAAGATAGCGAAATCCGCGCTCGTGGCAGCCGGCGCTCTGGCCGCGCTGCCCACCTCGTCGCCCGCAGCCATCATTTACAGCGGGATCCGTAACCTCTCCATTTCCTCCAGCAGTCCTGTCAGTTTTGACAAGCAGATCGAAGTGGATGTGGATGGGGACGGTCTGGAGGATGTGGGGATCTTCCTCGCCAGCACTCTATCCTTCGCGGCCGGTTCGGTGGGGGTCCCTGGTGATGGTTCCAGTTTCTACGCGCAACGCATAGGACCCGGCGATACGGTCGGGCCCATCGACGCGAGTTGGCAACTCAAAGGCGCCCTCGCCGGAGTAAGCACCGGCACGCTGCCCGTAGAAGGACCCTGGGCCCCTCCCAATCAGACCGGCACTTTCGGATTCGCCTTCGATGCCAGTGGCGACGTTTACTACGGCTGGGCGCGCGCCAATCTCGAGTTCAACCTGCCCGCCGGCACCAGCACCGCCACGCTGATCGATTGGGCCTATGAGGACCGGCGCGACACAGCCATCCAGGCAGCGGTGCCGGAGCCCTCCACCCTCACCCTGCTGGCCTTGGGCGCCGCCGGCCTGGCCGCCGTTCGCGCACGCCGCAAGAAAGCCTAGGTTTCCGTGCTCCCGCTGGCCCCCGGCGTTGTGACTCCTCGCTGGAGACGCGTCCTGTGGATCGGATTGTCCGACGCGACCTGGCAGATCCTCTCACCTCTCATCGATCAGAACGTCATGCCCCGTCTTGCGTCTCTCTGCGAAAGCGGTGTCATGGCCTATCTGCGCGCCTACCCGTACGCCGATCCGGCTCTCTTCTGGACCACCATTGCCACCGGAACTGCACCTACCGTCCACAACATTGCCACGAGCTGCCACCGCGAGCCCTCGCGCCTCCGTCAGGCTCCTGCCATCTGGAACCGCCTCCACCACGTCGGACTCCGGCTCCACGTCGCCGGTTGGCCAGCCTCGCATCCCGCCGAGCCCCTTCGCGGTGTACACCTCTCTGACCGATTCCCCGTACCTCAGGGCATGCCCGGCTACGCCTGGCCGCTCGATTCCGGCGCCATCCATCCACCGTCGCGCCAAACCGAGTTTGCCGCCCTCCGAATGTCGGCCACTGAGTTCGCCGCCTCCGACCTCCTCCCCCTGCTGCCCGAACTGCGTGATATCGACGAGGCCACGGATCGTCGCCCCATGCAGCTTGCCGATCTTCTGGCGCGCAATGCCTCCATCCACGCGGCTGCCACCCGCGCACTCGAATCGGAGCCCTGGGACTTCGCCGCCATTCACTACCCCGCACTCTCGCTTGCGCATGGGCTGCCCGGCCATACGATCCGCGAGGTCTGCCGGTTCCTGGATTCGCTCCTGGCGCGGCTCTGCGAACTCGCTGGCCCGGACGCCCTGCTGATGCTGATGTCCAGTCCGCCCGCTTCGCCGGCCGGCGTTCCGGAAATGCCGGCTCCGGGGCTGCTATCCAGTGGGATCTTCCTTCTGGCCGGCCCGGGCATCCGCGCCGATGAATGGCTCCCGCCCGTTTCGCCGCTCGAACTGGTGCCGATGACTCTTACGGCCTTTCAGCTGCCAGCCGGGGCCGAGGGCGTGAGCAATCACCTGCATCCTGCCGAGCCGCCCGGCATCGCCGACGCCATCGCCGCGCAGGAAGCTCAGTTGGAATGTGAGGGCTATGCCGGACCGGACGCATCCAAGACTGGCTCAATTGCCGGCGCGCACGAATACGCACTCGGCGTCCACGAACTGCTCCAAGGCCGTACGGCCGAGGCTCGAACATGGCTGCAATCCTGCACGCACCTGCGTCCGCAACCCGCCTTCCCGCATGTCGTTCTCGCCTACATACATTTCCTAGCCGGAGACCACGCTGCCGCCCGCGCGTTGGCCGCGCTCTTCCCGCCCGGCCATGAGTTGTTCCCCTTCGCTGAGTGGATCCGCGCCAATCTGCTGCTGGCCGAAGGCAGCAGAGAAGAAGCCGGGCGACTCTTCGCTGCGCACTCCGGCCAGCCGCTGCTCCGCACGCTGGAAGGCGACCACTACCGTTTTCGCCGTCTCTGGCTGCAGGCTGAAACGGCCTACCGCGCGGTCCTGTGGGATCACCCGTCCGCCCCCGGCGCCTCCCTCGGCTTGCTGGAGATCCTGATCCGTTTCGCCCGCTATCGCGAGGCCTCATCGTTCGCCTCCACACTCATCGCCGTGCACCACCAGGAGCCGCGCTTCCACCTCTATCTCGGCATCGCCCGGTACCGCACGGGACAGCACGCTGCCGCGCTGCGGGCACTGCGGACGGCGCACCGGCTTCTGCCTGAATCGCCCGCCATCCGGCGCTGGCTCGCTCGCGCGGAGGCTGCTCATGCCGCAGCTTGACCTCAACTTTGAGATCCGTCCACCGTGGCCGTCGGAGGCCCCAATTCTCCGCAGGCTTCTGCCCGACGCCCCGTCAGGCGCAGATCGTCTCGTTGCCTCAGCGCGCCAGTCGCATGTGATTCTCGCCGCGGCCTCCTGGACCTATCTCGACGACCGTGCCTGCGGTCTGCGTGTCGAGGTCCGGCCGGCTTTCCGGCGCCACGGACTTGCCCGGGCTCTTGGGGCCGCCGCCATCGACGCCTGCCGCCACCGCGCTTGTACCTCTCTCGACTCTACCCTGGCGCGGGCTGATCACTCCGCTGCATCCAGCCTCCTCCAGTCGCTGGGCTTCCACCTTGAGTCCTCATTGACGCATGCCGCCGTTGATGTCGAATCGCAGCGTGCTGCCCTCGATGCCGGCTTCGCCAGATTCATCGTGCCCGCCGGCCACGCACTGCGTGATTGCCATGCAGCCGAACTCGCGCCGTTGTGCCGTCTCTGGTACTCGCCTGACCGGCCGGACGCCACGCTCGCCCACATCGCCAACGCGCGCAACCAGGCCGCCCGTGCTCTGTATCAGGGCCCAAACCCGCGCGCCCTCATTTTCTATGGCCGCGCCCCGGGGATTCTCACTATCGACTTATGGGCTGCCCACCCCGCGTTTCGCGGCACGCGCGCCAACCTCGCCCTGATGGCCTCTTTGGTCCGGCCCGCGCTCACCGACGGTACCCGCGAGATCCACTTCTCATGGATCGACGGCACCCGCCAGACGCCCAGCCTCGCCGCGCGCTATGCCGCGCGTACTCTCGCTATCCATGACCACTACCTGCTTCCCTTGCTAACCTAGTGACCATGCGCACGACCGAGATTCAACAGGCCCTCCGCGCCGCAGGCCTCGACGGCTGGCTCTTCTTCGATCATCACCGCCGGGACCCACTCGCCTATCGAGTTCTCCGCTTCGAGCCCTCCCAGATGGTCACGCGCCGCTGGTACTACCTGATTCCCGCCCAAGGCGAGCCCGTCGCCCTGGTCCACAAGATCGAATCACACGTGCTCGACGCACTGCCGGGAGAGAAGCGCCAGTACGCCGGTTGGCAGCAGCAGCGCGCCGCACTGTCGCAACTCCTGCGCGGATGCCGCAAGATCGCCATGCAGTACTCGCCCGAGTGCGCCATCCCTTACGTTTCAAATGTCGACGCGGGCACCTTCGAGCTCGTCACCTCCTGCGGTGTGGAGATCTGCACCTCCGCCAATCTCATCCAGAGCTTCGAGGCTGTTTGGAGTCCAGCGCAGTACGATTCGCACAAGCGGGCACAGGTGAAAGTAGATGCCGTGCGCCGTGCCGCCTTCGAGAAAGTATCCTCCTCATTGCGCGCCAAGGCCGCTATCAGCGAACTCGATATCAAGCACTTCATCCTCCACGCGTTTGAAGCAGAGGGTCTCTTCACGGATCATGGCCCGATTGTCGCCGTCAACGCCAACGCCTCCAATCCGCACTACGAGCCCACCGTCGCCCATCACTCCCCCATCCGGGAAGGCGATCTCCTTCTGATTGACCTCTGGGCGAAGTTGAAGGAGCCCGGCTCGGTTTACTACGACATCACCTGGACCGGATTCTGTGGATCAACGCCGGCGGACGAGATGCTGAACGTCTTTACGGCTGTCACCGGCGCACGCGATGCCGCCGTCCATGCCGTGCAATCGGCGGCTCGTGAGGGCAGGGAATTGGCCGGGTTTGCGGTGGACGACGCCTGCCGCGGCCACCTGGAGCAGCTCGGTCTGGCTGAGTACTTCTTCCACCGCACCGGACACTCCATTGGTGACGAGGTTCAGGGCAAGGGCCCGAAGGGCGGCAGAGCGTCGTGGAGGGGAAAGGGGGAAGGCTCGGGGGG
>CAYVDY010000109.1:0-14838 GCA_964450255.1 uncultured Candidatus Solibacter sp. | reverse complement strand
AGAGCTCCTTCATCGAGACCACGCCCGTGCGATCCGGCACCATCTTTGACTCGTCGAGGCTGATGGTCAATTCCACCCGCCCACGCTTGCCCGCTGTGGATGGCCCCACCTCGATGGTCTTCCTGGTCTCGCCGCGGCCGGGCACAAAGACGCTCAGCGTGTAACTGCCCGCCACGATTCTCTTGAATTCGAACCGCCCGTCCGCACCGGCCAGTACGGAGGCGTGAAATGGCGAGGTGGCCCCGTGCAGCGAGACGCTCGCGGCGTGCGCCGGCACGATATGGCCGCGCACCGGATACGTGGGCTCCAATGCAGCGGCCAGCAGCAAACCTACGGCAATTGCCAGCGATCCAGCCATTTCAATTCGATAGTATCGCCGGGCCCCACCTCGAAGGGAAGCCACACGTAGCGCGAATCCTGGAGTTGCTTTGGATTCCAGCGGTCCGCCAGGAAGATGAATTTGCCCGGGCGCCCGGGCATTGGCAGCACGAACGTGCTTTGAGAGCGGAATGTGGTCTCCGCCTCGGGGCCCACGCTGGGATCGCCCTTCTCCGTCCACGGCCCGAGAATGCTGGTCGCCACAGCATACCCGGCGCGGTTCGGATTCCAGCCCGTGCAGCCCGAGGTAATCAGAAAATACTTGCCGTTGTGCTTGAAGGGCGCCGGAGCCTCCCGCATCTGCTTCACCAGAATGCGCGCCCAGGTCTTCCCCTCCACCTGCGGCATCTCCGGTCCGGTGAACTCGGCATTGAGTCGCACGATGTACATCGTCCAGTTGTCCTCGCTGGCATAGAAGGCATAGGCTCGCCCATCGGTATCGAGGAACAGGTTCATGTCGCGATATGTGTTGCCGAGTTCGCGCTGATTCGTGCGGTCTTTCTCCGGATAGCCGAAGTCGAACTTCACCGGCCGCGAGTAATTCAGGAACCGGAACGGCCCTGCCGGCTGATCGGCAATCGCCACCCCGGCGCTGGCCACGGCGTAGGGCTTGTCATCGAGGTGCATCCACATCACGAACTTCTTCGTGCGTTTGTTGTAGAGCACTTTGGCTCGTTCGCACACGCCGGTCTCGCGGAACTGCTCCGGCACGCTGTCCTTGGGCAGCGCTACGCCCAGACGCTTCCAGTTGTAGAGGTCCTTCGAGGAATACACCGAGATGCCCGTGCGATTGAAGTTGCCGAGAGTCTTATCCTCGCCGTACCAGTAGTAGACGCCCTGGTGCAGCAGAATGCCGGCCGAGTGCGCCTGGATCGGCTGGCCGTCCACGTCCAGCCAGACCTCACCCGGAGTGAACTCGCGGCGCGGACCCTGCGCATACAGCGAAAGGGCGATCAGAAAAGAGAATAAGACCTTCATGGCTCTCTCACTCTATCGTGGATTTGATAGTCTCGAAACGCGTGAGGTAACCGTGCGATTCATCCTGCTTCTCTCCCTGCTCGCTCTATCGGCCGCCGCCCAGGACCGCGATCTGCTCCTCAATCCGAAGGCTCTGCCCGCCCGCCCGCCGGCTACGCTGGATGAGCTCCGCGGCCGCTTCGCCGATCCACCGGCCGAGTACCGCTCCATGCCCCTCTGGGTCTGGAACGACGAGATGGAGCCCAAACGCATGGCTCAGATGCTGGCGCAGTACAAGCAGCAGGGCATGGGCGGAGCGTTCGTGCATCCGCGTCCCGGCCTCATCACGGAGTACCTCGGCAAAGAGTGGTTCTCTCTCTGGCGTCAGGCCCTCACGCTCGGCAAACAGCAGGGACTGCTGGTCAACATCTACGACGAGAACTCCTACCCCTCCGGCTTCGCGGGCGGCCATGTCCCGGCAGCAGCGCCCGACACCGCGTCGCAGTTCGTCGTTGCGGAGCTCGACGTATCGCCCAAGTCCGTCTCGGCCAATCCGCTCACCGTCGCCTTCTTTGCGGTGAAGAAAGACGCCGCGGGCAACATCATCGAATCGCGCCGCATCAGCGCGCCCAACGACGTGCAGCCTGGAGAGACCGTCGCGTCTTTCCGCCTGCGCCGCGCGTCCGGCAATCCGTGGACTGGCGAGTTCCCTTACGTCGATCTCACCAATCCGCGCACCACGCCGCTCTTCCTCAAGACCACGTATGAAGCCTACAAGCGCGAGTTCGGCATCGAGTTCGGCAAGAGCATCAAGTGGGCCTTCACCGACGAACCGCTGATTGCCACCGCCGGCGCTTACGATTCCGCCCGGCTGTCGCTACCGCTCAGCTTCTACACCCTCTCGGAGTTCCGCAAGCGCACCGGCTATGATCTGGCCGATCACATCGCGTCGCTCTTCTGGGACACCGGCGATTTCCGCAAGGTCCGCTTCGACTACTGGCAGACCATCCACGACCTCTGGAAAGAGAACTTCATGCGGCCCATGTTCGAATGGAACGACCGCAACGGGTTGCAGTTCACCGGCCACTGGATGGAGCACGAATGGCCGGCCCCGTGGATTACTCCCGCCGATGCATCGCTCTACGCTTACGAGCACGTGCCCGGTATCGACATGCTGGAAGGCACCAACTTGCGCTTGCAGGGCAAGGACGCGCACATGCTGTTCACCATCAAGCAGGTGGCGAGCGTATCGCATCAACTGGGCCGCCGGGCGTTTTGCGAGGCCTACGGCGTGGCCGGGTGGGATTCCACCTTCGAACACTACAAGCGCTTCGGCGATTGGCTGATGGTGCACGGCGTCAACTTCATGAACCAGCACCTTTCGTTCACCACCATTCGAGGCGCGCGCAAGCGGGATCATCCGCAGAGCTTCAGCGACGTCTCCGCCTGGTGGCCGCACTACCGTCTGCACGCCGATCATCTGGCTCGCGTGTCGTATCTGAACAGCCTCTCCGCGCCGCATCACCGCGTGCTGGTTCTGCAGCAGACCACGAGTGGATTCCTGCTGGCCCGCCGTGGCGGCGCCACACCGGAGATCACCAGAATGCGCGAGAACAATGCCACGTTGAACCAGTTCCTGGCCGATCATCAGGTGGACTACGATCTCGGCGACGAGTACATGGCCGAGTGGTTCGGCTCCGTGAAGGATCGCAAACTGCACATCGCCAAAGCGTCCTACGACCTGCTGGTTCTGCCGCCGGACCTCGCCAACCTGCGCAAGCAGACCCTGCCGCTGTTGGAGCAGTGGCTGGCCACCGGCGGCCAGATCCTCTCGCTCTCGGTTCCGCCCGCCTTCGTTGACGGCCGCCCCAGCGACGCCGCCAGCCTGCTCCGCAAGCGCTTCTCCGCGCAGTGGCACGACGTAGCCGGCAATCAGGAACTGCTCGCGGAGATCAACAAGCGCCTGCCGCGGCGCATCGAGATCGCCGCCGCCGCCGGTTTCTCCGAGCGCTTCCTCGCCTCGGGCGACCGCGTGATCTTCCTGACGAACACGACGCTCGCACCCATGCGCACCGAGGCCGTGATCCCGGCCGGCTCGCTGGAACTTTGGAACACCGAGACCGGCAAGATCGCGCCTGCGGTCTACACCGACGCCGGCAATGGGCGCGTGCGCTTCCCGGTGGTCATCGCGCCGGCCGGATCGTTGCTGCTGATCGCGCGGACCCGCGCGGCAGCGCCTGCCAAGCCGGCAGCCATCACCTGGACCCCGCAACCCTCCAGCGATTGGACCGTGAAGGCGCCGGATGGCGACAATCCCCTGGTGCTCGATTACTGCGACCTGCAGATCGGCAAGGAGAGCTTCGCGAACATCAACACCTGGCGCGCCAACTGGCTGATCTGGCAGCGCCACGGATTTGAACGGCCGGCCTGGGACAATGCCGTGCAGTTCAAACGCGCCGTGCTGGACCGCAACCGCTTTGCGAAGGACTCCGGCTTCACCGCGACGTTCAAGTTCCAGCTCGACACCGCGACCGTCCCGCCGAAGCTCGACCTCGCCGTGGAACTGCCCGAGTTGTACCGCATCACCGTCAACGGCAAGCCCGTCAGCTTCGCCACCGCGAAGGAGTGGCTCGATCCGCACCTGAAGCGAATCTCTATCGCCGCCGTGGCCCGCACTGGCGAGAACATCGTTGAGATCGCCGCCGCCCCGTTCGATGTGCACATGGAGCTTGAGAACATCTACGTGCTCAGCAGCGAATCCGTGGTGCCCTCCGCCACCGGCTTCCGCATCGCGCCCGCCGCGCCAGTCAACTCCGGTTCCTGGACCCGCCAGGGCTGGCCCTTCTTCGCCGGCTCCATGACGTACACCCGCCGCGTGCAGGTCCCCGCCGGCGACACCCGCCTGAAGCTCGACTTGAAGGAATGGAACGGCTCGGTGGCGCGCGTTCTCTGCGACGGCAAGGCAGTGGGACTGCTCGGCTGGCCGCCCTACTCGGCGGAGTTCGCCGTCACCCCCGGCGCGCACGACATCACCATCGAAGTGGTCTCCACGCCGCGCAACGTGATGGGCCCGTTCCACCATCCCGCCAAGCTCCGCATGCGCGCCTGGCCGGCTGCCTGGGCGGAGTTCCCGGACCATCAGCCGGCGGGCGCCGGCTACGACTTCATTGACTACGGGCTGCTCAGCGAGCCGCTGGTTTCGACAGGGCGCTGATCACATCGCGAATCGCTGCGTGCCGCGCGTGGAGAGGTGCGCCCTGGCCGGCTGCAGCTCGAAGCGCGACTGCCGTTCCAGTTCGGCGTCACCGCGCACCGGCTCGCCACGCGTCAGTACGATCACCGGCCTGTCGCCCAGCCCGCCGCACGCCCGCACCTGCCTGGCGCTTTCCGCAAATGACGCCGCCTCGGCATTGCGCAGTCCGGCCACGTCGCCCTACCCCCCCAGCACACCAGCCCAGGCTCCGACTGCGGCAAGGGCGGCGCAGTCAGCCACAATGCCGGGCCAACCAATGCCCATCCGACACGGATCGAGACTGCTCTCCTGCGCCCTGCCATTTACCAAATGGCTCGTCGTCGTGATGAAATAGCAGCCATGCGATTCATTCTGCTGCTCGCCGCGGCCGCCACGCTCAGCGCCGCCGACAAACCCTTCGTCCCGCTTTTCGATGGCAAGACACTGAACGGCTGGGAGGTCTGCAACGGCAAGGCCACCTATGTCGTTGAGAAGGGCACGATCGTTGGCACCACCGCCGAGGGCAGCCCGAACAGCTTCCTCTGCACGAAGAAGGAGTACGGCGACTTCGTACTGGAGTTCGAGACCAAGACGGACCCGCTGCTCAATTCGGGCGTGCAGATCCGCTCGCACCGCTACGCCGAAGCGAACCCCCAGAAGAAGCAGGAGAAGGGCCGCGTCTACGGTTATCAGGTGGAGATCGCCAATGAGAAATCCGGCGCCTCCGGCGGCATCTATGACGAAGCGCGCCGCGCCTGGCTGCACAACATCGACAAAGATCCAGCGGCCTCGAAGGCGTTTAAGGATAACCAGTGGAACCGCTACAAAGTGGAAGCCATCGGCGACACGATGAAGGTCTGGATCAACGATGTCCCTTGCGCCAACATTGTCGATTCCATGGACCTCAGCGGCTTCATCGCTCTGCAGGTTCACTCCTATAAAGGCGACAAGCCGGCGCAGGTCAGCTGGCGCAACATCCGGATTCAAGATCTTGGCCGCCACGTCTGGAAGCCTCTGTGGGACGGCAAGACCATGGCCGGCTGGACTCCGCGCGGCGGCGGAAAGTTCACCATCGAAGACGGCGCCATTCACGCGCAAAGCGTAGACGGCGACGAGCGCATCGGCTACATGGTCTCAGATCAGAGCTGGACCGATTCCACCACGCGTGTTCGCTTCAAGATGGTCAAGGGCAACTCCGGTTACTTCGTTCGCTCCGACAAAGGCAATCTTGCTGCATACGAGGTGGAAATCGACGAGATCAAGGGCACCGGCGGATTCTGGGAGACCGGGCCGACCGGCCGCAAATGGGTGACCGGGCCGGAAGACAACGGAAGCGCGATCGGCGGCGAGTGGAACGAGATGACCGCGTCACTCCACGGCCACCGGATTGTCTTCCATGTCAACGGCCGCAAGACGCTGGATTTGCCCAACGACACGCAGGGCAGGCTGGAAGGCCACATCGCGCTCCAGACGCATGGCAGCAAGAAACCTACGGAGGTCTGGTTCAAGGACGTCGCCGTCCTGGTGAAGGAGTAGTGCCGCTCCAGAACCGCGTCGATCCTTACGGCCGCCTCGTCGCAACCGAGGCGCGCGGCACCATGATGGGCAACCGCGGCGTCCTCTCAGCCGGGCAGGAGTTTCAACACAGGCACTGGGTGTGCTGTTTGCTGGCATACGAGCGCACACTGGCGGTCCCCCGCCGGTATACGAAGCTCTTTTTTCTCGACGAGGCCACGGCCCTGGCGGCGGGACACCGCCCCTGTGGCACGTGCCGGCGCTCCGACTATAGGGAATTCAAGTCCGCCTGGATTCGCGCCAATTCGGCTCCCTGGGGTGAGGTGGACGACGTTCTCCACGGCCAACGTCTTGGCCCCCGGCCCGTGGCCCCGCTGGACGGCCTGCCCGACGGCTGCATGGTGGCATTGTCGGGCCAGCCGCATCTGGTCCGGGGCGATTCCCTGTGGCTATGGAGCCCCGCAGGATATGCCAGCCGGGTCGAAAAGAGGGCTGGAGCCACAGTGACATTGCTGACGCCCGCGTCCGTCATCGAGACGATTCGTCATGGCTACAGGCCGGGCTACGGTCCGGAACCGGAGCCGCTACCAAAGTCCTAAGGATTTTTGAGTACCGTTCTACGGAGTTTGCTGGGTTGTTCGCCGCCCGCCCGTGCCTCACCATAGACATAGTACAGACGGCAAAGGAAGGCATTATGCGGAAAGCACTGTGGGTGGTACTGCTCCATCCAAGGTCAAAGCGCGGCATCCGTGGCCAGGAGATGGTGGAGTACGCATTGTTGGCTGGCTTCATCGTCGTTTCGGTCGCCGCCGTCGTGCCCTACCAGGTCACGGGCCCGATTTCGAGCATCTTCAGCAGGGTGCAATCCTACCTCACCACCTGGGGCAATGGCTAGAAACGACTGCCCAGCCCCAGAAGCAGGCAGAAGAGATTCCAGGCAACCAACCCCGCGAAAAAGAGATTCGCGCGTTGAAGAAGCCGCACCCGGCCGCCCAGCCAGCAATAGAGGCCCAGCAGCAGCGCACATCCCTTGATCGCCAGCAACCCGAGTAACGGGTTGCCAAAGAGACCGATGGCAGCACGAACGAACGGATTCCCTTCCTGCACGCCAGCCAGCAGGAACGCCAGCGTCGTCAGGATGTCCAAGCCCTGCAAATATGCGAATTGAAGAAACGCTGGCCGGGCTGCTGCGACGCCGGTTCTGGCCGTATTGAGATTGGTTGCTGCGGTTGCCATGCTTAATCCAATTAGATGGCAAACACCTTACCTTTCATAGGGCCAGTAGGCCCATTTCCACTAAGGCGTACGTCCTAGTACCCGGCTCCAGTACTCACAGCGGAGAGAACTCGCCGCGAGCTGGAATCGTCACAGGGAGCCCGTAGATCGATTCGATCGACTTGGCCAGCGCCGCCGATTGTGCCGGTTCGCCATGTACCAGGAAGACCCGTTTGAGGGTCTTCACCATGGGCCGCATCCAAGCCAGCAATTCGCTCTGATCCGCGTGTCCCGAAAGCTCGTTCAGTTTCACGACTTCGGCCCGCAGCCGCATCGGTTCACCAAAGATCGGCACCTCCGGCCACTTGTCGACAATCTTGCGCCCGAGTGTGTGCTCGGCCTGGAATCCAGTGATCATGACCATGTTGCGAGGATTCTCGATCGTATTTCGCAGATGATGCAGGATCCGGCCGGCTTCGCACATGCCCGACGCCGAGAGGATAAAGGCGGGCCCGCGCAGATCGTTCAGCGCTTTCGATTCAGAGACCTCCCGCACGTAGTGCAGGAGCCTGAAGCCGAAGGGATCCTGGCCGTTTTCCAGGAACTCAGCGGTTTCCGCGTCGAACAGGTCGGTGTGTTTGCGGAAGACCTCTGTGACGTTTACAGCCAGCGGGCTGTCCACGAAGATCGGAATGCCCGGAATCCGCTGCTCGTTGATCAACTGGTGGAGGAGCAAGACGATCTGCTGGGTACGGCCCACCGCAAATGCCGGAGCGATGATCTTGCCGCCGCGCGCGCTGACTCGGTTGATGGCGTCCGCCAATTTGTCCTTCACGGCGCCCATTTCCTTGTGCAGGCGATCACCGTAGGTGGACTCCATGATCAGATAATCCACGGGCGGCATCTCCTGCGGATCGCGAGTAATCGGCAGATTGGCTCGCCCCACGTCGCCCGAAAACGCCAGACGCACCTTGCGGCCGTCCTCTTCCAGCTCCATCACCAGCGACGTGGAACCCAGCATGTGGCCGGCATCGAGCCCCTGATAGCGGAGACCCGGCCCAACGTCGGTTGGCGTGTTTTCGGGCACCTGGCGGAACTGCGTGAGCGCGCGTTCCGCATCCGCGATCGAATAAAGCGGCTCCACCACTTCCAGGTCGTCTTCCTGGCCGATCTTTCTCCGCCGATTCAGTCTCTTTGCGAGGAAGAGCGCGTCTTTCTCCTGCAGGAAGGCGGAATCCTTCAGCATCGCCATGCAAAGATCGGTGGTGGCCGGAGTGGCGTAGACCGGGCCGCTGAATCCCCCCTTCGAAAGGGTCGGGAAATTCCCTGTGTGATCAATGTGCGCGTGGGAGAGGAGGACCGCCTCAACGGACGAGGGCCGGAAGGGGAAGTTGGCGTTGCGCTCGCGGGCTTCTTTGCGGCGTCCCTGGAAAAGGCCGCAATCCAGGAGGTAGCGCTTTCCCTGAACAGTCAGCTCGTGCATGGAGCCCGTCACCGTTTGGGCAGCGCCCCAGAAAGTTATCTGCATGCCGCCAGCATCTCACAATTAGAACCAGATGGATTTGGCGACGAGAAATGCGTAAACGGCCACAAACCCATAGAGCGCCTTCTGTTCCTTGTTCTGCAGGTAGACACTCCACGAGAAGCCCTGCGCCGGGAGCGACTCCGGAATGCGAGGCAACAACTGAGGCACTCGCCTGGCGTAGGCGGTGAACTCCGGGAACAGGTTCGCCAAGTGCTGCTCCTCCTGTTCCATCACGGGCAGATAGACAAATAGGAAGACCACCCCGATGAAGGCAGCCAGGTACGGTTGAGCGGCGGCGATGGTGCAGCCAATGGCGGTGAGCAGCGTGCCGATGTAGAGAGGATTGCGCACGAAGGCATAGGGCCCCGAGACCGTCAATTGCTGGTTCTTGCGCAGATGGCCGGCGGCCCAGGCTCGCACTGCGAGCCCGGCGAGAGCCACAGGGAAGCCGAGCAGCAGCGTGGGCAGCACAGGCTGGGATAGCCAAACGAATGCAGCCGCCAGAAGGAGGCCAGTGGGCACGCGCAGGCGTTGCACGGTATCGGCGTATGACTTAGGGAAGACTGCCATTAGAGCATATCCATTATGACTGCCAACACCCGCTCGGGGGAGATGTCTCGCATGGATTTGTCAATTTCCTGGCCGCGCTTGTACGTGGTGATCGCGTCGGCGGAGCGCAGAGTCCGGATGGCGTCGGAATACGGCCCGTTGCGCTGCGGGTCCGTGGGACCGAAAATGGCGACTCCCGGAACGCCGAGCGCCGCGGCCAGATGCAACGGCCCGCTATCGACGCCAATGACTGCAGCCGCTCGCCGCGTGGCATCAATCAACCCGGAGATCGACGAAATGTGTACCTGCGCGCCGGCTACGGCCCGCAGAGCGCTCTCCTGCGAGGGCGCGCCATTCAAGACAAGTGGCACAGGTAGTTTCGCCGCGACCTCGGCGTAATACTCCAACGGCCACTGTTTCGAAGCCCAGCCTGCAAACGGCGCAGCCAGCACGAATGGACCCGGCGGCAGCGAGCCCTCGGGCCGGCCCGGCGGTAGAGGACATTCGAGGATGCGCTGCGTAGCGCCCGCCGCCGAGGCGAGTTCCAGATTGCGGTCCACCACATGCGCGGCGCGGCTCAACAAGGTCCGCGTGTAGAACAGCGATGCGGGCTTCTCGCGGACGACATCGCGGTGAAAGCCGAATACGTCTCCGCATCGCGCCGCCTTGGCGACCAGGGCGGATTGAATCAGTCCCTGGAAATCGATCGCGAAATCGAACTCTTCGCGACGCAAGGCTGCTGCTGCCGTCCGGACGCTGCTGTAGCTGCGCCTATCGACGAAGATCAGTTCATCCGCCGCGCCGCCGCCTTCCAGAAGCTCGCGCCACTTGGGGTGAACAGCCCAGGAGACCTGCAATCCAGGGAAAGACGCCCTTAACGAAGTGACGGCCGGCAAGGCGTGGACAATATCGCCCATCGCGCCCAACCGGACCACAAGAATGCGGGACACTGCCATCCTGGTTCAACTCTGCCGTTCGTGAACGTGCGCCAGAAACGCCGCACGCAATCCGGCCTCTTCCTCTTCCAGCCGCAGCGCGGGCGTCAGAGCTTGCGCCTCGTCCAGAATCACCAACTCCACACGGCGCAGGGCCGCCACCAACTCGGCGCGCGCCCGTGCCGGCAGCAGCGGGTTGGGCGGATCGGTAATCTGCACGGCCACGGAGAACTGCTCCGGAATCTCGTCGATCCGGGCGGCGTGAGCGGCCAACAACGGATCGAACCAGCCCGAAACGAGAAAGGCCATATGGGGCAGGCGCGATTCGGCTTCGCTGGCCGAAACGATCTTGTTTCGTGTATCCACTAGCTCTTTTGTAGCAGTTTGAGCGCTGTTTCAGCGACTTTTTCCGCACTGATGGCCGTCATGCAGCGATGATCGATGGGGCACTCGCGGAGCATGCAAGGCGCACAATCGAAGTCCTCGCGGACGATCCGCGCCAGCGGCCCAGTGGGTCCCGTGGTGATGTGGTTGGTGGCGCCGAAGACGGTCACCGACGGCACTCCAAGCGCGGAAGCGATGTGCATGGCGCCGGAATCGTTGGTCAGGAAGACGGTGCAGGCGGCGGCCATCTGAATGAACTGATCGAGCGTGGTGCGACCGGCGTGGTTCGTGGCGGTGAAGCCAAGGCGCTGAATCTCGGCGCGGACGTCCTCACAGAGTTCGCGCTCGGCGGCCGAGCCGAAGAGCGAGATCTCCGCGTGCAGTTCACCGGCGAGGTGGGCGGCGGCGGCTGCGAATCGCTCAGGAATCCAACGCTTGGCCGAGCCGAACGCCGCCCCAGGACTGACACCGACCAGCGGTTTCGTTTCGCAGCGGGGAACGGAGAGCCGGATCAGCGGCTCGGCGGGCAGCCGCTCCACCCAGCCCATGCGGCGGAGCATTTCCAGATAGTAGAAGCTCTCGTGCGGTGGAATCTCGCCCGGTTTGGGCAGCGGGACGGCGTCTGTCAATAGAGGTCCGCGTGCATCGCGAGCGTTGCCGACGCGGCGGGGAATCCCGGCCATCCATGTCACGAGCGCGGCGTCGAAGGCGTTTTGTAGCAGCACCGCGCAATCGAACCGTCCGGCGCGGAGACGCTGTGCAGCGGCCCAGCGATCGCGCACGCCGGCTATGCCTCTCGCCGGCTGGTAGGGAATAATCTCGTCGGCAAACGGTTCCTGACGGTAGAGCCCCTCCACCCACGGCCGGGCGAGGACGGCGATGTGCGCGCGGGGGAAGCGGGCGCGCACGGCGGCCAGAGCCGGCAGGCTCATCACCGCGTCACCCACCCAATTGGTAGCCCGCACAACAATGCGCGAATAGTCTTCCACTGATTCCAGAGTAGAATACCCTTGCATGCAGGCACTGCTCCTACAGTTGGAACGGCTCTTCGAGAAGACAGGCGCCAATGCCGGCCACGAGTTCCGCGATGATCCGTTCCGGCGGCGGATCGCCGACCTGCGTGGGCTGGACGTGGAACTGGACGCACTGGCGAGTGCTGCGAACTCCGGCGAGTTGCTCTGCTACGAAGCCGCCTCCATCCACCCGCACGCACTGCCTAGCGCGGCCGGCGAATCGCCCTTGGGCCGGCATGTCGCGTGGCTGCTGGATGAGAATCGCGTGATCGAAAGCGACGCCGCTCCCGCTGAGCTGTTCGCTGCCAACCCGTCCAACCGCCACCTCCGCATGCTGCATGCGGTCTATCGCGCTCCAGACCGCTAAACTGGTGTAGTGGGCGAGATTTACACACACGGCGAACTGCGGCGGGCGAGAGAGAAATGGCGCCGCGAGGGCCAGGTCGTGGTCTTCACCAATGGCTGCTACGACATCCTGCACCCGGGCCACATTCGAACGCTGGAACGGTGCAAAGAACTGGGCGACATCCTGATCCTGGCGCTCAACTCAGACGAGAGCGTCGCCATCATCAAAGGCCCGAAACGCCCCATCGTCAATGAGGACGACCGCGCCACGCTCGCCGCCGCACTCGCGGCGGTGGACGCCGTCACCCTTTTTGACGAGGAGACGCCGCGCGAACTGATCAGCCGCATTCTGCCGGACGTACTGGTGAAGGGCAGCGACTGGAGCCACTTCGTGGCCGGGCGCGAAGAGGTGGAAGCGGCCGGCGGCAGAGTGGTGTTGCTGCCGATTGAGCCCGGCTATTCCACGACGGCAACGGTGGAAGAGATCGTCTCGCGGCGGTCGGCAGAGTGATCAACCAGAGCGTTCGCGACCAGTTCCAGAGTCTTGCGCGCCATCCGGCGTTTCAGGAACTGACCCGGCGCCTGCGCGAGGAGCGCAGCGGGCGATCGCAACTCAGCGGGTTGACGCCCACCGCGAAGGCACTCTACCTCACGCTGCTCTGGCATTCGCTGGAACAGCCGATCCTGGTGATCACCGACACCAACCGGACAGCCGAGATTCTGGTTGAGCTGCTCCAGACGTTTCACGATCTACTGCTGAGCGGGCGCGGCGCGCCGGACCCGCTGCTCATCCCGGCGCTGGACGTCCTGCCCGGTCAGAACCTCTCGCCGCACACTGAGCTGAAGGAGCAGCGGGCCGTTGGGCTCTACCGCCTGGCCTCCGGCAAGAGCTCCATTGCCGTGACACCGGTGGCCAGCGCGCTGCTGCGCACGGGCGGCGCGAACGACTACCGCCAACTGGCGCTCACTCTGCGGCAGAGCGATGAGATCAGCATGGACGACCTCGCGATGCATTTGGAGAGCATTGGATATGAGCGTCGCGAGCCTGTGGAGATGGAGGGCGAGTTTTCCATTCGTGGAGGCATCTTCGACGTGTTTCCGGCCGAGGCGCATCAACCGCTGCGTCTGGAGTTTTTCGGCGACAGCATCGAGAGCTTGCGGCGATTCGACCCGGCAACGCAGCGCTCCGTGCTGAAGGTGCAGGAGTGTACGCTGCTGCCCTTGGAGGAGACGCCGCGCACGCACCAACTGCTGCGCGAGTTGGCTGAGCGTCTGGATCGCGAAGACATCGTCGCCGGCGAGGTATTTCCGGGTTGGGAGTTCGCGCTGCCGATGCTGCGGCCGCGCCATGGCACCATCGAAAGCCTGATCGAGAACCCGGTACTGGTGTGGGACGAGCCTGAAGGGCTGAAGACCGCCGCCGAGCGCCTCTGGAAGCGCCTGGATTCGCTGGAGGAGCAGTCGCCGTGCCCGCCGGATCAGATATTCCTGCGCTGGGGTGAATTCGCAGCCGCGAACGTGGAGCGACGCGAGGTGGAGATCCGGGAACTCGGCCTGGAGGGCGAGTTGCATGAGGGACATGCGCCGCTGCAGATCTCGTCCCGGCCTGGCATGGCATTCCGCAACAACATGCCGGCGGCAGTGAGCGAGGCGCGCTCCATGGTGGAGCAGGGCTACCGCGTGGCGTTCTGCGCGTCCACACAGGGCGAGGTAGAGCGGCTGGCCGATATCCTGGCCGAGTATTCCCTGCCCTTCCACCTCGGCATGGAACTGAAGACCACCACGCCGCAGTACCTCTCCGAACGGGCGTACCTGGCGATGGAGGCGGCCAGCGTCTACCTGGTGCAGGCGCAAGTCCGGCGCGGCGCGGTGTTCCCCGAGGCGCGCTTTGCGTTGATCGGCAGCGAGGATCTCTTCGAGGCTTCAGACTACGCCGCGGAGCCGCAGCGTGTGCGGTCTCACGTGGCGCTGTTCACGCCCGAAAGTCTGGACCTGAAGATCGGCGACTTCGTCGTCCACGCGCAGCACGGCATCGGCAAGTTTACTGGCCTGAAGCAGATCAGCGGCGGCGACACCATGGAAGATTTCATGGTGGTGGAGTACGCCAACGAATCGCGGCTGTACGTTCCTCTCACCCGGCTGGACCTGATCCAGAAGTACCGCGGCGCCGGCGAAGCGCCGCCCCCGATGGACAAGCTCGGCGGCGTCACCTGGGCCAAGACCAAGTCACGCGTTAAAGCCAAGATGCGCGACATGGCCGAGGAGCTGCTCAAGCTCTATGCCGAGCGCAAGATGTCGGAGGGCTTCCCTTTCTCGCCGGATTCCAACTGGCAGCGCGAGTTCGAGGATGCCTTCGAATACACGGCCACGCGCGATCAGGTGCAGGCGGTTGTCGAGATCAAGCGCGACATGGAAAGCCCGCACCCCATGGAGCGCCTGCTCTGCGGCGACGTGGGGTTCGGCAATACCGAAGTGGCCATGCGCGCGGCGGTACAGGCGCGGGGATCTTCGCTCAGAACAGTGTCCCATACGTTGGCGGATCGGGTGTCTATCAGCAGAACGCCGCGGCGCTGTCGTTCAATCCGCTTCTCTACACCTTGATCGTTTCTGGTGTTGGAGCGAATGGCGGGTATCTCGCGCTAGACAACGTGACTGGAGGAAACCAGGCAGTCATTAGTCTCCGCGATGCAGGGACAGAGAAATTCCAGATTGGAAAACAGACAAATAACGTATTCTTCCTGTACGATGATGCAAACGCACGGGACGCATTTCGTATCGTTGCGGGGAATG